>JAIFLN010000153.1 GCA_020049045.1 Spirochaetota bacterium | reverse complement strand
GAATACCTTGCCACATCGTAGTCGCCGCCGATGGCATACAGGTTGCGTCCAAAGGCCGTGTAGCGCATCAGCCAGGCGAAGAAGAGAAAGAAGACAAACATGATCAGCACAAGGTTGGGGATGCCCGGGAACTGGCCGTCGGTAAACATACCGTCACCAAAGACGTAACCGTTGCCAATCATCATGAAATCGGGATTTTTGGCGGGAACCGGGTGGGCATCGGACAATTGCTGTGCCACACCCGTGAGCAGCAATCCTACTCCAAGAGTGATGATGAAAGGTTCGGTCTTCTGTTGTACGACCAGGTAGCCGTTCACGAAGCCCACAAATGTACCAAACAGAATGGCCAGTAGAATCGCTGCCGGCATGGGCATAAAGTCCTGCAGCTGAATGGACAGTATGCCCGACACCACAAGGATTCCGCCGATCGACAGGTCGCATCCTCCGGCGATGACGGTCAGAGTCACACCCAGACCCAGAATGATAAGGATGGACGAGGAATTGAGCATGTCGAGCAGATTGTAGGCGCTGTAGAACTCAGAACCCGCGAACGCCATCACCATCAGGATAATGGCAATCGCGGCCAGGGCCTTCTGCTGCATGAAAAGGCGGTAAAGTTTGTTCATAACTGGTTCCCCTGCACTTCTTTACGGTTGTCAAGCCAGATGGCGAAGACCAGGATGGCTCCGCGTGCAGCCCACTGCATGTAGGAGGAAACTCCGAGAAGGTTCAGACAGTTGTTCAGAAGGATGACCAGGAGTACCCCCATCACCGTGCGAAGCACGCTGCCTTTTCCCCCCTTGAGGGTGGTTCCACCGACGACAACAGCCAAAATGGCGTTGGTTTCGAACCCGGCTCCGATCACCGGCGCTGCCGTGGTGATACGGCTGAACAGAACGATGGCACCCAAGGCCGCCATGAATCCACCAATGGTATAAATGAGCACGATCGAGCGCGACACAGGAACACCGGCCAGGCGTGCCGCTGTTTTATTGCCGCCAGTGAGCGAAATGGCCCGCCCCGCCGCCGTCTTGGTATGAAAAATCCACAACAGCGCCAGAGATGCCAAAAAGATGACGAACGACACCGACAGCGGTCCCACACTTCCTGAACCGATGACTTCAAACGCCGAGTAGCTTGTCTCGAGGTCCCAGAAATGCATGGTCGAACCACCCGAGTAGATCAGCGCGATCGCCGAATAGACGGTGCTCATGCCGAAGGTGATGAACAACGCCTCGGCTTGCGTGGTCGCGCCTCCGGTGAGGATGAGCACCGCATTGAGAGCACCACAGATGGCACCGATCAGCAGTCCGGTCAGCAAGGCTCCCGTCTGCCCCAGAGGATCGATAAGCGAGATGGTGACAACTGCAACCAGATTGATCGTCCCTGCCACCGAAAGGTCGATGAAGCCGCCGATGATGACGAACGTCATGCCTAGTGACACCAGAATGAGCGGTCCAAACTGCCGCATAATGTTGGTCAGGTTGGCAGGTGATAGAAACTTCGGCTCTACGATTGCCGTCAAGATGGCCAAACCCACAATCATCAGAAGGACAAGATACTCTTTAAGTACAGTGTTCAGCGCGTTCATTTTGCCCCCCCCTCAAGTCCCAGGGCTGACCTCATAATGGTGTCGGCGGGAACGTGTTCGGGTTCAAACTCGCCGGTGATTCGGCCATCATAAATTGTCAGTACCCGGTTGCTCATATTGAGGACCTCTGGAAGTTCGGAAGAGATAAGGATCACCGCGCCGCCCTTTTCGGCAATCTCCTTCATCAGAAGATAGATCTCGTACTTGGCACCCACATCGATGCCCTTGGTAGGCTCGTCCATAATAAAAATGCTGGGACCGATTTCCAGCCAACGGCCAACAATGCACTTCTGCTGATTGCCGCCCGAGAGGTTTTTGACGGCAACCTTGACGTTGGGAGTTTTAATTTTGAGCGACTGCACGTGTTTGGCGCCGATGCCCTTTTCCAGGGACTTGCGAAGAAAGCCGAAACGGGTGAAGCGCTCAATGGCTGCCATGGAAATGTTGTGCTCCACCGAGAAGGGGAGAACCAGGCCTTGCAGCTTGCGGTCTTCCGGAATAAAGCCTAGCCCGGCATCTTTCGCTTGCTTGGGGTTGTTGATGGTCACAGGCTTCCCATTAATGGTGATCGAGTGACCACGGACACGGTCTGCACCGAACAACGCGCGGACAATTTCAGTGCGTCCGGCACCGACCAACCCGACGAGACCCAAAATCTCGCCTTTTTTCAGGGTGAATTGGATGTCATGAAGCTTTCGGGTGTTCAGCCCCTTGACCTCCATCAACGTATCGCCAACTTTACGGGAACGCTCGGGATACTCATTCTCAATGGTGCGTCCCACCATTTTTGTGATGAGTTCGTCGCGCGTAAACTCCACTTTCGGCTTGGTATCGATGACGTTGCCGTCGCGCATGACCGTGACAATGTCACAGAAATCGAAGATCTCTTCGAGCTTGTGGCTGATGTAGATAATGGAGATGCCCTGAGCTTTGAGCTGGTGGATAATCTTGACCAGCAGAGCCATTTCCTCAGTTGTCAGGCTGGTGCTTGGCTCATCCATGATGATGAGCTTTGATTGAAAGGAAAGCGCTTTGGAGATCTCGACCATCTGCTTGGTCGAAACGCTCAGCTCCGAAACCAGCTTGGTCGTGCTGACTTTGCAGCCAATACTATCAAGCAATTCTCGGGCTTTGGCATGGGTACCACCCATTCCTTTCATCTCTTTGAAGCGCCCCAGAAAGATGTTCTCACCCACGCTCATGGTGTTCACCAGGTTGAGTTCCTGGTAAATGATGGCTAAACCACTCTGCATGGACTCGTGAGGAGTCGTGCTCTCGATGGTCCGACCATCGAAGACTATGGTTCCTGTGTCTTTCTTGTAGACACCGGAGAGAATTTTCATGAGGGTGGACTTGCCCGCCCCGTTTTCTCCGACGACACCGTGGACCATGCCGCGCCTAACGTCGATCGAGACACCGTTGAGGGCCCTGACTCCTGGAAACGACTTTGTGACGTCCTTGATGGACAAGATGATCTCTGATCTTGCTGTATCCATAAGTCCTTACCTAATTTAAATTTGAAAAAAACGGCCCGCTCCTCGTAGTGATGGAACGGGCCGCAGAAGTCAACGAACTTCTACCACTCGGGGGTCGAGTAGTTCTTGACCGTGTTCTTGTCGTAGATGATCTGGGGAATGATGTTGAATGCCACAACTTTCTTGCCGGCCAGTCTGTCTTTGGCCAATTGGAGCGACTTCTTGACCATGGCCGTAAAGTCCTGGGCGATCGACACCGACTGCTCACCACTCTTGACCTGTACGTAACCGGCCTTGTTGCCGTCGACACCGACGATGAACAGATTCTTCAGTCCGGCAGCTTTGGCAGCCTGGATGACGCCTGTCGCGCCGTTGTCCCAATGCACGAACACACCCTGGATTTCGTTGCCGTACTTGACGATAAAGTCTTCCATGATGGCCTGAGCTTGGTCAGTGGCCCACTGCTGGCAAGCCTTGAAGTCGAGAACTTCAATCTTTGATCCTTGGATACCCTTGGGACCGTTGAACCCGTCATGGCGCTGGAGCTGGGCATTGTGCCCGGCCTGGCCGCCGATCTCGACGAACTTTGCACCGTTGGGGAAGGCTTTGATGATCTGCTGAGCGGCAAGTTGGCCACCGAGGAGGTCGTCGCTGGACGAGGCGAAATCGCTGTACTTCTCGTTTCCACCGGTGAGGTAGGATGAGAACATACCGACAATGATGCCCGCTTGTTTGGCCTTCATCAGGGCAGGAACAATGGCGTTGATGTCGTTGGGATTGAGGAAGATTACCTTGAACTTCTGAGCAATGCAGTTTGTGACGATCTGCGACTCTGCCTGAGCATCTCCCTTGGCGTCGAACGTCGTGACATCAAACCCGTACTGGGGTCCGTACTTTACAAACTCTCGAGCTGAGAACGCCTGTGACTCATTGGCCTGGTTGGACACGATGAACGCAGCCTTGACCCTGGTTTGGGCAAACGCGCCGGCGCTCATCGCGAACAGCAATGCCATTCCGATGACCAATACCTTGTTAAATCTAACCACAATGTACCTCCACTGTTTCTTTTTTGCGGGACTCAAAATGCCCGCTCTTCTTTTTAATTCTCAGCCCACTTCAATCATATGTCAACGGTTTTCTTTCATACGAACGTAAACAATTTTCATACGAATGAGCAAGCGGTACGGGGATGGGTCAGGAATGCCCCACCGCCACGCGCCTTCCGGTCTTGCTGGACTCAAAGATCGCCTCAACAACCTCGATCCCTCTCAACCCGTCGACTCCCGAAATCGGCGCGGGTCCTCCACGGTGTATCGCCTCGACAAATGCGTCGACGATTCCGCTGTTCGATTGCTTGTCGTTGGTTTGGATCTCACCAATTTTGAAGTATACGTCCTCTCCTCCGAATTTACTCACACGAAGTTGAAACTCAGGATCCTGGTAGATCGTCATGATCCCTTTCTCACAGTACAGAACGGTGCTGTTGTCCTCGGGGCCGTAGTAGGTCCAACTGGCCGTCAGCGTTCCGTAGCTTCCGCCCTTCATCCTCACGATCGACACGAGGTTGTCAGGAACGGCAATCGGGGAGCCGTCGGGGTTCTTCTTGTCGGCAACAAAGACGGTGGCCTGAACGTCAACGAACTCATCTCCGAGCAGGTAGCGCAGAAGGTCGATCTTGTGGATGGCGATGTCGCCGGCGACTCCAAAACCCGAACTGGACTGACTGAAGAACCAAGTCTTGTTCGACTTTTCTTCGCTCCAATACTCCGGCCCCTTGTGTCCGAAGGTCGTCCGAAAGCTGAGGACGCGACCGAGCTCTCCAGACTGGATAATCGCCTTTGCTTTTACGTGGGCGGGAGCCAGTCTCTGGTTGTGGGCAATCATGAGAAGCTTTCCGGCCTTGTCGGCAGTCGCATTCATGGCTCGGCACAACTCAGCGGTGAGCGCCATCGGTTTTTCGCAAAGCACGTGTTTGCCGTGCTGGAGGGCCATCGTGGTGACGACGCTGTGCTGATGGTTCGGCGAGCAGTCGCTGATGGCGTCAATTGCCGGATTCTGAACCAGCTCTTCCATGGATGGGGCGACCTTGACACCAAACAGCTGGGCCATCTTCTCCGAACGGGTACGGTTCGAATCGTAACAGGAAACGACTTCGACATCGCTTCGCTGAAGGTACTCGGGGAAATGGCGAAACTCGCTGATCGAGCCGCAACCTACAATTCCTATTCTTAACTTCATCCTCTTCCTCCTGAAGAATCACACATTCACACTTTCTCAAGATGGTCAGCCAGCCGGAGCGCGAGGGCCACAATGGTCAACGTGGGGTTCGCGTAGCCGCTGGTCGGAAACTGGCCGCAACCGGCCGTGTACAGGTTGTCGACGCCGTGGAACCGCGAGTGGACGTCGACGATGCCGTCCTCGGGTCGGGCCGACATGCGCAGTGCTCCCATGTGATGGTCTCCCGTGGCCAGCGCATTTTCCTGCCTGCCAAAGGTCCATTGGTCGGCCCCGCCGCCCAGGTCGCTGGTCAGCTGGAACCCGGTGGCGCCGTGCCGCCTCAAATAGGTCTCACAAAGGGCCAATGCCCGTATCGCCGTCCTTTTGTCCTCTTTCTTCAGCCTCCAGTCGAGACGGGAAACCGGCTGGCCGAACACCGGGTCAACTTGGCTTTCGTCGAGGGTGAGGCGGCTGTCCTCGTTGGGCACCTGTTCCCAGTTGATATTGAGCTCGGCTTTGTCTCCCTCGGGGTTGAACCTTAGAATGATGCGGAAACCGCCGATCTTTTCGGCCGCCAGGGTTTCGGGTGTCGGCACCAAGACACCCCATGCGTTGAAAACACAGTGCTTGAACAGCAGCCGGGGGTCCACCAGAGGCGCGGTGTCGTGAACGTAGACCCCGCCCGGTTTCTCGGGGTTTTGCAGCCGCACCTGCTGGTCGCGGAAAAAATTCCGCACTTCGGCCTCTACGGGGCGGCCGAACTCAACCCTGGCCGCCGTGGTGATCAGGGGGTGGACCATGAAACCCCGGCCCAGATGATCGTTTTTATTGTTTCCGAGGTTGCCCGACAGCTGCAGCACCCGCACGCTCTCGATGCCCCCCATGGCCAGCACATACCGTGCCGCCTTCACCGTAAACCGGTGACCTTCTTTGCCCCCGGCAATGCTGGCACAAACCAGGGAGGTGACATGGGCCTTGTCGGGTGTGGACTCGAGCTTGAGCAGGCTGGCATTGAACAGCACCGTGACATTGGCGGCAGTCTTCAGCGTGTCGCCAGCCCGGAGCTGAAAGTCATGGTAACGCTCTTCATACTGGGCATGAAAAATGGCCGCACCGAGCTCATCGCCCGCCAGATGGACAAAGTTTCTACCGAAGAGGGCCTTCTCCCAAAAGGGCAGATCGTCGAAGTTGAACGGTCCGTACCGTCCCCAGTCCATAGCTTGCTGGTAATACGGCGTCAGTTCGGAATGAGGGAAGGGCCAGCAGGCGGTACGGTAACCCGGACGCGGCAGAAAGTCGGCCTCGTCGAAAGGGCGAGACCAAAATCCAAAGTGGTTGGTGGTTCCGCCATACATATGCAACCGGGACCGCCGCAGGAACAGAGGGTCGACCTTGGCCAGGAATTCACCCGCCGTTCCGCCGTAGATTTTTTGGCGGAAGCTGGGAGGGAGTCCCTTTTCCTCAGGCGTTCCGGCGGCCAGCACCAGGATTTTTTTCGAGGTTCCCGCCAGCTTTCGGGCGAGGGACAGACCGGCAGCGCCTGCCCCGACGATGCAGAGGTCGTAATTCTCAAGGATGGTCCCGGCGGGAAACTGATCGCTGGAAAGGTACATGCGTTCATGGTAGTTGCAGAAGGCCCAATGCGAAACGGTCGGAAACTGTCCGAAAGGTGGTGAAAACTGAACCTGGAGTCGGTAAACCCAGCGTGCTATACTGCGTTCCATGGTCGATACGGCGAACTTCCTGGCTTCCATCCGCCCCGAATCCATCGAGATCCGGTTCTGTGAACGGTTTGACGGCCAGAGCCGCATCTGGAATTTTGAGAAGCATTCACACACCGAGTTTGAGCTGATCTACTTTCTGGACGGAGGTGCCCGCATCCATGCCGGTGAAGAAGAACTCGATGCCGGCTTGTTCGACCTGGTGATTTATCCACCGGGGGTCATCCACGAAGAACGGCTGAACGCCGGCTTTCGCAACGAAATTATTTGTTTCTGGTTCGATTTGGGACCGGTTCAACCCTTCTCCCACGGAATTTCTGTTCGAGACTCCACGGGGGAAATCCGGGTTTTAATCGAAGCGCTGTACCATGAGGCCATCAGCCGCCGTTCGTACAGCCGTGAACTGGTCGCTGCTTATGTTCAGGCGCTGCTCCTGCTGGTCCGCCGCTGGTTTGTCGATCCCCCCAAGGAGGACCACGGTCTGGTGGGGCGTTGCCTCAGTTACCTCCATGAACATTACACCGAAGATTTTGAAATTGAAGCGATGGCCCATGCTGTGGCGGTCAGCCCGTCGTACCTGTTCCGTTCCTTCAAAAAGAAGATGGGAGTGACACCGATGCACTACCGCAACACGCTGCGCATCGAGAAGTCCAAGTTGCTGCTGTGCGAAAGCGATCGACGGATTGAACTCGTTGCACTGGATCTGGGGTTTCAGGACGTCAAATATTTCTCCAACCTGTTCAAGCAGCTGGTGGGTCAGACGCCCGGGGTATTCCGCAAGCTCAACCGTTCACTTTAGCCCACCTTTGCGTCATTCCTCGTTGTTTCCAGAATGGCCATCCGGGCCTATTCTGGTAGGATGAAGACTTCCTTTCGCATCGCTTCTCTCAAACAGAAAATGCAGGCCGAGCCCCGGTACTTGTCGCTGGAGCAGGCCTTGATCATTACACGGATCTACCAGGCCAATGAGGGGGCCTCCGTGGCCCAAAAGCGCGCGCTGTCGTTGGCGGCCGCCCTCAGGGAACTGGAAATCTCTCTGGATGAGGAGGAGCTGATTGTCGGCAACCGCACTGCCGGGGTGAGGGCCGGGGTGGTCTTCCCCGAGGCGGGCATCTCCTGGATCGACAAAGAACTCGAGACCCTGTCCACCAGGCCGCAAGACAAATTCAACGTCCACAAGCAGGATATCGACGATTTTCGGCACCTCGTCCTTCCGTATTGGAAGGGAAAATCGCTGGAGGACACGATCCGGGCTGAAGCCGGAACCGTGGTCGATGCCATTGGCCGCGTGGTCAAAATCAACCAGAAAGACCATGCTCAGGGGCATATCTGCCCCGATACCGCCTTGTGGATTCGCGTCGGTGCCGCCGGTATTCAAAAGGATGCCGAAGCAAGGCTGTCTCGCGAAACCAACCCCTCCAAACGCGAGTTCTACCAGTGTGTGGTGACCGTTCTGTCTGCCGCCCGGGATTTCATGATGCGCTATGCGCTGAAAGCCGAAGCCCTCCATCTGTCCGAGGTTGCCCGGATCTGCCGCAAGCTGGCCGGTCCTCCCGAGGTCAGCGGAGCCGAAACCTTCCACGAGGCCCTTCAATCTCTGTGGTTTCTGTTCGTCATCCTCCATATGGAAAGCAACGCCTCGTCGTTTTCACCGGGCCGGGCCGACCAGTATCTGCTTCCCTACTATCAGAGGGACCTTGAGGCCGGGCGGTTGGACGAGGCTCAGGCCCTGGAGCTGATCCAAGCTCTGTGGCTGAAGTTCAACGGTATCGTTTACCTGCGCAATTCCCATAGCGCGGCGTTCTTTGCCGGATTTCCCATCGGCTTCAACGTGGCGCTCGGGGGAAGGAATCCCGACGGAACCGACGCCACGAATTCGCTGTCCTATCTATTTCTGAAGGCGCAGGGAGCCCTGGGACTGCCCCAGCCCAATCTGTCGGCCCGGCTTCACGAGGGCTCGCCCCAAAAATTTCTCGATGCCTGTTCCACGGTCATCGGCCTGGGCAGCGGTATGCCCCAGGTGTTCAACGACGAAAGTATCGTTCCCGCCCTGATGGCTCAGGGGATTGCCCGCGAACACGCCGAAAACTACGCCATCGTCGGCTGCGTCGAGCTGACCACCCACGGCAACAACCTGGGGTGGAGCGATGCGGCCATGTTCAACCTGCCCAAGACCCTGGAACTGGCGCTCAACGGCGGTGTGGACCTTATCACAGGTCAGCGACTATCTCCCGATAACGGGACTTTGGCCGATTTTTCGTCCTACGCCGACGTGGAAAAGGCGTTCACCGCCCAGATCGATTATTTCTTCGAGAAGATGATCGACGCCTGCGAAAAGGTCGAGTCGGTCCACCGGAGGCTGATGCCCACGGCTTTTTTATCGGCGGTTATCGACGACTGCCTGGAACGGGGCCTTGATGTGGTGGCAGGCGGGGCACACTACAACCTCTCCGGCATCCAGGCCATTCAGGTGGCCAACGTTGCGGACGCTCTGGCCGCGCTGAAGACGCTTGTGTACGACCAGCCCCTGGTCGACCGCAAGGTGTTGTTTGAGGCCCTCAGGAGCAATTTTCAAGGCAACGATGAACTGCGAAAGATGCTGATGGACAAGGCGCCCAAGTACGGAAACGATGTGGCCTGGGTCGATGAGCTGGCCAACACCTGGGTGACGTATTTTGCCAGGAAATTTGAGGGCCGGACCAACTTCCGGGGCGGGCGCTACCACACGGGCATGTACACCGTCAGCGCTCACGTTCCCATGGGTGCCAACGTGGGGGCTTCACCCGACGGACGCCTGGCCAAAACACCGTTGGCCGACGGGGGCATGTCACCCGTCTATGGCCGCGACCTGAAAGGCCCCACCGCAGTGCTAAAGTCGGTGTCGCGCATCAATTCGGCGCTGGGCAGCAACGGTACGCTGCTGAACCTGAAATTCCTGCCCCAGTTCTTTACCACCGACGAGGGAATCCGCAAGTTTTCCAGCCTGCTGAAGGCCTTTGTCCGGCTGAAAATCAACCATGCCCAGTTCAACGTTGTCCGCAAGGGACCATCCGTGTTGCCGGCTACACCGCTTACTTCACCGAACTGGCCACCGACCTTCAGAACGAGATCATCGCCCGGACCACTTATGACGATGTCTGACCTGACCATCTTTGACGTCCAGAGGTTCTCCATCCACGACGGCCCCGGAATCCGTACCACGGCCTTCTTGAAAGGGTGCCCGCTGCGTTGCCTGTGGTGTCAGAATCCCGAAGGCCTGGAGTTCGGCCTGGCCGACGTTGCCGGTTCGGAAAAGATCAGGGAGGTTTCTGCGGCGGAACTGGCCGAGGAACTGCTGGCCGACCGGGTGTTTTTCGAAACCTCGGGAGGCGGGGTGACCTTTTCCGGTGGAGAGCCGCTGGCCCAGGTCGACGGTCTGATCGAAACGGCTCGAATTCTGCGGGACCTGGGTATTCACGTGGCCGTCGAGACCTCACTGGAGGTTCCCCCGTCGGCCCTCGAGAAGGTTTTGCCTGAGGTGGACTTGATTCTGGCTGATCTCAAGGTCTGGGATAGCGAGGCCCACAAAAAGTGGACCGGACACACCAACGAGCGCATTTTATCGAATTTTCGTTTTCTGGCGGACTCGGCGCTGGCCGCAGGAAGGCCCGCTGTGCAGGTGCGAACCCCGCTGATTCCGGGTCACACCGCCCTCGATTCCAACCTGAGCGACCTGCGGAATTTTCTGGCCGCCTGGCCCGTTCGCTGGTCGTGGGAACTGTTGGATTTCAACCCCTTGGCCCGATCCAAGTATCAGGCTTTGGGCCGGAGCGACTACCCGTTTGAACACGTGGGCAAAGGGCTGCCGGCTGAAGAACTTCATCGCCTTCGCAAGGAGTATTGCCAACCATGATTCCATGCATCGAATCGTATTTGTCCCGAGCTTGGTCTGGGAGAACGGTGTACATCACCGAGGTCCGCCGGAGTTTTGAAGCCCTGGCCAAAGACAAAGCCTTCCAGTTGGGACTTTATCTCACGTTGCCCGATGGCAGCCGACGTCCTTTTGTCCTGTGCCTTCCCCGGTTTTACCAAGAAGGAACTCCGGACGCTGAGAAAACCTTCATCGAAGAATACTTTTTAGCCGAACTGTACAACCGGCTTTCGGCCTTGGGGCCACGGGCGCTGGAGTTCCGTGCCGCTGCGGGAATTCCTGAAGCACACTGGCTGTACCAGCGGTTTGAGAAAGCCTTCGGTCTGGAACAAAGCCGCAAAGCCCGCCGGGGGTACGGCCGGGCAGTCAATGTGCTTGAGAGAATGGTCGATTCCCTGGAACAACGGACGGGAGCCCGTATGACCTGTCGGTTGACAGAGGGTCCCCTCGAGGTGGCGGTGCCTGCGGCTCGGGGTCCAAAGGGTGCCGTGCTCGAACTGGCACGGCGGGCTTTGGCGGGGGTTGCAGGCCGGACCCTGTTGGGAATCGATGTGGGGGGCAGCGACATCAAGCTGGCGCTTTCCATCGACGGAAAGTTGGCCTC
>JAIFLN010000045.1 GCA_020049045.1 Spirochaetota bacterium | reverse complement strand
CACCGAAGCGGGTTCCGAGGGTGTCAACCTTCAGTTCGCGAGCCTCATGATCAACTACGACCTCCCTTGGAATCCCCAACGGGTTGAACAGCGTATCGGACGCATCCACCGCTATGGCCAAAAGTTCGACGTCGTCGTGATCAACTTCCTTAACCAGAACAACCGCGCCGACCAGAGAGTGCAGGAGTTGCTGACCGAGAAGTTTCATCTTTTTGAAGGTGTCTTTGGGGCCTCCGACGAAGTCTTGGGTAGCATCGAGTCGGGGGTGGATTTCGAGAAGCGAATCCTTGAGATCTACCAAACCTGCCGGACAACCGGGCAAATCGAGCTCGCTTTCCAAACCCTACAGAAAGAGCTTGAAGAGCAAATCGACCAAAGACTGCAACAGACCAGAACCGCGCTGATGGAGCACTTCGATGCCGATGTCCACGAACGCCTCAAAGGCAACCTAGACGAAACCCACCGAATTCTCGATCGAACCGCCGCCATGTTCTGGGAACTCACCCGGCGCGTCTTGGATCGCCAGGCTCAATTTTCGCCCGAGACCTGGTCCTTTCTGTACGACGCGAACGCAATATTGCCATCGCCTACGATCACCTGTATCGTCTTGGGCACCCTCTGGGCGATCTTGTTCTGCAGAGCGGATCAGAACTGGAAACTCCTACCGCCAAAATTACCTTTGACACAGCTAACCTGAGCGTTCACATTGCCGTTGTCGAAGACCTGAAGGGGCAGTCAGGCTGGTTGACCTGCAACCAACTGACCATTAGCGCTCTGGATACGGAAGAGGACCAGATCCTGTTTTCCGGGTTCACCGACTCGGGCCGTTCCTTGACTCAGGAGACCCTTGAGAAACTCTTCCGAGTGCCTGGATCTATGGATGGGCTGGCTGAATCTGACCCAGCGGCCAACAATCGGTTGGACAGAGAGAACGAAACCCACCATGGGGCCGTGGTGGCTCAGGTGCATGAACGCCATAATCAGTTCTTCGATGAAGAGCGTGAACGCCTGGACCGATGGGCCGATGACCAGATACGGTCACTAGAGACGGACTTGGAGATGGTGAAGAAGCGTGTGATGGAACTGCGCCGGGAAGAACGGACAGCCGAGACCCTGGAACAAAAGACAACAACACAGTCAAAAATCGCCGACCTCGAAAGGCAGAAGAGAAAACTTCGCATGACAATCTTTGATGAAGAAGACGCGATTACCGAGCGTCGGGATGCCCTGATCCACAAAATGGAATCGAAGCTTCACCAGACTACGACCACCAAACACCTGTTTACGATCCGATGGAGGATTCAATGAGCACCTACGATACCTTGGTCAGGAAACTGAAAGAAATCTTCCAGATTGACCAAGCCGAATTGGATTTCGGTATCTACCGAATCCTTCGCTCCCGCAGTCAAGAAATCTCCGCCTACCTCGAAACCGACCTCCAGAAAAAAGTGCAGGCGAGTCTCAAAACGGCAGCACTCGGCGACTCCAAAGCCCTCCAATCCGAGCTGGACGCGGCCGCCGACTACTCCAACGAGGTTTTCAGCCACCTGACGACCTTCTTTGGCCGTTACTACGACAAAGGCGATTTTGTCTCACGCCGTAGGTACAAGGGCGACACCTATGCCGTGCCTTACGACGGGGAAGAAGTTCTGCTGCACTGGGCGAACAAGGACCAGTACTACATCAAGAGTGGTGAACAGTTCAGCAATTTTACCTTCAGCCTGCCCGATGCGCGCAAGGTCCACTTCAAACTGGTCACAGCAGACACCAGCAAGGACAACCGCAAGGACAGCGACAAAGAACGCCGCTTCGTGCTGGCCACGGACCACAAGAGCGTACAAGTCGATGACGACGGTGAAGAGTTTGAAACCTCCATTCCGGAAATCGTTGAAGAGCACGGTGATCTGGTGGTTCATTTCCGCTATCAGGCTATGCCGAAGGGGAGCAAACAAAAAGACCTGAATGCCGGGGCCATCGCCCAACTCAAGGCTCATCCTCTGCTCCAAGGCCCTTGGAAAGCGGTACTGGAACCCCAGCCAACTGAAAAGAACCCCGCACGTACGCTCCTCGAAAAGCAACTGACCAGCTACACCGGCAAAAACAGTGCCGACTACTTCATTCACAAGGACCTCGGGGGGTTCCTACGACGCGAACTCGATTTCTACATCAAAAACGAGGTGATGAACCTCGACGACATCCAGAATATCGAGGCCTTCCAGAATATCGAGCATCGCCTGCGCATGATTCAGGTGCTCCGCGAGGTCTCCCTTGACCTCATCACTTTCCTCGGCTCGATGGAGAACTTTCAGAAACGACTCTGGCTCAAGAAGAAGTTCGTGGTCGATACGCAGTATTGCCTGACCCTGGATCGCATTGATGCCAAACACTACCCGCTCATCGCAGCCAACAAGGCCCAGGCTGAAGAATGGGTCAGGTTAGGATTCCTGACCAGCTCCGATGTCTCGCTGGAGACGCTCCAGGCCCATCCCTTTCTCTTGGTCGATACGAAGTTCTTTGGTACGGCTTTCAAGTACGAGTTGCTCTCGGCGATGGACGACATCGATGGACAAACCGATGGGGTGTTGATCAGCAGTGAGAACTTTCAGGCCCTGAATTTGTTGCAGGAGCGCTATAGAGAGAAGGTCGACAGCATTTATGTCGATCCTCCCTACAATACGGACGCCTCAGCAATCAACTACAAGAACGGCTACAAGGACTCTTCTTGGAATTGTCTTGTTCAGAATCGTGCAGCCTCCAGCCGTGCCCTGTTGAAGGAGGACGGTGTATTCTGTGCGGCAATAGACGATGTGGAAGTCTCCAATCTCAAGAGCGTCCTATCGCAGATTTTCGAAAAAGACATTGGGCTCGCAACGGTCCGATCAAATCCGCAAAGCCGAAAAACTTCTGGAAAGCTCTCTCCGACTCACGAGTACGTCCTCTTTTTTGGGCGCTCAGATTCGTCCCTTCCGGGTGTAATTGGATCAACGGCTGAGAAGCAGGCCAGATACCCACTCACTGATGATAATGGGCGATATGCCTGGATGAACTTCATTCGAGCCGGTACCGCAGACCGACGAGTTGACAGGCCTCAAATGTACTATCCCATAGCGGTAGACGCACAAGACAAAGCGTGGGTTCCGGAAATTGAGTGGGATGAACAGTCGCAGTCGTACAAGGTTCTAGAGGATCTCAGCAATGACGTCGTATTGGTCTATCCGAACAAGACCGAAGGGAACGTGTTGATCGAGAAACGGTGGCAACGGGGGTTTATGAGATTCAACTCGGAGCTGACCGAGTATCGAATCCGAAGGGTAAATGGGGCGATCTCAATCGACTTCAAGACGAGGATGGATGACGAAGCCGTGCCCACGACATGGTGGGACAAGGGTGAGTATGCTTCGGCGAACTATGGTACAGCCGAGTTGCGAGACTTGTTCAACCGGAAGGAGTTCAGTTTTCCCAAGGCGCTGACATTGGTTTCTGATTCTCTACTTACTGCAGGGGCGGACGAGTCCAACAGTCTGGTCCTAGACTTCTTCGCGGGTTCTGGGACTACAGGGCATGCAGTGATTAACCTGAACCGCAACGATCAAGGCACTCGGAAATATATCTTGGTCGAAATGGGCGAGTACTTCAACACGGTACTGAAGCCACGAATACTGAAGGTGGTGTTCAGTTCGAAATGGCAAGACGGAAAGCCGCAAAACCTCACCTCCGGCATTTCCCACTGCTTCAAGTACTTCAGTCTCGAAAGCTACGAGGACACACTAAACAACCTTCAACTCATCCGCTTTAAGGCCCAACAGGATTTGCTCGACCAACTGCCACCCCAGGCCAAGCAAGACTACCTCTTCCGGTACATGCTCGATTTCGAAAGTCGCCACCTTCTGAATACGGATCGCTTCCGGAAACCCTTTGACCAACAGCTTCAGATTGCCGTCGACTCCAGCGGCGCGGCCGTCCCGACAACCATTGATTTGGTGGAAACCTTCAACTACTTGATCGGCCTTAAGGTCGAGAAGGTGGAAGCAGACCTGAACCGTGGCTTTGTCCGTGTCGAAGGGAAGACTCTTGACGGTGTCAAAACCTTAGTATTCTGGCGGGATTGTGATCTTGTTGGCTACGACGAGCTTCCAAAGATTGCAGGGAGGCACTTCAACCCTCTCGAGTCGGAGTTTGATGTCATCTACCTCAATGGCGACCACAACATACCTAACATGATCGTGACGGAAGGCGGTGAAAGCCGTGTTCTCAAGTTGCGCCAAATCGAAGACGAGTTCCTCACGCGGATGTTCGACGTGCAGGACGTTCAGTAATGGCCGACTTGACCACGGTTCAAGCCCTCGTCTCCAGCATCAAACTGGTTTGGAGCCAGGCTCAGGGTCAGGCGGTTCGCAGCGTGAACTCCGAACTGGTAAAGGCGCACTGGTCGATTGGCCAAAAGATCGTCGAAGCCGAACAAAAGGGGGTGGCCCGCGCTGGATACGGCGAAAAGTTGCTTGAACAACTCGCCGCCCGTTTGGGGCAAGAACTGGGCGATGGCTTTTCGCTCAGCTCGCTGAAGTTCATGCGGCTATTTTTCCAACGCTACCCCGAACTGTTGCCAATTCGTTACGCACTGCGTAACGAATTGTACCAGCCCTCCGAAACCGACTGGAAGCCAGGAACCTTTCACGGTGGTCTGTCCTGGACGCACTACCGTGGCCTACTCAAAGTCGAAGACCCCCTAGCCCGAGCCTTCTACGAAATCGAAGCCGTCAAGCAAGGCTGGTCGGCACGCCAGCTCGAGCGACAGATTCACAGCCAGCTGTACTTCCGACTGGCAAAAAGCCACGATCGCGAGGGCCTGCTGGCGCTGGCCAATGAGGGGCAGGTCATCGAGGCGGCTGTCGACCTGATCAAAGACCCCTATGTGTTGGAATTCCTCGACATGCCGGCGCGCCACCAGTTTACCGAGGGTGACCTCGAAACGGCGCTGCTCGACCGTCTACAGAGCTTCCTGCTGGAACTGGGCAGCGGCTTCGCCTTCGTCGGTCGCCAGAAACGACTGACTCTCGAAGGCGACCACTTCTATCCCGACCTCGTATTTTACCACACCAAGCTCAAGTGCTACGTCATCCTTGACCTCAAGGTCGATAAGCTCACCCACGCCGACCTCGGGCAGATGCAACTATACGTGCACTATTACGATCGTGAGGTCCGTGATGCCACCGACAACCCAACTGTGGGACTGGTGCTTTGCACCGACAAGAACGACACCATGGTGAAGTACGTGCTGGCCGAAAACCAACAGCAGATCTTTGCCAGCCGTTACCAGTTGTTTATGCCCACCGAGGACCAGCTAGTTAGCGAACTCCGACGGGAACTCGCCGAAATCAAGACGGAGGCGCAATAGCCATGCCCGAATCGTTCCACCAACTGCTCGTGCTCAACAAATGGCTGCTCAAGAAGTTCCACGGAGGCACCTTCGCTGCCCTCAAGGAGCGCCTAGCTAATCCAATATGGGAAGGCAAGCGCCACAACGGCAATAGCGCGTATTTCGACCAGCTCACCAACTTCCTGGTCGACGAAGCCAACAGCATCTCGAAGGACAGGCTGGAAATCTACGACCTGAACATTCTGAAGTTCTGGGACGAGATCACCTACCACCGCAACAAGAAGGAAGGCACCGAGCTCAAGCTCAAGTACTTTCAGTACCTCAGCCTGCTGTTCACAGAAATCTATTTGGATTGGTACTTCAACCAGCGAGAACTGCTCATAGAGGGGTTGAATGAAGCGGTGAAGGCCTTCCCATTCCAGCCCTACACCGAAGGTGACCTCAACAAGATCGCCTTCTGGAATGCCACTGGCAGCGGAAAGACACTCCTGCTGCACGTGAACATCAAACAATACCTTCACTACTATCAAGCCAAGAACGGCCGGGGCAGTTCTCCAGACAAGATCATTTTGCTGACTCCCAACGAAGGCTTGTCTAGGCAGCATTTGGAGGAACTCGACCTTTCGGGCATTGCCTCGACGTTGTTCTCAAAGTCCAGCCGTCCCTTTCCCGGCACTGTCGAAATCATCGACGTCAACAAGCTGGGTGACGAAATGGGCGACAAGGTAGTGGCCGTCGACGCTTTCGAAGGCAAGAACCTTGTCATGGTCGATGAGGGGCACCGAGGTACCTCGGGCGGTGGTGATTCCACAGCGTGGCTGCGCCGGCGCGATGCCCTATGCCGCACTGGATTCTCGTTTGAATACTCCGCAACGTTTGGGCAGGCTGTAAACCAAGGCAATACCGTTGCCGAAACCGAGCTGGAGTTAAGAAAAAAGAAGCTCCTCTGGACGACAGCCTGTCGAACCCAAACCGACTTCAAAGCCAAGTTTCCCTTGTTGACCTTCAATACCGAAGTCAAGGCCATCGTTCTTGACCAGAGCGACAAGGATGCCGCGCGGTTCGCTAGCCCCAAGGAGGTCTACGCCAAGTGCGTGCTCTTTGATTACTCGTACAAGTTCTTTTACGAAGACGGGTATGGCAAAGAAAGCCTCATCCTCAATTTGACACAGCAGTTTGAGGCCTCGCACAGAAACGAGTATCTCGTTGCCGCGTTGTTGGCCTTTTACCAGCAGCGGTGGATCTTCGATAAATCACCGCAAGACGTTGCTACTTTCAGCATCGAGCCTCCTCTGTGGATCTTCGTCGGTAACACCGTCAGCGACGATCAGTCCGATGTGATGACCGTGCTGAGGTTCTTCGCTTGGGTTACGGCGCAAGCCAACAAGGCACGTGTTGAACGAACCATTGTGCAGCTGATCCAGAATGAATCGTTGCTGACCGACGTCGGTGGTCGAAATGTTTTCAACGACCGTTTTGCGCCCCTTTTCGGGCAAGACACTTCGACAACCTATTTGGACATTTTTAGCCGAGTGTTCCAGGCTTCAGCGGTCCAAAACTTCCGCGTTGTCCGCTTCAAGGGTGTCTCGGACGAACTGGGCCTCAGAATCGGTGACGCACCCTTTTTTGGTGTTGTCAATGTCGGCGATGCAGCCGGAGTATTCAACGCCTGCAAGGATGACCCCAACATTCAGACCGAAGAGAGCGAACAAACCGACTCGCTCTTTGCCTCGATCAATCGAAAAGAGAGCAAGATCAACCTTCTGATCGGTTCACGCAAGTTCACCGAGGGCTGGAGCAGCTGGCGCGTCAGCTCAATGGGGCTCCTCAACATGGGGCGAGCAGAAGGGACCCAGATCATCCAGCTTTTTGGGCGTGGCGTACGTCTCAAGGGCCGCGATTACTCACTGAAGCGCAGTACCTCGCAAGACAGGCCAAAGGCCTCGCGCTTACCGTTGCTGGAAACACTGAATATCTTCGGCATCAAAGCCGACTACATCAGCAGTTTCAAGGACTATCTGAAGGAAGAAGGGATTTCGATTGGGGACGAAATCCTCGAAATCTCGTTCCCTACTATCAAGAACGTGGGCAACGGCAAACTGACCACCCTGAAGCTCAAGAAGGGATACCAGGCCAACCAAGTCAACGGGTTCAAGAGAAAGGTCTTTCCGGTCCTCTACGAGGTACCAACGGATTATCGGGGAAAGGTGAAACCGGCGCACGCGGAATTGGACTTGTATCCCAAGATTCAGGTTGTCAATGCGCCCAAAGGTACCATCAGTCCGGATGTCCCGAGCGGCAAAAAGGCCAATGTGATCGCCACGAACGCCTTCGCCTTCTTTGACTGGGACCGCATTTACCTCCGGTTGATGGAATACAAGAACCAGAAGTCCTGGTTCAACCTTAGGGTCACCAAGAATGGTTTGCGGGACTTCGTGGAGGGCGGCTCCAGCTGGTACACGCTGTGGGCCCCCGACGAAAAGGTTCAGTTCCAGGGATTTGCTTCCGTGAAAGCTCTGGAAGAGGTTCTCGTTCGCCTCTTGTTCTCGTACACTGAACGTTTCTATGAGTCCCTCAAGGGTGCTTACGAGGACAAGTACTTTGAGTATTCGACACTTACCGATGACGATGGAAGTTACATCGACGGCTACACCTTTGCCGTGCAAGTCAACGAACCGGGAGGTCAGGGGTACTGTAACCAACTCCTTGAGCTCAAAAACCTTGTCGAGTCGGGTAGACTGGGCCAAGCAAGCCTGTGGCGGGCGGGACAAATGGAGGCCATCGTCTTCCAGAACCACCTCTTTAATCCGCTGGTGTACTTCCCTGCGACCGTTCCAATTCCACTGACCATGAAACCATTGGCACTGGGGGCACCCAGCGAGGTGACCTTTGTGAAAAATCTCAAGATCTTCTACGACAGCCCGGAGGGTCAGGGGCTTTTTGCGGGAAGAGACATTTACCTGATGCGAAATGCCTCTCACCGATCCAATGGTGTTGGTTTTGCCTCGGCCGGAAATTTCTACCCCGACTTCCTGCTTTGGGTGATCGATGGGAATAAACAGTACCTCAGCTTTATTGACCCTAAGGGCATTCTCCATCTCGACCTGGACTCAGCCAAGTTCCAGCTTTACAAGACGATCAAAGAGATCGAAGATCGGCTCGCGAATCCCCAGGTCGTCCTAAATGCCTTTATCCTCTCCGAGACCTACTTCGATGCCATCTTGAACAAAGGCGACAAGTCAAAGGAAGAGTTCGAGGCTGCGCACATCCTGTTCATGAAAGAGGACGGGCCGAGTGAGTATCTGAGGAAGATGTTTGGACGAATATTTAAGAATATACTGAGCCAATGAGAAATCGCGCTTATTCTTGAACTAATCCCTCCAACACATCGACAAACCGGTTCAGGTCTTCGCGGTTGGCTACTTCCAACTTGTCGCCAGGGCTGTGGCACAGCTGCCAGGTGTCCGTAAACCCCCGCTGGTGAACCGCTTGCAGGTCGTCTTCGGTCATGATACCTATGCAGCTGGAACGTACCCCCCAGAAATTGAGCGAGTACGAGTCGCTGAAGGGGCTACTGACAGGAACAAAACGGGGATCACCTTTCAAGAACCCGTCGCACTGGTTCACCCAGACCACGGTTCCCCGGGCCGAGACTTCCAAATTGATGGTTTCAACCTGGGGTCCGAAGTCTCCGGCGTTGATGCGTTCTGCCAGCTTCCGGGCTCCTCCCAACTGGGGACTGGCAAGTTCTTCGGCGTCGGTGTAGCAGAACACCAGGTTGGTCTTGAGGACTTGATTTCTCAGCCGATGGGCCAGAGCCAGCAGAACGCTCACCGAACCGGTGTTGTCGACCACGTTGTCGTAGGCGGGATTGACCACATCGTGATGGGCCAGAAAGATCCAGGTGGGTTTGGTGTGGTCAAGGGGGATGATGCCCCGGTCATAAACATTAACAAACCGGTCAGAGGGGCCCGACCCAGTGTAATTGAAAGGTTCGAGTTCCAAGGCCTGTTGGGGGATAAAGTTGGTCAAGGCTTTGAGCCGATTGCCCTGCCTCGACTGCAATATCAGCTCAGTCAGAAGGGCATAGGCATCGGTTGCAGTGGTCGGGGTTGTCATCGGCGTTTTCTCCTTGGTTTGAACTGCCTTTTGGCGTAGCTGTCCAGCGATACCCCGTGGACATTGGGATCCAGAGGGAACACTTCCCCTTGAATCGACGGCAGCGGCCTTTCCTGACGGTTAAGGCATAGCTGACACTCCTCGTCCTGGCAGGTCGGCTCCAGCCACTGGTTGCAGTAGGCGCAGAAATGGGCCTGGTGAACATCATTCCAGAGGATTGGCTGGTCTCCACAATGAGGGCAACATTTGCTCCTGTTGAAGGAACCCATACAGCCTTCCACTTTCTTGCCGTCAATCAGAATAAACAAGCGCCGGCGGTCTTCTTCGAGCATCTCTGGGAACGAAAACAAAGGCTTGTAAGGGGTGTCGACCTTCTCTATCGTCACAATCTGAATACGGGGAGGGATGGCCCTGATAAACGGATGGCCCTGCTGAACCACTTGGTACATGTTTACGGCTTGAGGTGTAGGACCCTCGTAGCGTTGGCCTTGCATCTGAGGCAAAGGGGGATTCTGCGTGGTTTGGCAGAAATCACAGTGGGGGTCACCGCAGGGCGTCGATATCCAGCGGTTGCACAGAACGCAGTATTCGGAATCGCCGGAGTAGGTGTAGAGCAAAGGACCCCAGCCGCAGAATTTGCACAAGGTGCCCTGCATGATATGTCCGTCGAGGTACTTTCCATCCAACAAAACCTCGACATCTCCGTGTTTGAGTTGCACAGTCTCTAATTTCATGGTTTACCTCTGAACTTTCTACGAAGGTCACATGATATTTTGGAACTAATAGTACCGAGAACTGAAACATTGACGCACTTGAGGCACTGAGATACCCTTGCTCTATGTTCTTTTTCTTCGAGTCTTCTTCTAAGCCCTTTCGAACCGATCGCGATGTTCCCGAGGACCTTCGGCGGTTCTCTTACTACCTTCATCAAGTGCTTATCGACCAACCAATCAACCGATCGTATGTTGTCTTCAGCCCCGTGGAGGATTCGGACTCAAGACCTCAGATGGATGACCCCGGTTGTCCCCCGGAGCTGAAGTTCACCAAGATTCTCGACCGACAGTTTCGTAACGACATGGGCTTCTTCAACCGTGTCATGCCCTCGGTGCTCCGCGCTCAATACGAGGTGTTTTCAACAAAAGGAGTTGAGGAGGATGAAACCCGCCTCCGCGAGAGCAACTCCCTGAGCTCTTCCACCTCCGACCAGGTGTTTCTGTCGATCGTTCAAGCCTGGAGGGAGGCCAACCCAGCGTCAAGCCTCAGCCGCCGGATTGCCTACCAGGAGGTTCTGAGCCGCCCTTACGATGGTGAGAATCTGGATGGTGAAGAGGTCCCACCCAGAGTGTCCGCTGGTCAGCCCGATTGGGTAGTCAAAATTCTAGCGGGGCTCGCCCAAGGGGAGGGCTTGAAGTTGAGGCACCGGACGTTGGGGTGGGTTGTGTGCCTGCCACAACTGCTCTTGAATTCTCCCGAGGGCTGGTGCCTGGTCGCCGAAGTTGACTCGACAACGCGGGTCTTAGCCTGGGAGGATATCCTCAAGGTTTCTGATACCCAACCGTGGCCCCATGAACGAAAAAGCCTGGACAGTATCCTTGAGCTCTACCACGACATCTACGGTTCTCCTTTGGCGGATGATTTTCCCGAGGGCACCAGAACCGTCGCAGTAAAAATGTCGGGCAAAGCGGCTCGCTGGGCAGTCACCCACCAGTTGCACCGCACCCAACCAGAACCGGAACCCCTGTTCTCGCTGGGCACCGTTCCGGATGTCAAGCTGGTCTTCAAGGTTCGCAGCTACCGTGATGCAATAGAGCTGTGTTTGCGCTGGCCTGAACTCGCAACGCCGCTGGACCCCCCTGATTTCATCGAGTCTTGGAAAGCACACCTCGAGAGACTCTCGAAGCTGTACCAAAAGATTTCCTCCTAAACCCAGTCTTCACTTCGTAGAACGAGAAATACGGAGGTGAAGAATGTCTTGTCCGGAGGAAATTCTGAGCAGGGTAGAAGAATTGACCCTCTCATTGGCGAAAGCCGCTCAAGAAGAGGGCCTGAAGGCCTGGGACGAGTTTGAACTGAGCCACCTTCCCGATTTGATCTCCCATTCGGTGGCCATGACACAGGCTGGAGTGGGGGGTAAGGACAGAAGGCGAATTCTCAAACGCTTGAAGGCTACGCTACGGTCCCAAGGCTCGGATCGTAGGTGCCTCGCCGTGGAGTGCTTGGCCGCCGACCTCCTCGACTATCGCCTGAACCCAAAGTCAATCCAAGAGATCTTTTGTTTTCTCAGAGCATTCGAGGGGAGAGAACCGGTTGCTACCGAGGACTGGATTCGTCAACTCCTTTCGCTTCTGACGAAAGCTCATAATGAGGGACTGTTGGCCTTGGATGAGGACCTCGAGTCGGCCCAGGGGTTGTGCTTTCGATTCCTGCTCCGTGCCGTTGTCGAAGGGTTCTCCCGGAAGGTATTTATACGCATCCTTAAGACTGCGAGAGTTCTGCAGGCTTCTCGAGACTCGTACGCCCAGGAGTTCGAGCTTCTTGAGGAGTCATTTCGAGCCCTCACTGGCGATTGGTCAGGTCTGCAAACGGAGTTTGTACTCAAAGGAATTGCCGGGCGACCCGTCGACAATTCCCTCCCCGAGAACGAAATGCCCATAGATACGTTTCGAACGCGGTTCTTTCCGATTCACTACGGTCTGAGTGCCCGACTCGGTCAGGAAACCCCTTGGATTGTTCGAAAGGCCTTTGAAGGCCTTTCGGTTGTAGTGGCGGCTCGGGCACTGACAGGACTTCCCGAAAGCGTAGGACGCGAGGTCCTGCAACTGCTGCCTCGCTACCGGATTGCCGCCATAGTCAAACAGCAACGCTGGGTCTTTCCGCCTTCCGAACTGGAGAAAATCCAGAAGGCACAGCAAACAGCGTACAGAGCGTTAGGAGGCTCCGAATGAAGAAGACCAGCACCATTGACAGTTTTCGAGGGTGTTTGCTGGGCGGTGCGGTCGGTGACGCGCTGGGAGCTCCCGTCGAGTTCCTGAACCGAAACGAAATCGAGCGAGGTTTCGGCGAATGTGGCATCCGCGACTTTGCGTCCGCTTATGGCACCTTGGGTGGTATCACGGACGACACCCAAATGACGTTGTTCACCGCTGAAGGGCTGCTGCTTGCAGACGACTCGGTCGTGGTGTCGGTTCACCGGTCCTACCTTCGGTGGCTGCAGACACAAGGGCGCCAACCGAGGTTCGCGAACGTCGAAACCGATTTTGGGCTGTTCCAACTCAAAGAGCTTCACGCCGATCGGGCACCGGGCTTGACCTGCTTGTCGGCTCTCATCGAAAGTCGCCTTGAAGATCCTTGGCGGGCCAAGAACAATTCCAAGGGTTGTGGCGGTGTGATGCGTGCTGCCCCGGTTGGCCTCTACGTAGCAGCAAAGGGTCTGCCAGCGGAAAAAGCTTTTGAATGGGGAACCGCTATTGCCGCCATCACGCACGGTCACCCAACAGGGCAATATCCGGCTGGGGTTTTGGCGTTTCTCATCTGCGAGATTGTGAGGGGATCCCCTTTACCGGCTGCGGCCGAAAGGGTGATCGACGTGCTTAACCGTCAAGGCAGGCAGGGCGGTGAAACCCTCGAGGCACTCGAGTACGCCATAGAGTTAGCTGGTTCTTCTATGGCTCCCTTGGATGCCATCAGTGAACTCGGAGAGGGGTGGGTGGCTGAAGAGGCCCTTGCGATCGCGATCTACGCCGTTTTGAAGGCCTCCAATCTCGAAGAGGCGATTATTCTGGCGGTGAACCATTCCGGTGACAGCGATTCGACGGGTGCCATCGCCGGCAACCTGGCGGGTGCACTGTACGGGACTACAGCCATCCCGGAACGATGGCTGGTTAAGCTAGAGCTTCGCGAGGTCATTGTCAGCCTGGCAGACCAACTTCGCTGGGGAAAAAAACCACGAAAACCTCAACAGATTTCGTAGAACCCTCTGATGCAAAAAAGGAGGTTCACCAATGTTTACGCTGATTGATCCGAAAAGTTCCCTGCATCCCTGGAGGGAAGCGAAAGAATCATCTGACGAGCGTCCTTTTTTGAAGATACAGCTGGTCATGGTCCACAACCTGCTCGTCTGCGGCTTTTTCCATGAGGCTGTCTACACCTACTTGGAGCGTATTTGTCCTCGGCCTGTTGAGGACCCGTGGTCGGAGCTTTCTGATGTCGAGGACCTTCGGGCAGCCTTGTTGGAAAAAATCGCAAACTGTCCCGACGAACAGCCCTTTTTGAGTCGGCTGGAAATGCTGGGTCAAGTCTACGAGCTGGATGAAGTGCAGCTGAAAGCCGTGACTTACCTCTTTATCAAGACCCGTAACGCCTCCTTCGATAACTGGTATGAGGAGATTCCTCTCAAATGTCGTTGGGGATTTCTGGAAGCCGCCCTGGGGATGAAGGCTGCATTGATCAAAGACTGTACCGACAATGCCCGCCCCCTGCGGAAAAAGGATCTCATCTCCTACGCCGACTTCGGACCGAAATTCGGTGCTGGTAGTTTTCACAACTGGGAATTGTGTAGTCCGCTCGTCCTTTATCTGGATTTTCAGACGAAAAGTCCCTGGGAAGAGTACTTGGTATATAGCCTTGATCCTTGTTCCTTTACCCTTGAGAGCTTTCCTTTTCCGGCCAAGACGTTGCAGACGCTTTCGCGTCTTGTCTGTTCCCAAGGGGGGTTTCAGTTGCTCTTTTATGGGCGCCCGGGTACCGGTAAAACCAGTCTGGCGCTCACCTTGGCCCAACTGGCCGGCAAGCCACCGTTGTTTCTCGGGCTGGGTTCCGATAATAATGGAAATCGATTCGACCGGCAGCGTGCTCTGATTGGTCTTCAAAAACAGCTAACTTCGGCTGAATCGTTGCTGATCATTGATGAAGCCGACGACATGCTTCAGGGTGGGCCCTTCAATGCCGCTCTGCCCAAGGCCTGGCTCAACAGCTACCTGGACACCAACCAACTGGGAACCATCTGGATCGTCAACGACTGGGACAGTATCCATCCTTCCATCCTGCGCCGGTTTCACTTTGTTCTCGAGTTCTCTGAGCCGAAGGTTGAAGTTCCCCAATGGGAAGGTCGGGTTCCTGAGGAATGGGTTCCCCGCTTGACCCGTGAAGTGTCTCTGGACCGGGGAGACGTCAGCCGGGCTCTTGAAACCTGGGAGCGGGTGTCTGAAAGCGGCGACTCTCCTCACGAGAAAGAAAGCTGCCTTCGGGAGATTCTGCAGAACAAACAGAAACTGGTAGGTAGGCTTTCAAAATCTGCCTTGGCTCCGGTTTCGCTTGCCTGCGACCGTTCGCTCTGGAACGCTGATTCTGATCTTTCTGTGCTGGAAGTTAGCATTAGTAACTACCTGCAATGGCTTCCCTCTCACCGAGGCGAACGTCAGCCTTTCTCGGTTCTGTGCAGCGGCCTTCCGGGAACCGGCAAAACCGAATGGATCAAGTATCAGGCCCAGGTTCACCACAAGAAACTTCGGGTCTACCGCCCTAGCGATCTGCTTTCCAAGTGGGTGGGCGAAAGTGAGAAAAACATTGCCAGTGCCTTCCGGTCTTCCCAGGAAGATGATTTTCTTCTGCTGGACGAGGTTGACAGCCTGCTGGCTTCCCGCGCCACGGCCACCCATTCCTGGGAGGTCACCCAAGTCAATGAGCTGCTTACTCAAATGGAAAACTATCCCGGGGTCATTTTCTGCGCGACCAATTTCTTTGGGCACCTGGATGAAGCCGTGTCGCGCCGGTTTCTGGCCAAGATTGTTTTCCGTCCCTTGACGTTTGACCAGATCCGTAAAGCCTGGGACATCTACTTTCCGGAAGCTGGTTCCGATTCCGTTGCACTGGACCAACTGACCGGATTGACGGCGGGCGATTTCAAGACTGTTTGGTCCCGCTGGAGGTTCGCCACTGAGGTCCCTGCCACCGCTCAGATTTTTGAAAGTCTTTTGCAGGAGAAGAAGTCGAAGGAAAGAATTGTCGGTGGAAAAGTAGGGTTTTAGCCCTTTTCCAGACGCTTTAGGATCTTCTGATAGGCTACCTTTTCATCCCAGTCGGGTTCAGGGTAGGGCCAGCCTTGGCTTCGAAAGTTTTCCAAAACCTCTTGCAATTCGATGACAGAGTGTTGGGCACCCCTCGTTTTTTCCAATTCCTGCAAGATACCGCTGATCTGTTGAACCAGCTTCTCCATGGTTCGTTCGGCTGAGGAGGGTTTAGACAGAGGGAAATCGGTGGTCATAGCCATTGATAAATGGTGGTTTTTCTGTTCCAAGGCACTCAGAGTCTGCCTTAAAAATTCGGGAGAGTGATTGTTTTTCCAGGACCGCAAAGCTCTGAATCCAAGGATACAGAGCCAGCGGAAGGCGGCGAAGGCACTGACGGCTGCCGTCAGTAACACAGGAATCAACCAAAAAGAGTCCTTAATCATTTCCATGGAACAACCTCTCTTTCACTCGTGCGTTATATTCGCTTACCGCCTCTGTTGAAGGTTGCCTCACAGACATTTTCGCTCTGTGAAATTCCAGAACTCGATAGAAGCCCAGCAAACGGGTTTCTGGTTTAAGGTGAGTCCCGGTCTGCGTAAAGTTCAAGGCAAGAGCTTCATACAAACCCCTGGCACGCTGCTCATAGTCTTGCTTGTCCCAGAGAGGAAAAGTCTTTCGCGAAAGAAGGGCTTTTTTCTCTTGAATTTGCTTTTCAAGAAAATGAATTTCTGTTCGCACTTGGTCGAGACTATTTTGTTCTCGAAGCCAAACTGCTAGAGCCCGGAAACGGGCTACCGTCCACCTCGACACCCCTCGCAGAAGGTAGTACAAAGCTGCTCCGAGCAATAGCAGTGCAGCCAAGCTAGCCATTAGCTGTTCCACTGAAGGACCCCTTTCTTCTTGCTCAAACGGCTTTTCAGGCTGCGTTTCAGCTTGGCCTGATGGGTGTAGACCGTCTCCACCGGCAGGTCGAGAGCGTCGGCAATTTCCCTCGCCGTCAAGTTCAGTTCGTAGCGGGCTTGGCAGACGCGGCCAAGCAGAGGCGGCAATTTGCCAACCGCCTGACGGACCTCTTCCACTACCGCGTTGCGGAAATACTCCGCCTCGGGCGAAGGGGTGTGACTGGCAAACCCGTCCCAACCCTCTTCGTACTGGTCTTGGTGTTCCAGGCGGTAGTTGATGCGAGTTTCCCTATCAACGTACTCACTGGCCCTACTTTGAAAGTAGGTGTGCAGACAAGCCAGCGGGCGATCCTTCCAGACTTGGCGGTTGAACTCGGCACTGGACAGATACTGGAACAGCTTCTCCAGAAAGTAGGACTGAACATCCTCCAGCAGCGTCCAACCAAGGCTTGCCAGGCTGGCATTGCGACGGTTGTACAGGTAGCGATAAGCTTCCTTTTCCGAAAAGAAAACCACCTGCTGGAAGAACACATTCTGATGACGGGGGGTCGGGTCAGCCAGATAGCACCGGCAAGACTCAGCCAAGGCCATATTGTCAAAGAGCATGAGATACCTCCGAAGAGAGACAGAAATTCACCCACGGCAACGCCGGAAACCAACAAAGGGTCCTGCGGCGGGGTTATGCGATGGTCTCTTTTCGAAAGGTCTCCTTGCTCATAATTTGACAGCTCCTCAGCCCAGCAATATAGGCACTATAGCACGACGAAATAATCTTGTCAACAATTATTGGCACCATCAGTACCGAATGTGTGACGTTTTCTATATTTGGTCCTATGAGAGCATAAGTGGAAAATGATTTTCTTACTAATCCTAGCTTCCATATCGTAGAACAGTTGGAATAGAGCATGCAAAGAAACCGTTAAGCATTGGAGGTGGCTAATGAAGAGCGATTATCGTGGGCAGTTTTTTTACTGGTACTCCCGAATTCATCTTTCGAAAAAGGCAAGGCGCAAGTTCCTCCCCTTGGCCGACAAGTTTTTGTATTTTAGCGACTTGGCCCGCAAAGAGGGGCTTCTCTCATTAGACCCATGGGTTGAGAAAGAACCAGATCGAGAGGTAAGGGAAGCTTTGAGAATGGTCGTTGATGGATTCGACTCTGACCTCGTTGATGAGATGATGTTGGCTAGTGTCATCCGCCGCCGTGGAAAAGAAAAGAAACAGCTCAAAGCTCTCCTGCTCTGGAGGCTCTTGAAGGCCCTTCAGAAAGGTGAGAGTCCGTGGACCACGCAGACCATCCTAGTCCACCTTCTTGGGCAGAATGTCTGTTTGACAGATTATCCTGATGTTCCATTACCCCCGGAGCTACCTGAGCCTCATACGAATTGGGATTTTCTGTTGGAATGGAAAAGCCAAGCCGTACGTTGCTTCGTCATGGAATTGAACAACGAAACGTTGGGTTGGGCTCTGACTGCTCTATCTATACCCATCAGGGAAACACTCCTGGCACAGATGGGCAGGTTTCAGTACTACGATGTGCTGGAAAAAGCTGCCTGGGGGGAGTATCGACTTTTTCGAAGTAGAGCTCTCAACGCTCTCAAAAAGGGAGAGCAAATAGCTCTAAAACTAAAGGAAATAGGAGCTGTTCCATGACACTTGTTCTTACCACCGACACCCATTATGGCTATTCCCCAGAGGGAGACGAAGCAAACCGTCGCATGCTATTTGAGATTCGCGAGCGCATGACAGACCCATTTATTCTTCTGCATACGGGGGATATGAGCTCGCATGAACGGTTTCAGCGGCAAGATTATCTGGTTTTGCTTCGGCACATTTTCCCTGACACCCAAATTGGCGGGGTTCTGGGCAACCACGACCACTGGTCTTGGACTAGGGATTACGAACTGACGGTTCAGGACTTGGTGGAGGAGAACCGTAGGTTTTTCCTTGAACAAGGAATTCATTATTTACCCGACTCCCCCATCGAAGATGGCGGTCTATTCATCGGAGGGTTCAACGGCTGGTACCATGACTTGACGGTGACTCAGGAGCTGGGAGTTCCGCGGTTGACCGACCCCGATGGCGGCCGCCAGTGGCTATCACGGACGGCGTATTCCGAGTTTGAACGCTGTCAGCGAGAAATGAAAGCTGCCAGGTCTAGAGGTCTTAAGACGGTACTCTGCACTCACATGGGCTTTGTAGCGGCTGCCTCCGAAGGAGACTGGAAAGCTGAAGAAACCGGTGGCTACTTCGGGGCCAATCCAAAATGGGAGAACTATCTCGATGACGTTGATTGTTTATTTTTCGGTCATTCGCATCGGTTCTTTGACGGAAAGGCGAGGAACCAGAAGACACGCGTTGTCAATGCCGGTTCAGACTACGGAAATCCTTGCTACACCGTCGTAGAACTTGAGCGGTCACATTGAGACCGATCGCGATGTCGTCTAGGTTGGCTGAAATGATCCAATTGGCACTCTACTTGGTAGCTTTTACCGGTGCAGGAGTCTCTACGCTTTCGGACCTTCCTGACTTTAGGGGTACAACAACCCCCAGTAGGAAGATTCCCAATTTGAAGCGACGGCACTTCAAGCGCACCGTGAAGTCCGGCAAGAACTTCATGCAAAGGAGGCGAGTTTGAAACGAGCAACAATTGTGAAGAAGGTCAAGCCCAAATCGCTATTCTCTCGACCCTGGTATTTTTCGATCTTTGAAAATGGCATCGTGGTTAAGGGAAGAATCTTCGCCTCCGGTGGCGCACACTTCACCGTTGAAATGCTTTACCCCCACCGTGGCTACCAAATGAGCGGCAAAGACACCAAGGCTGGGTGCGATGCGAGCAGTCACGAACCATCCCTTATTGAGCTCCGGCGCACGCTCCGGAAGCTCCACTGCTATCTGACATTGATCGATGCCAACCTCGTGCCCCTGCACGCAGCGATGGAGCAATGGAATAACGGGATGGAATGCCTTGAACAGACACTGCGGCCACAAGCGGTGCTCCGCGATGGCCTGCCGGAACCGGACGCAATGACCCAAAGCCTGTTGTCTTTCACGAAAGCGTCGTGGATGCGGCCTGGGTACTCAACCGAACAGGCCCGCAGAGATGTCGCCAAGCAACTCTGGTCCTGGCATTTTGCGCCGATTGTCGGGGAAGAGGCGATAGACTCCGCGATGGAGCAGACAATTCGGTACCTTACCAAAGGAGAACCGCATGGCAAAGCACAATAGCCTGCTTGAGACCATCTACCTTCTCAGCACCAAGGCCAATACTGATCACCTCAAACTCTCCCTCGACCAGTGGAACTATGGGAGAGCCATTGCCCGGGAGCTGGCGACCCTTCGCAAACTCGAAGCCGAGTGAAAGGGGTCGAGGGCGATTGACGGGACCAGTACCTATGCTGAAACGAAGACTTTCGCGCAACTCTTCCAAGAGCCTTCTGTTGCTCGGTTCCAGCGCCCGCAAGCTCCGACGTTCCGGGGCCACCATCGCCCGTGACACCGCCGTCGAGGTCCTCCCGTGGCAGGAGTATTTGGCACGGCTGGAGGCGTTATGAGTCCCATTCCCCGATCCACCGTGCTCAGGACGCTGTTTTCCTTCCTCATCGTGGTCTTGCCGCTGTATGCCATGGGGTTCTACCTCTACAGCTGGGGCAATCAGGTTGTGAGCGACGAGATTTTGACCTCGGGAAGTATCTCCAGGCAAAATGCCGCGTACAACGGCACAGAAAAGATGCCGTTCTCAAAACCGAAGTTTCTGGTGCTGAGACGGATGGAATAGAGGGGCGCGTACAGTTGCCCGAACCGGTTCAGGCTTCGCGACCGGGTGTGGGTGGAGGCCTTGACCTCGAC
>JAIFLN010000011.1 GCA_020049045.1 Spirochaetota bacterium | reverse complement strand
CCGGGCGGCCGACCAGCCTGGCCGCGCCTGAAGAACCAGCAACGGTCCATGGCTCGGGCCCTGTTCCCGCTTGCTTCCCTCGTTTGAAATCAAGAGCAGGGCACGAGAGTTCTCGGGGTACGCCACCTGCCAGATCGGTGCCGTCATTTCGGGGTCGTACTCTGCCAACACAGTCAGACACGGCAGGCTGGAGAATTGGGCCAACAGGGCGTCGGTGCGGGCAAAAACCTCTTCCCCAGGCCCCTTGAGGCTGGAAATCAACAGGCGGCTTTGCTCCAAAGCGGTGGCAATCACCCCGTGGCGGGCCGAAAAACGTTGCCCGTCAGAATCCACCGCTTCCACGCCGTCCTCGTTCCAGACCAGCGTTTCAACCATAACGCCGTGGACGATGTCCAGCCCCTCCGCCAGAGCTTCGGGCAACACGCGGACACCAGAAATCAGGCCGTAGCGCTTCTGCAACGCATCGAAAGCTTGCGGCTGACAGGGAGTTCCCTTGCCTTCCACCTTCCGGGGCCAGTCGGGGAGCAACTGGGAAGGGAAAGACTCAAGCCAGGCAACGAACTCAGGGTCATCTCCATGGACAAAAACCGGCCCGAAATCGACCACCGCCGCCGACGTTCCAGGAGCTTTGGAGGCGCACCGCCCCCCAACCGACAAAGAGCGCTCGAGGACTCTTACCCTATACCCAGCCTCGGCCAGGCTGCGTGCACAAGAAAGGCCAGCCAATCCCGCACCAATGATGAGAACATCCCGGTCATCCATGGTTCAATTCTATACGGGAATAGAAAACACAGAAAGTGGCCAAGGTGACCAAAGCGAGGTATCTTCCTAAGCTAAGGAGCCCCCACCATGGAAACAACTACCCTGCAACAGCTTGTTGAGCATGACAAGAATCACGAATGCGAAGGGGTCGGCAAGGACCGCATTTGCGTCAAGATCGCAGCGGCCGCGCACCTTCCCAGTCGCTTCGGCGATTTCCAGGTTGTGGGCTTCACCAACAACAAAGACGGAAAGGACCATGCGGCCTTTGTCCACGGCGATGTGGTGGACCGTGAGGACGTTCCCATCCGCATGCATTCGGAATGCCTCACCGGCGATGCCATCGGCAGCTTGCGTTGCGACTGCCGTGACCAACTCGAAGCCGCCCTGACGGCCCTGGGAAAAATGGAATGCGGTATTCTTCTGTACTTGCGCCAAGAGGGGCGGGGCATCGGGTTGACCAACAAGATCCGAGCTTACCAGCTTCAGGACCAAGGTCTGGACACCGTTGAAGCAAACCATGCTCTCGGCTTCCGCGACGATGAGCGCGACTACGGCATCGCGGCACACATGCTCCACAGTCTTCGGGTAAAGTCCGTAGCTTTGATGACCAACAACCCCAACAAGCTCAAGGGGTTGGAAGCACTGGGAGTGAAGGTCAGCCGCCGTATTCCTCACATCATGATTCCCAATGAGTTCAACGCCGCCTATCTGAAAACCAAACAAACCAAAAGCGGCCATATGCTGGCAGAACAGGGCGAGGGAGAATAACTAACCCAGTGTCACTTCCAGCAGGCTGAAATCGTCATCGAAGTGGTCTGCTCCAGCGATACCTCGAATTTGCTGGAGAACCGCTTCCACCGTCGAGTCCGCCCCCTGACGGGCCTGGTGGGCCAGCAGTTCGGTCAACTCCCGGAACGCCATCATCTTGCCCGAGGCCTTGCGGACTTCGTAGACCCCGTCGCTGAACAGATACAGACGGCTTCCTGGCAGGACTTTCACCTGGCGGTTCTCATAGGTGTAGTCGGAATCGACCCCCACAATCATGTCGGGGGTTCCCAGTTCCGCCGGCTCGGAATTCGAGTCGGGCGCTAAAAGAAGCGCCGGGGGAGAACCGGCACAAGCAAACTTCAGCTCGCCGGTTGCCGGGGTCCACACTCCGTACCAGATGGTAAAGTACATGTTGTTCTGGTTTTCCATCTGAAAGTGCTGGTTCAGCGAACCCAGAACAGCGGCCGGATCGGTGAAGTCCGTGTGGGGCAAGCCCTGGCTGCGCAGAACATTCATGACCGACACCGATAACAAAGCCGCCCCGATTCCGTGACCCGAAACGTCGAGCAGAAACACCGCCAGTTTGCCGGGTTCCGCCCAGTGGTAGTCAAAGCAGTCTCCCCCCAGTTTGGCCGAGGGTTGAAAAATCCAATCGGCCCGGAACGGTCCTTCGAGTGGCGGTTTTGGGAGAAGCTCCTTGACGTAGTCAGCCGCCTCGGCCAACTCACGCTCCAACTGCCGTTGGGTCTCCAGCAAGGCCTTCATGTATTTTTGTTCTTGGTCCCGGTAATGCTTTTTGCTTAGACAGGCACTGATGCGGGCCTTTAGCAGAATAGGATCAAAACTCTTGGGCAGATAATCCTCGGCACCCAAAGAAATGCAGTGGACCACCGAATCGGTTTCATCGAGCGCAGAAATCATAATAACGGGAATTTCGCGCAGCACCGAATCGGCTTTCATCTTCTCGAGCACCTGGTACCCGTTGAGACCGGGCATCAGAATATCCAGCAGCACCAAGTCATAGATTTCCTCGGTCAGCATCTGCAGCGCCTTCGCGCCGGAATCCGAGGAAGTGACCTGGTGTCCCTGGCGTTCCAAATGCCGCATCAGAATGTCACGGTTCATCTCGTTATCATCGACGACGAGGATTCGTCCCAAATTTTGGTCGCGCAGGCTGCGGGGAGCCGACTGGGCAATTCTACCCATGGCAAAACGATACTCATCGTCGGCTCCGGTAGCCCCAGGGACAGAATCCTTGAGCTCTTGGTCGATGAGTTCCAAGATCTTGCGGCCCGAGTCGCTGATTTTCAACACATCGTCCAAAAGATAATCGGCATGCTCGTCCTCGCAGAGCTTTTTCAGCCGTTGGCTCAACCCTAAAAGAATGTACAGAGGACCAAACAGATTGCGCCGAAAGGCCGCCGTATCAAAACTGACAATCGGGGCACCATCGAGATAAAAGGAATCCAGAAAGGCACGGTGGATGTTCTTGGATTCCCGGTAGATATTCTCAACATCGGGCGTCAGCTCGGGGCGGGGGTTCTCTTTGAGGTCTTCGAGAAGAATTTCACTGTAACCCAGAATATGGTTGAGGTAGGTACGCAGCTCGTGTCGAAGGTATTGAAGCGATTCGCGGGTCACAAGGCAACCTTTTCCAGTTCCCGCAGCCACGCGGAACGGGCGTACGCCAACTCGGTTTCAAAAGCCTCGCCGTCCACCAGAGCCAGGTCCCACAAAACCCCCGAGAGGATGATTTTCACCTGGTAGAAATGGAAAGCAGGTTCAGAACCCACCAAGGTCAATCCCAGACGCTGTCCTTCCTCGAAGAACGGCACCAGGTGGCGGCAGGCTTTTTCCAGATTGCGGCGCAGCAAATCCCGGCGCTCAGGCACCGCAAAGATTCCCGTCAGCAGGGAATGGGAACGGCGGACCAGGTCTTCGGCAACTTTGAACAGCGCTTCGGCCCGCAGACGAAAGGCAATCTGCTGATTCTCGGTAGCCTCGAGAGCCGCCTGGCTGAACCGATCCCAGATCTCGGTGATGGCACAAAGGAACAGCGTGTCCTTGTCATGAAAATAGGTGTAGATGCTGCCCGGCGCAATGCCGGCACGGTCGGCGATGTGCTTGATGGTAGTACGCTTGTAGCCTAGCTCACCAAAAGCCTCGAAGGAAACCTGCAGAATACGACGGCGTTTTTCTTCATCGGGAGATCGGGACATAGGGGAGAGGATATAGCACAACCCCCGAGTCCGCAATGCGCGGAACCGTTCCAAGATGAATTTATTGGAATGTTGTTCGGTTTAGAGCTCGAACAGGGTGCGTACCAGGGGGTGGCGGCGGCCCATTCCAAACGAGACGGGGCTCACCTTCAGCACGGGGGGAGCCTGCCAGCGTTTGTATTCGGCCGAGGCGGTGAGTTTCAACACCCGCCTTACCAGCGCGGCGTCTTCGCCGGTGGCGATGATTTCTGCCGAACTTTTCTGGTCGATGATGTAGGCGTGCAAAATGCGGTCGAGCACGTCGTAGGGCGGCAAGCTGTCCTGATCGGTCTGGTTGGGACGCAGTTCCGCCGACGGGGGTTTGCGGATGGTGTTCCAGGGAATGATTTCCCTGTCGCGGTTGATCCACTCGCTGAGGGCGTACACTTCGGTCTTGAACACATCGCCGATGACACCCAACCCCCCGGCCATATCGCCGTAAAGGGTGCAGTACCCGGTGGCCAGTTCTGACTTGTTTCCGGTGGTCAGCAGCATCGAACCGGTCTTGTTGCTAAGGGCCATCAGATACACGCCCCGGATCCGCGCCTGGATATTCTCTTCGGTGACGTCCTGAGGTGCCCCGTCAAACAGCGGCTCCAACGCCTCAAGAAAGGAGGCAAAAGGCTTTTCAATGGGGACAAGGTCGAACCTGATGCCCAGTTTCTGCGCGAGGGTGCGGGCGTCGTCCACGGAACCATCGGAGGAGTAACGGCTGGGCATACCCAACCCCCGGACATTTTCCTTGCCGAGAGCCTCGACGGCCAACACGGCCACCAGGGCCGAGTCGATGCCGCCCGAAAGGCCCAGGTGCACCTTTTTGAAGCCGCTTTTCACCACATAATCACGCAGGCCCAGAACCAGCCCGTCGTAGAGATCCCGCAAGGGTTCCTCGTCGAGCGCCAGGGCAGGGTCGGTCGACTCCGAGTTCCAATAGAGAATTCCCTCGGTAAACGCAGGCGCTTGCGCCACCAGGGTTCCTTTTCTGTCGGTGACCAGGGCGCCGCCGTCAAAAATCAGGGCATCGTTGCCCCCCACCTGGTTGACGTACAGTACCGGCAGCCCGAAGCGGCGCCCCACCGAGGTCATGATGTCGGCACGCACCGAACGCTTTCCCGGATAAAACGGAGAAGCCGAGGGGGAAAGGATCAGCTCGGCACCCAGGTCGGCTAATTCTGCCACAGGATCGATGCCGTAGGGGTTGCCCTGGTCGCGGCTGACCTCCCACCACAGGTCCTCGCAAATGGCGATTCCCAAGTTGACGCCTTTCCACTCAAACACCCGGCGCCTGGTGGCGCTGCGGAAATAGCGGTGCTCGTCAAAAACATCGTAGGTGGGCAGCAGTGTTTTGGCTTGCTCAAAAACAACACGGCCGCCGGCAAGGGCCACCACGACATTTTCCAGCCCCTTTTCCCAACCCTGGCCGACGGCCTTTACCAGCCCCACCAGCGTCAGAAGCTGGGGCGGAAGCTCGCGTGCCAGTGTTTCCAGAGCCCGTTGGTTTTCAGCAATAAAGGAAGGAAAGGAAAGCAGGTCCAGCGGCGGGTAGCCGCAGAGCGCCATTTCGGGAAAAACAGCCACCTCTGCCCCTGTGGCGGCAGCCTCCCGGGCACGTTCCAGGATGAGACGGGTATTGCGTTCAAAATCCCCAACCTTGGGGTTGATCTGGACTAGGGCGATCTTCATAGACAAGGTTCCGGGCCGCAGTATACTATCCCCGGCATGGGAAAGACAATCTTGGTAACGGGGAAAGAGGGTTTCCTGGGGAACGAGATTTCCCAGCACTTCTTGAGCCAAGGTTGCCGCGTCGCCGTTTCAGTGCCACCCCGCAAGGAATCCTACCCGTCTGTGGACCAGGACCGAACCCTGCTTCAGTTCCCCTGGAGCCGCCGGTCCCCGGTGGCAGCGAAAAACTTCCTCCTCCAGACCCTTCAGGAATTCGAGAGTCTCGACGAGGCCTGGATCATCATCACCCCGGAAAGAGAGTCCTTCGGACTGGCGGAACTGGCCCCCTTGGCCCTCGATGAAAGCCTCGACAACGCGGTCAAGGGCACCTTGTACCTGGTTCGGGAATTGCTGCAGCGGCAGGCCAACCAACCGGGGTTGGTTTTGCGTTTTGTGTTCTACGATGAGGACCCGGCCTCCCTGCCCCCCCTGGCAGCGCTGCATTACCAAGGCCTGAAAGGGATGGTCAATGCCCTTCTGGTCCAGGCCCGCAAGCGGAATCTGACTCTTTGGGTCTATGAAGCGCTGGTGCCCCGCCTGGAAGATTACCTCTCCTACATCCTTTCTTCGAAGACACCGTTGCCTGGCAGATGGAATCTTCTAGGAGAGAAAAAAACTTTGATGAATACGATTTTCCCCCGCAAGGAAGCCCCATGAAAGTCTGGCTGAAACTCCTTCTGGGAGCGGCCCTCGGCGTCGCCCTCGGTCTGTTCCTACCCCTGCCCGCCCGGGCTGAGACCTCGCTTCTGCTCCAAATTGGCGACTTCATCCTGAGCCTGGGTCGCTATGCCCTCTTCCCCCTGGTTTTCTTTTCAACCGCTGTGGCTCTCAACGATCTGCAGCGCGACAAAAAGCTCTGGGGAGTGCTGGTCCGCAGCGTCACCTACATGGTGTTGGGAACCCTCGCCTTGGTATTGGTCGGTGCCCTGTTCATCCTTCTGTTCAGCCCCGAGCGCATCCCCATCACCAGCCGCCGCGAAACCGAACTGATCTTCCGCAGCTGGAATGATACCCTGGGCAACCTTATCCCCAAGAACCTGTTTCAAATTCTGACCGGTGGCGCCGACTTCCTGCTGCCGCTTTACGCGCTGTCCTTTATTTTGGGAATGCACTTTCCCTTTGACCGGTCGGTCACCGAACCCACCGTCAATCTCTTTGACTCCTTGTCGCGCATTTTCTACCACCTCAACAGCTTTGTCATTGAGGTGCTGGGTTTCGGAATGATTGTGCTTTCGGCGGCGTGGCTGACCCAAATCCGCCTGATCCAGGACTTTCAACTGTACTTTCAGGTGTTTGCCGTCCTAGGGCTTGCGACGTTGTTTGTGTTGTTTGTCGTGATTCCGGCCGTGCTTTGGTTCTTCGGAGGCCGCGAAAATCCTTACAAATGGATTTTCGGGGTACTGGGAGCCGGATTGGGCGCTTTCTTTTCCGGCGACTCGTTCTTCAGCCTGGGCTTGGCCAGCCGTCTCACCCGTGAAAACCTGGGGGTGCCCCGCAAGGTAGGCGCGGTCACGTTGCCGCTGTTCGCCATGTTCGGCAGGGCGGGTACGGCCCTGACTTCGACCATCGCCTTTTTCATCATCCTCAAAAGCTATTCCAGTCTGGAAATCAGTCTGGAACAGATTCTGTGGACCATCTCGTTCGCCTTCTTGCTCAGCTTCGCCCTTCCTTCAGTTCCCGGACTGGGTGCCTATATCAACCTTTCTCTTCTGTGCTCTCTTTACGGGCGCGGACTGGAAAACGGCTATCTGACTCTCCAGCCCGTCATTCCCATCTTGGTGAGTTTCTCCGCCCTGCTCGATGTCACGGTGGGAAGTCTCATTTCTCTCCTCGTCTCCAGACACTCCAAGCTTCAAAAAATCATTCCCCCACGGTTGTATATCTGATGGACATCATCAACGTTGAAAAAGCCTTCCGCCTGATGGACGGTGACGAGCAGCTCTTCCGGGATCTGTTCGAAATCATCGAAGGCTCGCTGGAAGAAAAGTACCGCAATGTCGAGGCGGCGCTTGCCTCGGAATCCTCCTCCGACTTGGAGCTCTACGCCCACCAGTTCAAGGGTGCCATGAGAAATGTTGCCGCAGAAGAGGCCTGTGCCCTGCTCGAGAAGCTGGAAAAGTGCGGTACTCGTGGGGATTTTGCCGTGGCGAGGGAGCTGTACCCCCAGATCAGACCCGTCGTCGACAGGGTTCTCGAATACTTTAGGAGCGAGGCCTGGGTTTCGGCCTTCACCCCCCGAAAATGAATTTTGACATCCTTCCCAAAGCGCTGGTCATCGCGCTGGGCGTTCAGCTCAGCTGCCAGATCTACAAGTTTATCGATCAGTCGTTTCGGCTGAAAAAACCCAGCTGGAAGCACCTGACCACCTTTGGAGGCATGCCCAGCTCGCACAGCGCGTTTGTCACAGCCCTGGCGACAACCATCGGTATCCAGGCGGGCTTCAATACCGATCTGTTCGCCGTGGCGACAGTCTTTGGCGGCATCGTGATTTTTGACGCGTACAAGCTGCGGGGAAATGTGCAAAAGCAGGCCGTCGTGGTGAACCGATTGCAGGCCTTGTCGTTGCCCGAAGCCGACCGCATCAAAATCAGCGAGTCGGTGGGCCATACCAGCCCCGAAATTCTAGTTGGCATCGCCTTGGCCTTGGTGGTGGCGACACCCCTGGCCCTCTGGCTGAAGTAACCTCAGTACAGCGGGTATTCCCGCACATTGAGAATCCGCATTTGGAACTTGGCCGTGCAGACGTATTGGCCCGACTGGATGGAATACCGGGGAATTTCGCGCAACAGCGCTTCTCCCCGAATTTCCTGGGGCCGGTTGTACACCTTGGGCCTGAGCAGATTGCGCACCGACTCTTTCACCGCCTGACGCAGGGCCTCCAGACGGCTTTCCAGCCGGTCGACCACCTTGGCCTTTCCGATACCCGCCGCTTGGTCCAGATTGAAAGAACCCCAGGCCTGACGCCGGGCGGCTTCGTGAGGAGCCAGATAGTACCGGAAAAGGACGACGAGAGTTCCTGCTTTTTCGTCGATGCGGGTGGAAACAGCCAGGGCCCGGGCCGTGGCCACATCCCCCTGAGAGCCGACAATCCTTCCAAGAGGAACAACATCAAGAAACTCGTCTACCTTGCGCGCCGGGTCAACGGGCCGGTAGGTGAACGACCAGCCATAGACCATCCCCGAGAAAACCATCTGCATCTCTTCGAGGAGGGCGTCGAGTTTCTCCTGATCAGGAGTTTTGCGCTCCAGTTCGCCGGGAGTCACCGCGGCAAAGGGCATCCAAAGTTCGCCCTGAAACACCGTGTCGGAAAAATCCGCCTGCCCCAAAACCGGCCCGGCGACAAGAGTCCCCAACAGAAGTACCAGAAGCTGGGGTCGCACCCGCTTCACGACCAGAATTCTTTCCAGGCGTTCACCCGCAGACGCAGAAGAAGGTAAAGGAAGGCGAACACAAATCCGGCCAGGTGGGTCAGGTGGGCGACGCCGCCATAAGGATTGAAAATCTGACTGAAGACTTCAAAAGCCGCATAGAGAATGACCAGATTGCGGGCTCGCAGGGGAACAATAAAGAACACCAGCACCCGGGCATGGGGTCGGTAGGCGGCAAAGGCGAGGGTTACGGCAAACACAGCTCCCGAAGCCCCCAACAGAAACACCCCGTACTGACCAGTGATCCAATACAGTCCCAGCGACGCCAGCCCGGCCAGAACGCCGGTGACATGGTAGAAGGCCAGAAACTCCCAGCTGCCGATCTCTTCCTCTACGGCAGTTCCGAAAAAGAACAGACCCAGCATGTTGAACAGAATGTGGCTCAAATCACCATGGACATACATGTAGGTGAAAATCTGCCACCAATACCCTTCCACGACCACCGCCATGGGGTTCATGGCCATCAGCCCGCGGGTTTCCCAGCTGATTTCGTTGACCAGGTAAACAAGCAGATTGACGGCAATCACACCCAAAACCCCATAAAAGTAGACACGGGGGAGTGGTTTTTGAAACAGCGGAGTAATACGGGTCATTTCTTAAGGCCTTCCCAAAAGGTATCGATCAGATTTTCCATGCCGTCACGGGCCTCGCAGGCCGGCCATTCGCCGCGCAGGCGGGTTTTAGCGCCCTCAAGCAGGGTTTGCCCTTCCTGGTAAGCGGCGTCGAGAGCACCCGAGGCTTCCATCAAACCGATGGCTTCCTCGATGAGGGGCTGAACCGGCTGACCCACGGTGTGAGTCTGCGCCACCAGCGAAAACAGCTCCAAGAGGCTTTCGCCGCGGTCGGCGGCCCGCTCACCGTGAATCAACGAAGGAAGGCTCTTTTTTCCTTCCACAATGTCGTCGCCCCGCAGTTTGCCAGGGTTGCCTGTAACAAGGTTCTTCACATCGTCCAAAATCTGAAACCCGACACCGATGTCTTCCCAAAGGGTACCGACGGCATCGATGGCAACTTCACCAGCACCCGCCGAAGCGGCTCCCAGTTCGGCGGCCAGACGGCTGAGCGCCCCCGTCTTGAAACGGCACATCTGCAGATACTCGTCGCGGCTGGGGAGGTAGCCATGGTCGTTGTGCCAAACAATGTCCAAGCCCTGGCCGAAGTGCAGCCGCCGCATCACGCGCAGGTAGAACTTCATCATTCGGTACTGGGTCGACTCATCGAGACCGGAGCGCTCGATCAGGTAGGTGGGCTCAAAGTACAAAAAATTGCCTGTATTGATGGCCATATCCACACCGTGGACAAGGTGGATGGCCGGTCCACCCCGCCGCTCTTCCGCTTTGTCTTCAATATCATCGACAATCAGACTGCCGTTGTGGGGCAGTTCGATCAGTGCGGTCAGTTCGTCTATCCCCGAAAGACGCCCACCGTACAGTTCATGGCTGAGGATCATAACCAGAGGTCGCCAGCGCTTGCCGCCCCGGTTCAGCAGTTCCCAGCCGGGAGCATTGATCTTGTCAAGGGTTTCCGGTTTCAACGGCAGGTCGGGCTGACCCGCAACGGCCCTCGCCCAAACCAGATCTGTCTTCACCGGAAACACCCGCTTTAGGGCCTCTTCAACGTTTGCCAGGCGTTTGGTATACTTTTGTTTCGCATCGTCCGGTGTGGTCATACCCGGGAATTTCTCTTATTCCCCCGGAACGGTCAAGGAGTCTTTCGCTGTGGGCCGAGAAAAACCTGATTTTTACGCACTCAAGGCTCAAAAGGAAGGCTACCCGGCCCGCTCGGTCTACAAACTCGAGGAAATTCAGCAGAAATTCGGCGTTCTGAAAAAGGCCGGGCGGGTCCTGGACGTCGGTTCCAGCCCCGGCAGCTGGAGCCTCTACACCCTGAAACTTCTCAAAGGCGCAGGCTTTGTCTGCGGGGTCGACCTCACTCCCCCTACTCCTGGTGCCGTTCCTCCCAACGCCTTTTTCTTTCAAGGCGACATTTTCGACGCTAAAACCGAGGCCACGCTTAACAGTCACGGTCCCTACGACACCATTTTGTCCGATGCGGCACCGCTGACCACGGGCAACCGCACGGTCGATACCGGCCGAAGCTACAACCTCTGTGAACGGGTCATCCTTCTGGCCGAAGGCCCGCTGCTCAAGCACCAGGGCAACCTGGTCATCAAGATTTTCCAAGGCGGCGATGAGAAAATCCTGGGCGACATGATGCGTAAAATCTTCACCCAGGTGAAGGCTCTGAGGCCCCAGGCCGTCCGCAAAGAAAGCTTTGAGACGTACTACATAGGATTGGGAAAACGAAATGCATAAACTCCTCCTGGTTTCCCTGGCTTCTGCGGCGTTGTTCCTTGCCGCCTGTTCCGCACCGCCCGCGTTCACTCCCACTGCCTGGACCCGCAGCGACGTTGTTTTCGGTACCATTCCGGCCACGCTGACGGTTTACGGGCCCGAAGACGAAGCCCTCTTCCAGGGGTTTCTCGACCTGCTCAACAACCTCGATAAAGAGATGTCGATGTGGGACAGACCCTATGTCACCGATGTGATGCGCCTGGCCGCCGCGGCGGGGAAAGAGCCGGTGGAGGTCAGCGAAGATACCGCCGCCGTTCTGAAGAGAGCTCTGGAAATCGGAGAGTTGACGCAAGGGGCCCTCGATGTGGCCATTGGCCCCTTGGTAAAGGCGTGGGGAGTAGCCACCGACCATCCGCGGGTTCCCGAACAGAAGGAAATCGATGCCCTCCTCCCCCTGATCAAAAGGCAGGATATTGTCGTCAACGGACGGAGTGTCTTCTTGAAAAAACCGGGGATGATCGTTGACCTCGGAGGCATTGCCAAGGGGTACGCGGCCGACAAAGCCGTGGCGTACTTGAGCGAAAAGGGCGTAACCTCGGCCATTGTCGATTTGGGTGGAAATGTCTTTGTCTTGGGTTCCAAGCCCGATGGAAAGGGTGGCACCAGGGCCTGGAAGATCGGCATTCAAGACCCCTACCTCGACAGAGGCGAAATGTTGGGAACGGTGACGGCTCGGAACCTCTCGCTGGTGACCAGCGGGGTCTACGAGCGGAAGTTCACCGACGAGACCACGGGCAAGGTGTACCACCATATCCTCGATCCGCAGACGGGATGGCCCTCGGACAACGGCCTGGTCAGTGTCACCATTGTGGCCCCCTCTTCGATGGATTGCGACGGGTTTGCCAAGGTGATTGTTCTGGGTCTAGAGCGGGGCTGGGAAGTTCTCAAAAGCAACAAACTTGAGGGGATCTTCGTAACGGCCGATAAAAAGGTGTACGTCACCCCTGGATTAGCCAAGGATTTCACGCTGACGGCAAAGGACTACCAGTTGGCCGAGATGAATTCATGAAACGATTCTTCGTCTTGACGCTGCTCCTGCTCCCCCTCGGGCTGCTCGGTGCCCAGCCGACCGGTGCCGCTTCGGTGTTTATCGACTCGGACCCCCTCCGTGCCGCCATCCTTTTGGACGGCAAACTGTTGACCGAGCAAACACCCGTCCTTCTGCGAAACCTGCCCCCGGGAAAACACACGGTTGAACTGTGGAAGGAGGGATTCACCCTGGTCAGCCGCACGTTTGTCGTTTCCCCTGAGGCCGTTCCCGTGGTTCAGGTCGCTCTGCCTCCCGACTCAATCGTCCTGGCCTTTCCCGCCCACGCCGAAGTCTTTGATTCAGCCGGGACGCATCAGACGGCGGGGCAGCAGTTCCGGTATCCCTCGGGAGCGTACGTGATCGAAGACAAAGGCGGCCAGGCCCGACTATCGCCGGTGTTTGCCGATGAAGGCCTGCTGACAGTGGCAGGCTGGGGCCTGGGTATTGTGGTGGTCTCGGCATTTCTGTCCAGCGCCTCCGATATCTATCACATACGGACAGGTTGGGTGGATCATCCCAGCATCCTGACAGCCGGTCTGTGGGCGACGGCTCTTTTTGAGTGGCCCTGGTACGCCGCGCTCAACGCCCGCAAAGCCCGGTTTATCCGCGACAGCGCTCCTACCATTACGGCGCTTCCCCAACGGCTCGATCTGGCTCAGACACTGTTTACCGAAGGAGAGGAAGCCCTTCAGGCTGGTGAGCTGGACCAAGCGGTGGGACTTTTCACAAAAGTCATCCGCGAGCATCCGGACTCACAGCTGGTTCCCGGTGCCTGGTTCCGGGTGGCCCGTATCCACTCGGTCACCGGCAGCCGCGAACTGGCCCTGGGTGAGTACCGTCTGGTGGCAGAAATGTACCCCCAAGCCGCCTACCACGACCGCGCCCGCCAAGCCCTGGCCGACCTTTTCGAGGCCTCAGAAAACCCCGAAAAAGCCTTGGCGAATCTCGACCAGATGGTTCTGGCCGACGGGTTCTTCGACAAGGAAGCCGTCGCTGTTCAAAAGGCGCGGCTCACAACCGCTTTGGAGGCCTCTCATGCGAAATGAGTTTGTTGCAAAGGTCCCCCTGCTGTTCCTGCTGCTTTTCTTGCCGGCTGCCTTCCTGACGGCCCAGAGCGACGAGAAGATCACTCCGCGGCAGGCCTACCAGCGGGCCGAGACTCTTTTCGCCGAAGGGCATTTGTTCACAGCCCCCGAACTCGCCTCTCTCGATGATCTGCGAACCCGTCTGGCCGATGCAGGTGACCTGGACGTTGTGGCGGATCTAGACCTTTTGCGCCTGGGTGCCACCCTCGAGGCAGGGGAAGAGGAAACCCAGGGCCGAGCCTTGGTCACCCTGGCCCAGAACGCCGAGCTTTGGTCAGATCGAGAAACCTTTTCGCAAAATCAAGTTTTTTGGAGGGGTGTCCGTGACTTTGGAATCGTTACCTTCACCCTTTCGACCATCAGCACCCTGTTGCTGGCAACGGTGAACGACAGAAACGAAGCCTTGGCAAAAACGGGCTTTTACGGCGATTCGCAATGGGATCAGAAAATGGAATTCAGCAATGGAATGCACTGGGCCATGCTGGGAACCTCCTCGGGTATGTTCCTGAGTTTATTCCCTCTGCTCTGGGGCGAATCGCGTCAGTAGCGCGTCCCCTTAGACCTTTTTGAGAATCACCAAACCGTGGTTGCTGGTTCCCCGCTGCGAAGGCTGGGAACAGGTTTTGAAATGAAACGCGAGAAAGTCCCGATACCCTTCGTCGGTCAGGCCCTCGAAGGCTTCGGAGAAATGCTCGTAAACGCCGTCCACCCCGACATGCTCCACCACTTCAAAACCACAGGAACGAACTTCGGCTTCAACCGCCTCGGGTGTTGTGAAATGGGCAATGTTGAAGAAGGGGTCCGGATAATCGGTCCGTGTATCGTCCAGAGTCAGCAGGGAGTCGTAATGCCCCTTGGTCAAAGGGACGCCCTTTTTGAGAAGCTGACTGATGGCAAAGGCCCGGTTAAGGTACGAGACCGCCACAATACCACGTTCGTGCACAACCCGCCGGCACTCCAGAAGGCAGCGGCGACGCAATTCCCGGGTACGCAGATGGTAGTACGGTCCCAGGCACAGAACCCCTTGAAATTCCCAATCGGAAAGGGATTCCAGGCGGGTAGCGTCGGCTTTGCGCACCTGGATAGTCCCCAGACCCTCCCGTTCCACGTGATCCAGAATCGCCTCAACGTTGGCACTCACCAGGTCTGTTGCCAAAACACGGTGACCCCGGCGGGCAAAATGCAGGGAATACGCCCCATGACCGGCGCCTAGTTCCAACAACGTGGCCCGGGGTGAAAGGTACTTATCCAGGAAATGAAGGGTGGTGTCGAATTCGAGCTTGCTGGAGCGGGAACGCTGGAGCCGGGTAGCCTCCGGGACACTCTCATAGTGCTTATCGATGAGTGAAACGTCGATCACCGCGTACCTCGCCACATTTTTGTTGAGTGGAATTGTAAGCTTGCGCCGCCTTCCTGTAAAGAGGGGCAGGGCTCATTTCTCGTGCATGACCTCAAGACCCACCCAGCCGACCGGGGGTGGTGAGGTAATCCAATGATCGCAACGCTCGATATATTCCAGCGCCATGGGGTCTTCGGGCAGCCACCGCTCGGCCACCTCACGGAACAAAGACCTCGCCTTGAGGAAGTCGCGGCCGTAGTAGGCTTCCAGGCCGGAATGCCAGGTTGCCCAGCCGACTTTCTCGGCTTCGGTCAGGCTCTTCTGGGCCGTGTAGATGCTTTCACCCAGCGTCTTACCCTTGACAACCACTTTGTCGAGCATGCGGCACCAGACTTGGCGGCCCACACGCTGATACACCGGTTCGCTGAACAGGAGAATCTGATGGTACTTCTTTGTCAGACCTTCCAACCGGCTGGCGAGGTTCACCCCGTCTCCAATCACGGTGTAGTTCATCTTCTTGGTGGACCCCATGTTTCCCACGGTCACCTCACCAAAGTTGATGCCTACCCCGATCCGGAACTCTTTCTTGCCGCGCGCTGCCTGGTCCTGATTGAAGGTTTCCAGCGCCTGGGTCATTTCCAGCCCCGCCAAAACTGACTGGAGGGCATCGTTCTCACCCTGAATGGGCGCTCCAAAGATGGCCATGACGGCGTCACCGATGTACTTGTCCACCGTACCGCCCCGGCTCATGATCACATCGACCATCAGACTGAAATACCGGTTGAGGGTGAGCACCAGCTCATCGGGTGCCAGGGACTCGCTGATGGTGGTAAAGCCTCGGATGTCGCTGAATAAAATGGCCAAATCCCGGTTTTTTCCCACCAGCATGGCCTCAGGGTTGCCCAGAACTTCGTCGATGACGTCGGCAGGCACGTATTTCTGGAAAATGTTGCGGATGCGCTGTTCGGTCTTCTGGGCCAGCACCGACTGAAGGGCAAAGTTTTTGATCTGCCCGTAGGCCCGGCCCAGTTCGGCCAGCATCATGTTGAAGGTCTGGGCCATGCGGCCGATTTCGTCGCTGTACTCCACATCGACGCGGCGGTCGAGGTTGTTGTCCTGAATGATCTCACGCATGGTCCGCACCATTTTGCTGATGGGCCGGGTGAGGTAGCTGCTGAAGAACAACAGAAGGACAAAGGCAAAGGCCAGCGATGCGGCCAGAATCAGGTAGTTCTGCTGTTGAATCTCCCTGACACCTTGGTAAAAAGCGTCGCGGGCCTCGCTGACCACGACAGTCCAGCCAAAGGGCTGAAACTGGAAAATCTGAGCCACCCGCTCCTTGCCCTCGGCGGAAAAACGCAACCAGCCGGTTTGGCCCTCTTTCCGCAGCAGGGACAAGGCAGCCGCTTCGTCGGTAGACAGGGTGAACGGCCGCGTTGTCATCACCACGGCATCTTGATCGTCGAGAGCGAAAATCAGTTCGGTTTCGGAACGGACCAGGCTCTGCGCAAAGCCTTCTACGGCTCTTTTGGTGGTTTCTACGTATTCCGGGTTGGATGAAAGATCGTTTCCAATCAACAACCCCCACTGGTTGTCGGCGTTTTTCTTCAGTTCCTCGGCTTTGAAGCCCAAAAAGTCGATGGCGACCCGGGTAATTCCTGTTTCAGCCGAAAAGACGGCCGCAAACCCGGTTACCAAAAGGGTTGTCACCAACAGAGGAATAACAATAAAGAGGATCTTAAGCCGGATACTCACTGCTTCATTCTCGGCAGGGTTTGGCCGATACTGAAATGGATGAACCAAACGCCGCCCCCTACCTTGGAAAGCGAGCTCTTGACTGGCCTGTACAGCGAAGAAGAAAAGGCTCAGATTCTGGGACAAATCGAAGAAGCCGCCAGTGCCAACCGGCTCACCGTCGATACCGAAGCCTTCCACCCCCGGAAAAGGGGAATTTTGTTCCCCATTCTGGTCAATGTGGCGGCCGTGTCCTTGATCGTAGGGGCCTGGTTCGGTGCCGATGCCTATTTTCAAACCCGGCAACAAGACCTGAAACTGAAAACAGACAAAATCTTCTCCACTGAGTCAAAGCTGCTGACCAAGGTTCTAGAAGACGCCAAGGCCAGGATGGCCGAGAAGAATGCCGAAATTGAGAAAATCCAAGGCGATCTGAAGAAGATGGCTGCCGAAAAGGCAAATCTGCAGAAGTCCTTCGAGAACCGGGTCAGCTCCAGGGAAAAGGAATTGAGACAGGAACTGGCCAGTGCCCTCGCCGCCGAAAAGAAGCGTCTGCAGGACGCCGGCCTGGGAACCGAGGAAATCAACCGCCGCCTGCGGGAGTTCGAGGCTCAGAAGAACGCCGAGTTCAACAACAGAATCGAGGCTTACCGACGTCAGGTCCAGTCCGAGATCGATCAGCGAACCCAGGCTCTGACAGCCCTCCAGACCAAATTGCAGTCCACAGTGACCGAGCAGGAAAAGCTGCGCCAGGATATCGAAAAGCAGACCAAGGATCGGGAACGGGACCTGCAGGGGCAGCTGAGCACACAGGCTGCCGATCTGGAGAAACTTCAGAAAGAACAGGACGAGCTCAACACCTTTTACCGCCAGGCTGACTCGGCGATGGCAGCAGTCCGCTCGGCGTTTGATACCGGGGACTGGGTTCTAACCCAGGCGGCCGTCCTGTCGTTGAGGCAGGTTCTCGCCAAAGCCTCGGCGTCAGCCAGCGAAGCCGTCCGCGCCCGGGCAGCGGTCCAGGCAAGCCTGGCAACGGCCCTCGATACGGCCGTCGTCACTTTGAATGACTCCTCTTCCAAAACTGAGGCCAACGCTCAAATGGAAGCCCTCAAGGCACAAGCCAAGAAAGAGCAGGCGTTGGCGGCCCTCCAGTTGGCGGAAACCCAAAAAACCCTGATGGCCACCGAGGCTCAATGGCGTCAGAGTGAAGCCCAGTGGCGCCAGACCGAGGCCCTACGACGCCAAGCCGAAGCAGAAATTGAGGACCTGGTGACCCGTCTTGAGACTTCGAGTTCCAAGACCTTCGATGCGCGCATCGAGACCCAGTACCTGACCGCCCGAATTGCCGGTCTGGAACGGACTATCCGGGAACTGACCCCTTACCGCGACCAGGCTTTGACGCTCAAGAAACTGTTTGCCGACAAGTATCCTGACGCAAGAGAACGGTTTGTTTCAACGCTGGGTTCCGAGACCGGCCTGAAGATTTTTCCACAGTTTGACCAAGCCTGGCAGGAGCTGTCTCTGTTGGCCAAGGAAGAAGGAACCTCCGAAGCCTCCCGCAAGAAAGCCCTGGGGGACGTTCTGACCTTTACCGGTTACCTTCAGGGAACCTCTCCCTCAGCCCAGACCGACAAAGAAACCGCCGAAAAACTGGCCCGCACCGATGAGGACTACCGCAAGGTTGTCGAAAGCATCCAGGCTCTGGCCAAGGGTGGCGCGGTTGAGGCGGGGGTCAGCACAGCATTGACCCAACTGTACGGCACGGTAGCCGCCGTTTCGGGGACGAAGGTTGTCCTGGAGCCCCTCACCAAGGTCCGCCCCCAAGAAGGCCAGTCAGTTGAGCTGCGCCGGGTCCAAGGCAGAAAAGAAACCATTCTGGGCCGGGGTACGGTTTTGACGGCCTCAAATCAGAAAGTCGAATTGGACTGGACAGGCCAGACTTCGGTGCCCCTCTCGGGCGATCCGGCATACCTGGTCTTGCCCTAGGCGTCTGGTCCGGGTAAGGTAGGAGACCATGACATTCTTGCATTGGAAGATCCCAGGCAATACAGGCGACCGGATTCTGATCCAGCTGGATACGCCGGCCTTTGTCCGTCTGCTCGACCCCCTCAACTTTGAGTACTACAAACGAGGCTCGAAATACGAAGCCACCGGAGGCTGGGCCGACAGGCTCGATGTTGAGTTTACCGTTCCCTACAAAGGGACCTTCCACGTAGCCGTGGACCTAGGTGGCAAAGCCGGTACCGTCAAGGCCACTTGCGATGTCAGTCGGGGGTAATTTTGCGGACAGTGCTGATCTTTGATCTCGACGACACCTTGATTCTTCAGGACCGAATGACAGTGGAAACGGTGCGCTACTGTACAGCGTTTCTCGGTCTGGAAGCGGATATATTCTGGACAACCTTTCAAAGGACCAGCCGCGAAGCTTTTGAGGCTCTTCCGAGCGCAGATTTCTGCCGTATGGTGGGAATCAGCGCCCAGGAAGGTCTCTGGGGAGAATTCGGCGGAGCGCATCCGGCCCTGAGCCAGCTGAGGCGGGATCTCCCCTCCTACCGGCTGACCGCTTGGTCACTGGCACTGGAAGAACACGGCTTCACCGACCCTGACCTGGCCCGTTCGATTTCTGCCGACTTTGCCTCGTTGCGGGGCCGACGGTATTATGCTTTTCCTGAAGCCAGAAGCGTGCTGACCAAGCTGAAAGCCGACTTCGATCTGGCCATTTTGACCAACGGCGCACCCGAACTGCAGTGGTCGAAGGTTCACGGTTGCGGACTTGAGGACCTCTTTGACAGCGTCACCGTCTCAGGAGATTACGGAATTGGCAAGCCCCGCAAAGAAATCTTTGAGGTGGTGATGGCCAAACATCCCCAGGCTAAGGGATTCCTGATGATCGGCAATAGTCTGAACAGCGACATCCGCGGTGCTCGAAATGCAGGCATTCCCTGCATCTGGTACGAACAGGGTGATGAACCGACCAACGTCCCCGTCAAAGCCGATGCCGTGATCCGCAGTCTGGCCGACCTCCCCCGAGCCCTAGAAAATTTTCATTTTTCTCCATTCTAGGGGGGAAAGGGGCTAGAATTCCAAGCTCCGGAGTATTACCTTGTACGCCGCTAAGGCCTGCAGGAGGAACGTAATCGTGGACGCCGGATTTTTGGAAGAAATGAGGACAGAGCTGATGGCCCACCGGGCCCGCCTGATGGGACACCTGGAGGCTGATCAGAAGCCCGCTGAAGACGCTGACTCGGCCGGACCCGGTGATGAAGTCGACGTTGCCGCCGAAGCTCTCGAGAAAAAGAACCTTGATGCCCTGGACGCTGTCGACGCCAAGCGCTTGAAGCTCATCGAAAACGCCCTGGCCCGCATCGACCAAGGCCGCTATGGTTACTGTCTGGAGTCGGGTGTGGCAATTCCCAGGGAACGTCTTCGCGCTGTGCCTTGGGCGCTGTTTACCGTCGAGGTGCAGGCCCGCAAGGAACGCGAATCCCGGTAACCCTCGGGTCTCGGGGTTTTGGCGTCGCCTCAGGGAGTCGCCTGTCCTCGGCGTACAGGGAGTACGCCTGCGGGTGGCTCCAACCCTTCGGCTTAGCCAAAAGCCCCGATCCCCTTCGGGTTACAGCTGCAACCATCTCGGCAAATTCGCTTCGCTCTTTGCTAAAAACTTGTGTTGGCCCGGACATAATCGGCGGCCTGGGGGCTGGGGGCGAAGACGACGTGGTCGAGGCGCTAATAGTTTGAAATGAAATGCGCAACCGACGTTTACTGGCTGACGCAAGAGCAGCCTGCTTATCTCCCGGTTCATGGGCAATTTCATCTTCTTTTCCAGAAGTTGAATTACCGATTCTATTACTCATGAGACGGACCCTTGAGGCGTAGTTCAGCGTGAAGAAAGTCAAAAAAAAGGGTAGAATCCGCTGACGGGAGACCTCACATGGCAGAGAAAGAAGCAAAAGCTCGCATCAAAATCAACAAGCTTCTTGAGGACGCTGGGTGGTGCTTTTTCGATACAGCAGAAGGAAATGCAAACATCCTTCTTGAAAACAATGTCAAGTTGACCACCTCTTCACTCAATGATTTGGGTGAAGACTTCGAGAAAACCAGCAACGGCTTCTTGGACTTTCTCCTACTGGACGCCCAGGGATTCCCGTTCATTGTCCTGGAGGCCAAGGCCGAGGACAAGAATCCATTGTTCGGAAAAGAGCAGGCACGACGGTATGCGGTTGCTCAGAATTGCCGTTTTGTGTTGCTGTCCAACGGAAACATTCACTACTTCTGGGACCTGGAGCGTGGCAATCCCCATGTCATTACCGTTTTCCCCTCACCACAGACGGTAAAGGGCTACTCGTCATTCAAACCTGACCGGCAGAACTTGGTCACTGAATTGATCTCAGAAGACTATATTGTGGCCACCCAGAAGCCGGACTTTCGACACAACCCGGAGTATAAAGACCTGACTTCACGTAAGGCTTTTGAGGAGGCCAATAAACTCCGGTTCCTTCGTCCCTACCAAGTTCGAGCAGTACAATCCATCCAGAAAACCATCAAAGAAGGTCGGGATCGCTTTCTTTTTGAAATGGCCACGGGGACCGGAAAGACCTTGGTCTCTGCTGCCGTCATCAAATTGTTCCTGCGCACTGGGAACGCCCGCCGTGTCCTGTTTCTTGTCGACCGACTTGAACTCGAAGACCAGGCGAACAAAGCCTTTGTGTCCTACCTGAAGAACGACTACAAGTCGTATATCTACAAAGAGAACCGAGATGACTGGCGGAAGGGTGAAATCGTCGTCTCCACAGTTCAGACTCTACTGGCAAAGAACCGCTACAAGCGGTTGTTCCGCCCCGATGATTTCGACTTGGTGATTTCTGACGAGGCCCATCGAAGCATTGGTGGCAATAGCCGGGCAGTCTTCGAGTATTTCATCGGATACAAACTTGGACTGACTGCGACACCTAAGGACTACCTTAAGCACATCGACACCAGCAATCTTGGCGAGAACGATCCACGAGAGTTGGAACGCCGCCTTTTGCTGGACTCCTACAAGACCTTTGGTTGCGAGAATGGTGAGCCGACGTTCCGCTATTCGCTTTTGGACGGCGTGAGGGAAGGGTTTTTGGTCAATCCCATGGTCGTCGATGCCCGAACTGAAATAACCACTTCGTTGCTCTCTAAACAGGGCTATGTCGTTAACGCTGAGAACGACGAAGGAGAGGAGGTCGAAGAGATCTACATTCAGAAGGATTTCGAAAAGACCTTCTTTTCTGAAAACACGAATCGACTATTCTGCCAATCGTTTCTAGAAAACGCCTTACGTGATCCGATTTCAGGAGAAGTGGGGAAGAGCCTTATCTTTTGCGTTTCTCAGAACCATGCCGCAAAAATCACACAGCTCCTGAACGTGTTGGCTGAAGGTCTCTTTCCTGGAAAGTATCATTCTGACTTCGCCATTCAAGTGACCTCTCGCATTACGGACGCACAGCAGTTCACCATCAATTTCACCAACAACAAATTGTCGGGGTCTGGGAATTTCAATCCCTTGTACAAAACCAGTAAAACGAGGGTTTGCGTTACGGTCGGAATGATGACAACCGGCTATGACTGTCCTGATATTCTCAATCTGGGTTTGATGCGGCCGATCTTTTCGCCCACGGAGTTCATTCAGATCAAGGGTCGCGGAACAAGAAAGCACAATTTTACCAGCGACTTGATCGACCCCCAGCTGAAACAGCAGGTGGGTGAAAAGTCCAAGGTTCACTTCAAACTGTTCGATTTCTTTGCCAACTGCGAATACTTCGAAGAATCCTACCAGTACGACGAGGTTCTTCCTCTCCCAAAAGCAAAAAGCCGGGATTGGGTCGGTGAAGATGTCTATGAGCCTGTTCCCTTGGGCGGTTATGAAAGTTCCAGGCAGGACTTTATGGCCAAGTTGGAAAGTTCTGCCATCGGACCGGAGGGGATGAAGGTCGACCGGATGTACTTCGAGAAGTTCGAGCAGACGATCATCGAACATCCCGCGCTCAAGGAACAGGCCGAGGCCGGACAGTGGACGGAACTCTTGGACTACGTTGAGAAGAACATCCTCGATAAGCCGCACGAGTACTTCACCTTGGAAAAACTGCGTAACGCCGTGCATAGCGACCGCCGTCTGGGACTTCGGGAAATTGTGGAAAAAATCTTCGGTATGATCCCTTACTTCAAGTCGAAGAATGAACTGCTGGACGAAGAGTTCGACAAATTTGATAGCCGTTACCTACCCAAGGAAGAGTACTTTTCGTACGCCAAGACCGTTTTCAAGGCGTATATCTTGGACACAGAGTTTCGGGAGATTGTGAACGCCGGTGAGTTTGCACGGCTCAACGTCACCCCTTACGGTGAGGCGTTCAAAAAGCTGACGCCTGAATTGCGCCGGGCCATCCCCGAGTACATCAAAGACTTCGTTCCGCTGAACCAATTCATCGCCTAAAGGATTCCCGATGCTAGACAACGAAACCAAACGCCGGATCGACAGCGCCCGAGACATTCTGGTCGGCAAGGTTCCTGACCCCAAAAGTCAAGTGGAACAGATCACCATCGCCCTGGTGTACAAGTTCATGGACGACATGGACAAGGAATCGGTGGAGATGGGCGGCAAGGCCAGCTTCTTCGTGGGCAACTATGAACGCTTTGCCTGGACGAAGATCTTTGACCCCCGGATCGGCGGCTTTGAGGTGCTGGGGCTGTACGGGGAAGCCATTGAGGCCATGAAGCTGAATGAAAATCTGCCTAAATTGTTCCGCGACATCTTCAAGAACGCCTATTTACCCTACCGCGACCCTGAAACTCTCAAGCTTTTCCTGAAAACCATCAACGAGTTCCACTACGACCATTCCGAACGCCTGGGTGATGCCTTTGAGTACTTGCTTTCCGTTTTGGGGAGCCAGGGCGACGCCGGACAATTCCGTACCCCGCGCCACATCATCGATTTCATGGTTGAGGTCATGAAGCCTCAGAAGAATGAAACCATCCTTGACCCAGCCTGCGGGACCGCTGGATTCTTGATTTCGTCGTACAAGCATATTTTGCGGGCCAATACCGACAAACAGCCCGGCGATCAACTGACCAGCGACGAACGTAAGCAATTGCTGAACAACTTCAAGGGCTACGATATCTCACCCGATATGGTCCGTTTGTCGTTGGTCAATCTCTACCTGCATGGGTTCGTTCAACCTCAAGTGATGGAATACGACACCCTCACCAGCGAAGACCGCTGGAACGAGTACGCCGACGTTATTTTGGCCAACCCGCCCTTTATGTCTCCCAAAGGCGGCATTAAACCCCACAAGCGTTTTTCGGTGGAGAGCAACCGGAGCGAGGTGCTATTTGTCGACTACATCGCCGAGCACCTAACCCCGACCGGCCGGGCGGCCGTCATTGTGCCTGAAGGCATCATTTTCCAAGGGGCCGGGGCCTATAAGCAACTACGTAAGTACCTTATGGACTCCGGCTATTTGTATGGCGTCGTTTCCCTGCCTGCCGGGATCTTCAACCCCTATTCGGGCGTGAAGACCTCTATTCTATTGTTGGACCGCCAGATTGCCAAAAAGACCGACAGCATTCTGTTTGTAAAGGTTGAGAACGATGGATTTGGTTTGGGAGCCCAGCGGCGGGAACAAGTCGGAAGTGACTTGCCCGATGCTTTGAACGTCATCACCGAATATCAACAAGCGGTTCGTGCCGAATCGCTGGATACGTTTGGGGCTAAAGAGAAGGCTTGCAGTGCTTTGGTCGTCAAGAAATCCCAAGTCGGGGAAAACGGGGAATATAACCTGACCGGCGAGCGGTACCGGGTTGGGGTGGTAAGAGAGAAGCAGAAGTGGCCGTTCACGACCCTTGGTGAAGTCTGTGAGATCAATCCAAGAAAGAGCGAAATAAAAGACTTGCCAGAGGATACTCCTGTCTCCTTTGTCCCAATGGAAGACCTGGGACAGAAGCGAATTTCTTTCACACCCATAAGAGAGCGACCACTGGGTGAAGTCATCAAGAGTTACACCTATTTTCAGAACAAAGATGTGATATTGGCTCGAGTGACACCATGTTTCGAAAATGGCAAATCAGGCATTGCTGAAGATCTAAAGAATGGAATTGGTTTTGGATCTAGTGAGTATTTTGTCATTCGGGCCGGTCAATCAGTCCTACCTGAATACATTTATCGCCTGATCTCGCGCGAACAATTTATGGAAGTTGGCGCGAAACAAATGACGGGAACCGGTGGACTCCAAAGGGTCCCCATCGATTACCTTTTGACCTACTCTATTCCCCTCCCACCCCTCGAAGTTCAACGGGAAATCGTGGCCGAGATCGAAGGCTACCAAAAGCTCATCGACGGTGCCCTGCAGGTGGTGGAAAGCTGGAAGCCACTGATTGAGATTGATCCCGATTGGCCGGTGGTGAAGTTGGGTGACATTTCCGACATTGTGCGTGGCAGTTCTCCGCGCCCTGCTGGTGATCCGAAATACTATGGCGGCGAAATACCTCGATTGATGGTAGCTGACTTAACCAGAGACGGGATGTACGTAACACCGAAGATCGATTTCTTGACTCATGAGGGTGCAAAATTGAGTCGGCCAATGCAAAAAGGCGAACTTGTAATGGCTGTTAGCGGTCAACCAGGTACCTGCGCAATCCTAAATACGGACTGTTGTATCCACGACGGTTTCGCTGGGTTCCACAAATTCGACACAGCAAGAGTTAGTACAGAGTATATGTATTTTCTGTTGTCACATTTCAAGGCCACCCATACAAATCAATCAGTCGGAGCGGTCTTTCTGAATCTGAAAACCGATCAGTTGCGTGAATTTGATATTCCCTTTCCGCCCCTTGAAACGCAAAAAGCAATCGTCGCCAAGATAGTGGCTGAGCGAAAAATCATCGACGGGTGCCGCGAGTTGATTGCGCTGTACGAAGCTAAGGTCAAGAAGGCTATCGAAAAGGTGTGGGAAGACTAGGTCATGGACGACGCGCAAAGGCTTGCCGATTACCTGCCGGTCTCGTACAAGAATCCCACCGAACAGGAATACATCAACTTTCTGTGGGATGCCTTCAATTCCAACTATCAGGCGGGGAAGTATCCCTTTGCATTCTTGTCCTTGCATATGCTCTTTATGAGCTTTGTCTATTTCAAGATTTGGCAGATCAAGTGTGGGTGTCCTGGCGACTTCAAACTGGCCATGGTTGGATTCGCCCGTGAAGTCGAGAAGGATATTCTTGATGCAACAAGCCCCTTTGCTCTGAGTCTCATCGGCGAGAGTCAAGTCTTTCGGTTCTTCAAACTGATCGGCATGGCCAACTCCGAAATCGGGCGATTTACCAAGATCGTCAAAGACCGCAACGATTCGGCCCACGCCAATGGCAATATCTATTTGAGGGATCAAGGCAACCTCGACCAGAAGATCGTCGAGATGGAGAGTTGCTTCGAGTTGATCCAAAAGGCAACCCGGTCGACTGTTGAAAAGACCTATCAAACTTTTCTGAGGAATAGTCCAGACTCGGAAACTCGGGAATGGCCCGACGAAGAAAGCCAGTTGCAGGAGGTTCTGATTCATCAGAACTACTTTTCCCTGGAAGATATTCGCGTCGCCCAAGCTTGGGACACCGATTCCTTGAGAGATGCACCGGGTTACGAAGGGATGCTCACCTTGGCTACCAGTTTGAGGCGGATTCATGTTCAAGATTGAAGGGTTTTGGTATGGAGGTTGAAATGTCAGCGAATCAGACAATCGAAGAGTTTTTCCGCTCAGGGTCGACCTGGGTCCGGGCCGACTTTCACCTTCATACTAAGGCCGACGCTGAATTTGTCTATAGCGGAGACGAAAAATTCTACTTCAGTTCCTATGTTGAGGCTCTGGTCACCGCCCAGATTCGCATTGGGGTCATCACCAACCACAACAAGTTCGACAAACAGGAATTCGAGGGGCTGAGGAAAACCGCCCTGAAGAGGGGCATCATGCTCTTTCCCGGTGTAGAACTCTCGGCGGGGGACGGTGCCAATGGCATTCATGTGAACATTGTCTTTTCGGAAGCGTGGCTCGAACAGAACCAGGACTACATCAATCCTTTTCTCTCAACGTTATTTCCAGGCAAAACAGTTCAGCAGTATCAGAACGAAAATGGACGGAGCGACAAGAGCCTTTTGCAGGTCGTAGAGGAACTAGAAAAGGTCGGTCGCGACTATGGCTTGATGTTCGCCCACGTAGAAGAAAACAAGGGTCTGTGGAAAGAACTGAGTGGTGGAAAGCTTTCTGACTGGCAAGACAAGCGTTACGACGACCTGCGCCTTCGGACCCTCGGCTTCCAAAAAGTCAGGACCAGAGATCTCAGAACCAAGGTTCAGACCTGGTTGGGTCCATGGTATCCGGCCGAGCTGGAAGGAAGTGATTGCAAGAAGATCAAAGAGATCGGCAAAGGTGACCCCTGCTATCTCAAGGTCGGAGCCTTTAACTTCGAGGCTGTCAAGTTCGCCTTGCGAGATTGGCCCAACCGTGTAGCCAAAGAACCCCTGTTGCACAAGCGTTCCTACATTAAGAGTGTTCGCTTCGATGGTGGCACATTGAACGGTCACGAGGTCAACTTCTCGCCAGAATTGAACACCTTGATTGGCATTCGGGGTAGTGGAAAATCGTCGATTATCGAAGCTATCCGGTATGGACTGGATATTCCTTTCGGTGACAAACCACAAGACTCGGAATACAAGCAGAAGTTGATCCGGCATACCCTGGGGAGCGGCGGCAAGATTACCATCACAGCGGTCGACAGGTTTGGCCAAGAATACGAAATCCGGCGGATTTGGGACCACCGCCCAGAAGTATTTGTGAACAGCATCCAACAACCTGGCGTGACCATCAGAGAGACCGTGATTTCTAAGCCCCTGTATTTTGGGCAGAAAGACCTATCCAGTTCCGGTGAGGGTTTCGAGAAAGATCTCGTCGAGAAGCTGCTCGGTTCCGGGATTGATGAAATACGACAAAAGATCGAAGAACAAAAAGGCAAGGTCCAGCAGGCAGTCCAACGATACAAGAAATTGAGTGATCTGGCGACACGAAAAGAAGAGCAAACACAAAAGAAACAGAATGCAGAGTTTCAGCTGGAACGCTATCGAAAGTACGGTTTGGAAGAAAAGCTCCAAAAGCAAATCGACTTCGATGCCGACGCTCGAAAAATTGCCGAGATGAATCAATCTGTCGAACAGTTTAGGTCAGCTCTCTCGGCTGTGCTCACTGAGCATGAGGACACACTGCGGAATCATGTCTTGTACAAATCAAAGCAGAACTTAGAATTCTTTTCCGGCTATTTTCTCGTCTATCAGACCGTATTGAAGCTACTGGACTCCGTTGTTGCCAGCTTGTCGAACCTTCAGCAAGTATCGCCAGAATTGACGAAGAAGAAGACTGACTTCACGGCAATCATCAGTGGATTAAAAGAGCAGTTTGCGGCGACAGAGCGAACCATCGCTGATGAATTGAAAGAGGCCGGAATTCCATCGATCCGCCCGGACGAATTTCGCCAGCTGAACAAAATTATCGAGCAGACAAAAGCGATCCTAGAGGAACTAGAGAAGGAACAGACCAAGTCTGACACGATCTACAAGGAACTATTGTCGGAGCTGTCTGCACTAGGAGACCTTTGGCACCAAGAATACCTCTTGATCAAGGCTGAGATGGACAAAGTCAACGCCACCCATTCGTCCCTCTCCATCGATGTCGAGTACAAGGACGACAAAGAAGCCTACAAGACTTTCTTGCGGGAAATGATGCGCGGAAGCAATCTTCGGGAGACTTTGTTCGTCAAACTCACCGAGCAATTTGCGGACATGGGAGAGATTTTCAAGGACAAGTCGAAGGCTGATGAATTTCTAGGTAATTACTCAGGCGTTTTCTGGGAGTATTTCATTGCTGAACTGGAGACTCTCTTGGTTTGGAAGGTCCCCAACAAGTTCACGATCAGGTACAAGGGCAAGGAACTCCGGGAACATTCGTTGGGGCAACGTTCCTCTGCACTGATCTTGTTTGTCTTGAGTCAACGTGAACACGACGTGATCATCATCGATCAACCAGAAGACGATTTGGACAACCAGACCATCTACCAAGACGTCATTAAGCTTATCCATGGGCTAAAACAAGATACCCAGTTCATCTTTGCAACACACAACCCGAACTTCCCTGTTCTCGGTGATGCTGAGATGGTAGTATCGTGCGAGTATCTGAACGACCAAGTCGTCGTGCATCCAGGTAGTATCGACGACAAGGCAGTACAGGAACGGATCGTCAATATCATGGAAGGCGGCGAGGAAGCGTTCAACCGCCGCAAGGAAATATACGGGATATGGAAACCTCAGAACTCCTCGAAATAGTCAGC
>JAIFLN010000096.1 GCA_020049045.1 Spirochaetota bacterium | reverse complement strand
TGCCCTGGCGCGACTTTCGGCATACTCTGCCGCGTAAAGAGCGGGTGAAGGCGCAGGGGCACGACTGGTTCCGCACCGACAGGGCCGAGGCCGAGCTGGTGCTTCAGCGCATCCGTGACGAAGGCCCCCTTATGTTGCGGGATTTTGAAGCACCCCGGAAAATGGCCGGTTGGTGGGACTGGAAACCCGCCAAGCTGGCCCTCGAGTACTTGTTTGCCGCCGGTGACTTGATGGTGTCCCGTCAGGGCTTTCAGAAAATCTTCGACCTCACCGAGAGGTTTCTCCCTCCCGCCACGGATACCCGTGTACCTACCCCCGGACGAGCTGGCCTACCAGCGCCGGGAGCATGTGGACCAGATTGCGGGAGTTCTCAAGGATGCCCAGGAAGAGGGAACGCTGGTCAAAGTCGAGATCGAGGGCCTGTCCAAGGTGCCGTACTGGGTCCGCGCCGCCGATCTGGAACGCCTCGATGCCCTCCCCAAACCAGGGCGGGAACTGCACATTTTGTCCCCCTTCGACCCGCTGCTCATCCACCGCAAACGCGTAAACCGTCTTTTCGGCTTCGATTTCACCATCGAGTGCTACGTACCGGCCGCCAAACGCACCTTCGGGTACTTTGCCCTGCCGCTGTTGCAGGGGGATTCGTTTATCGGCCTTCTCGACGCCAAAGCCGACCGCAAGGCCGGTACCCTCGTGGTGCAGAACCTGCGCTACGACGGTCTGCCCCAAAAACGGGCAGCCTTCGACGCGGCGCTGGAGAAAGCGCTGGGGGAATTTGCGAGGTTCAACGGGGTGGAACCACCCTAAACTTTGCGCGCCGCCCACTCACCGGGAGTCAGCCCGGTCACTCCCTTAAACTTGCGGATGAAGCTGGTGGCATCCTGATAGCCCACACGAAGGACGGTTTCCTTGACCGTCAGGCCGTCAGCCAACAACGATTTGGCATACTCGATGCGCCGTCTTGTCAGGTAGTGGATGAGATTCTCACCGTAGACCTTATGGAAAAACACGCTGGCTGATGCCGGTGAAAGCTGAAGCAGATCAGAAACTTCCTTCAAGGAAAAGTTCGGTTGGGTCCAATTGTCTTGAACATACGCATTCAGCCGCTCTCTCGCGTCGGAGTCCAGGGAGTGGGCGGGGAGATTCTTGTCCTGCTGGATCAGGTTGACAGCCAAGATCTCTCTCAAGGCGGGAAGTGCGACCTCGGGATTTTCCCAATCCAGCTCAAGAAACTGCTGCTGCCAGTGTTCGGATTGGTCCGGATGGTGTTCCAGCAGGAAGGCCAACAATTCTTTCCACAGAAGGGCACTGAAATTCCTGGCAAGAACCTGGGGGTAGGCGTTCAGACGGATTTGCTCAAGCATTTGCCCCAGCATGGCATGAGCCGCACGGGGGTCTCCCGAACGGAGCGTTTCAGTGTTCTGCCGCCAATCCTGGAGGGTCTCCAGGAGAACCGTTGGATTCCAAACCCCGCTGGTCAAAGGGCCCTTGGCTTCTTCCCATTGTGCCACTCGATAGGAATGAGGCAGCTGCTCCGGGTCGGAGCTCAAATCGCCCAGAGTGGCGGTGAACAAAGAATTGGTGAGAGCTCGTCTCAGTTCCGCTACCTGAGAGGGCTCGACCGAAAGAATCAACAGATAGCCAGGCTTCTCCGTGCGAGGGGTCATGACCACCATCTGGGCAGGAAGCGCCGCTTCGACACGTGAGCGGGAAACCTGGGAACGGATCAGAAGAACCCCGAAAAGAGCCGTGCCCTGCCTATGACCAAGCTGCTCCATCATTGCTGTGATCGAATGGGGGACGGGGCTTGAAGGGTCCAAGATCTGCCAAAGCAGGGCCTGCTCGTCATGCACATTCTTCCGATCGATCCCAATCTGAACCAAACTGAGGACTCCCTTAGTCAGCGCGACCGCCGGGTTATACAGCCTGCTCCTAAGCAAAGAGAAAAAGATCAGCTCGGAAAGCAGCAGGAGAAGGACCGCGACTACCGAGAAGGCGATACCAGACTCGGGAAGCAGGCTCAGAAGATTCCAGGGAAGAAGGTAGACGAACGTCCAGCCCCCCAAGGCTCCTTTCTCGAGGAACGCATAATGAAGCCGACCATCGAGGGAAAGCTCCCCCTCTATAAGGGTATCCAGTCCGAGCTGCAGAAACGCCTTCTCTGAGGTAGGGAGAAGACTTCCGCTCTGCAGCAAGGGCACCTCAGATTGGTTGTATGCCAGAAACTGGGAGCCGGCTGCCGAGATCGATGGAATGATCGATTCCAGCAAGCCTGCCTTGGGAAGAACAAAGACAAGGGTGACGCTTCGGTCCGGATCAGTCTGGTGGGGCAGGGGATACACAAAGAAAAGGTAAGGGCTCTCGACGCCGGAGGTCTCCTGGGAAAAAATGAAACCAGGCTCTGTGGCAGCCCTGAGGATCTGATGGAACTGATAGGCCTTGAGTCCGATTCGAGGCGCATAAATAGAGAGGAACGTATCTACCGTGTAGAGGCTCCGCATACCAAAAAAACGGTCGGGATCTTTTCCGGTATAGAGAATGTCTTCCACCAGACCATTCATCTGGGCATATTGGACCAGTTTGGTTTGAAGAGCCAGCACATCGACAGGGTCTGCCGACGGCCCATAACGCAGCAGCAGGTCGCTGCGAAGGGCTGAGGCCAGGTAGTTCAACCGGTTGAAGTCACCTTCCAACGATCGCTTGGCATTGCTCAGCACGTACCGGGCATCACTGGTCAGTTGGCTTCGGGCGGCGGTCAGCATCAGGACGAGGGCACCCCCGCTGAACAGCAGCAAGGGGACGAGAAAGATCAGAAGTGAACTCAGCACCATATGGGAATACAGGTACTGACCCCGGTGTTTCATGAGTCAGCATAGATACCACTTCCCAAAACTGTCAAGTTATCGGTCATTCTTCTGGATTTGATCGGTCAAATTTGGCTTCCCGGTTCCGGGCAACGGCCGATATACGGCTTTCAGGGGTCACTCCATACTGACCGGGATCGAGGGGGAACAATGACTGTTGATCGGAGAACACCCAGAAAGAATCGATTCGATGCTGACAAGTTTCAGCTGCTTCTGCTCATTTTCCCTGGTTTGCTGATGCTGGTTCTCTTTCAGTATTGGCCGATGTGGGGCGCACAAATCGCCTTTCGGGATTTCGTCCCTTCCAAGGGATTCTGGGACAGCACCTGGGTCGGTCTCAAACACTTCGAGCAGTTCTTCAACTCCTACTATTTTGAAATCACCATCCGCAACACGGTGCTCTTGAGTTTGTACCAACTGGTTGCAGGTTTCCCGCTCCCGATCATTATGGCTCTGATGCTGAATTATGTGATGCGATCCGGAGCGAAGAAGACCCTGCAGACCATCTTTTTTGCTCCGAACTTCATTTCGGTCACCGTCGTGGCTTCCATGATGTTCATCATGCTGTCCCCGTCGAGCGGCGTCGTCAACCACCTGATTAAGTCCGTGGGCGGACAACCCGTTTTCTTCCTGGCGGAACCCGACTGGTTCTACCACATCTTCACCCTCTCAACCATCTGGCAGTACACCGGCGTCAATACCATCATTTTCATGGGGGTTTTGGCAGGCGTTGACCCTGGTCTGCACGAATCGGCCATGCTCGATGGTGCAGGGAAAATGCGCCGTATGTTTTCTATCGACTTGCCCGCGCTTATGCCGGTAGCGATCGTCCTGTTGATCCTCTCTTTCGGGCGGATCATGTCCATCGGCTTTGAAAGAGCGTTTCTGCTTCAAACCCCGCTCAACCTTTCCGCATCCGAAGTCATTCCAACCTACCTCTACAAAGCAGGCATCTTGGGGACGGGCGCCCTTCCCCGCTACAGCTTTGCCTCGGCGATCGGGCTCTTTCAGGGCGTCATCAATCTGGGCTTGGTGATGGTGGTCAACACCGTCTCCAAGCGCATTTCGGGCCAGAGTCTCTACTAGGAGTTGTTTATGGTTCGTCAACAAGACAAAGAACGGCGTTTCGATTTTCTGAATGTTGGCATTCTGATTTTTTTCGCCGTTGTCACTCTCTACCCCCTGTACTTTGTGGTCATCGCCTCGATCAGTTCACCCATCGATGTCAATTCGGGAAAAGTGATCCTGTTCCCGGTGAATCTGACCTTCGATGGCTATCGCGAGATCTTTCAGTATGAACCGCTTTGGAAAGGGTACATCAACACGGTTTTGTATACGGCCTTGGGAACGGTGATCAACCTGGTGGTCACCATTACCAGCGGGTATGCGCTTTCACGGCAAGACCTCCCATGGAGAAGGTTTCTCACGTTTCTGTTTATCTTCACCTTGTTTTTCCAGGGAGGACTGATTCCCCGGTACCTCGTCGTGAAAGACCTGGGGCTTATGAACAACCTTGGGGCGATGATCTGGCCCAACGCGCTCAATGTCTTTTATCTGATGATGTGCGTGACGTTCTTTCGGACGAGCATTCCGCAAGAACTGCACGAGTCGGCCCGAATGGACGGTTGCGGGACTTTCCGCTATTTCACCCGCATCGTCCTGCCGCTTTCCCAGGCTCTGGTTGCCATCATGGCGCTCTACTACGGCATTTTTCACTGGAACTCGTTCTTCGATGCCTACATGTTTTTGACGGACAAAGACAAATACCCCATTCAGGTCGTCTTGCGAGATCTGATCATTTCCAACCAGAGCATGAGCATGGACATTGATCCGATGGCTGCCGATGAAAGGCAGCGGTTGGCAGACCTGATCAAGTACGGCGCCATCATTTTCTCGAGTCTGCCGGTGTTGATTGTGTACCCCTTTCTACAACGCTACTTCGTCAAAGGCGCCATGATCGGCGCGGTGAAGGGCTAAATCGTCCTATCGACCACTAAGAAAAGGAGGTTTTTGTTCCCCTGTATTCCAAGTCCAACAAAGGAGTTTTTATGAAACGTTTTACCTTCGCTCTTGCCATGATGCTCACCTTTGCCTTGCTGGCGTCTGCCCAAGACAAGAGCTTCAATGCCACCGGGCTTCCTATTGTCAGCAAGCCCACAACGCTCAAGGTGTTTTTCGATGTTTACCCGGAACAGAATGTTCCCTTCAACGACATGCCAGTGGTGAAAATGCTCGAGAAGCAGACTGGCGTCCACATTGAGTGGATCACCGCTCCGACAGCAGAAAGGACCAGCAAGATCAACCTTCTGTTTGCCGCGAACGATCTTCCCGACATTTTCCTGACAGGCATGACGGTGCCCCAGGCCTTTGCCTACTCGGACGAAAAAACCGTCATCCCTCTGGATGATCTGGTCAACAAGTATGCTCCGACCATCAAGAGCTTTCTCAAGGATATCCCTGGATTGAAGGAAACTGTGACCAGTCCCGACGGCAAGATGTACACCCTCTTCAGCCTGGCAAATGCCTACCATCAGGACTTGGGAAATATGGTTTATGTGAACAAAACCTGGCTGGCGAAAGTCGGCATGAAAGTTCCAACGACCACGGAGGAATTCTACCAGGTTCTGAAAGCGTTCAAAGGAAAAGATCTCAACGGGAACGGTATTGACGACGAGATTCCTCTGGGCTTGCTATTTTACAAAAAGAACGCCAACTGGTCTGACCTCAACTTCTTCGGTTCGTTTGGACTGCAGATGGATCCGATGGCCGACTTCTTTGCTCTGGAAAAAGGGAAAGTTGTCTGGGAACCCAGTTTGCCAGGTTTCCGCAAGACCTTGGAATGGCTGAACAAACTGTACAAGGAAGGGCTAATCGACCCCGAAGCCTACATTCAGGACCGCGCTCAAATGCAAGCCAAGGGTGGCCAGAAACCTCCCCGTTACGGCTTCTACGTCTCGTGGTTCGCCAGTAATGTGGGTGGTCTGAACGCCGATGACTACGTCGCCATCGGCCCTCTGAAGGGTCCGGAGGGTCAGCAACTGGCCAGTTGGCACCCCCGTGCCCTAGGTTTGGGAGGGTTTGGCGTGATCACCTCGGCAGCCAAGAATCCCGAAGTCGCCATGCGCTGGCTGGATTATATCTACCAACCCGAAATCAACATTCAGCTTGGTTATGGAATTCTGGGGGAAGCCCTGGAAAAAACCAAGGACAATGTCTGGAAATTCCTGCCACCACCCACCGGTGTGACTTCGGAACGCTTCCGCATGGTCAACAGCCTTCACCACATGCCCTATACCTACCCGGCCAAGCTGAAGACCGAGGATCCGCTGCCCTTCCAGCTCAAGGACAAAGCCAAGGATGAGCTGTTCCTCAAGTATCTGCCCAAGGACAGGGCCCTGCCGGTCTTCTATATGGCGAAAAAGGACCAGGAAACCTACGACAGCATTTACCCTGACCTTACCAGTTTCGTCGATCAGAAATGGGCGGTTTGGGTCATGAAGGGTTTGACCAATCAGGATTGGGATGCCTACCAAAAGCAGCTCAAGGCCATGGGCTTGGACAAGATTCTAGCCATTCAGCAGAAAGGCTATGATACCCTGATGTCCTTCAAGAAGTAATAAGAGGGGAGTGATCGCTATGAACCAGATCGTCTTGATGATGACCGATACTCAACGCACCGATATGTTGAGCTGCTATGGAAACCCAGGGATGATCACTCCCCATCTGGACCGCTTGGCCGGTGAAGGGATACGGTTTGACCGCGCCTACACTTGCCAACCGGTGTGCGGTCCGGCCCGGTCAGCCCTCTTTACGGGAACCTACCCCCACACGAACGGCAGCTGGGCCAACTCTCTTCCGCTGGGTGCCAACGTCAAAACCTTGGGGCAACGCGTCAGCGACCTGGGCATCAAAACAGCCTACATTGGCAAGTGGCACCTCGACGGCGGTGACTATTTCGGGTTGGGCCAATGCCCCGACGGTTGGGACGCCGAATACTGGTATGACATGCGGTGTTACCTAGAAGAACTGACGCCCGAAGACAGGCTGTTGTCCCGTGACCAGTCGGTGATGAAGCGCGGCGGCGTCCCGGAAGAATTCACTTTTGGTCATCGGGTCGCCCAAAGGGCACTGAGCTTTATCGAGAAGCACAAGAACCAAGATTTTCTGCTTGTTGTCTCGTTCGATGAACCGCACCACCCATTTCTTTGTCCGGGGAGCTTTTACGATCTGTACAACGGCTATCAGTTTCCGCTGAAAGCCAACCGGGGCGATGCTCTCGAAGACAAGCCCGAACATATTCAGGTGTGGGCCGGAAACAACCGGGCCCTCGATCCCGACCAGATCGGCAGCGGCCTACAGGAGTTTTTCGCCTGCAATTCTTTTGTTGACTATGAAATCGGGCGCTTGGTCTCCCAAATCGATGCCACCATCCCACAAGCGATGGTCATTTACACCTCCGACCACGGAGACGCCCTGGGCTCACACCGCATCAGCAACAAAGGTCCCGCCATCTACGACGAGGTCACCCGGATTCCCTTGATCATCCGGGACCCTCAATCAGGTCAGCAGAAAGCCGTCTGTCCCCATCCTGTTTCGCACATCGATCTAGCTCCCACCATCCTCGACAGGTTGGGGCTGGCTTGTCCCAAGCTTCTCGAGGGTGCCAGTCTCGTGCCCTGCCTTCGTCAGCCTGATTTGCGAATCAATGACGCCGTCTTCATCGAGTTTCACCGCTATGAGGTCGATCACGATGGTTTTGGAGGATTTCAACCGTCCCGGTGCGCCTTCGACGGGCGGTACAAGTTGGCCATCAACCTGTTAACCACGGACGAACTCTATGACCTCCAGGAAGACCCGCAGGAAATGACCAACCTGTTGACCTCCGTCAAGCACCAGGCTATCCGGGACCGTCTCCACAATCAAATTCTGGCTTGGATGAACCGTACCCGTGATCCGTTCCGAGGCTACTATTGGGAGCGTCGTCCCTGGCGGACCAACGCCGTTTCCCCCAGTTGGGACTACACGGGCATGACCCGTCAGCGCGAGAACGAAGAATACGAACCCCGCCAGCTCGATTACAACACAGGGCTTGAGATGGTCGAAGCGATCAGGCCGAAAAAATAGACGTGTGAAAGAGGGCGATCATGCCAAAGAACATTCTGTTTTTGAGCACCGACCAGCAGCACTATCTGGCCATGGGCTACCTCAACCCCGAGGTGAAGACGCCGAATCTCGACCGGCTGGTCCGATCGGGCATAAGTTTCCACCGGGCCTACACCGTGAATCCCACCTGCACCCCGACCCGGGCCAGCTGGATCACCGGGCTGTACCCCAGCCGTCATGGGGCCTATAGCCTGGGAACCAAGCTGGACGAAAACGTGCCCACCGTTGGGCAGGAATTCCAGCGGGCCGGCTACTTTACCGGGCTGGTGGGCAAAGCCCATTTTCAACCCTTGCTTTCAACACCACAGTACCCTTCGCTCGAGTCCTACCCAGTGCTCCACGACTTGGAGTTCTGGAAGAAGTTTCACGGCCCGTTTTACGGATTCGAACGGGTGGAACTGGCCCGCAACCATACCGACGAGGGGCACGCGGGGCAGCACTACGCCCTCTGGATGGAAGAAAAGGGCTACCACAACTGGCGTGACTACTTTTTGCCCTCACCTCCCCACCTCAAGGTAGAGGGCGACCTTTTAACGGAATCAGGACACACCAAGCGCAAGCCAGGGCAGGCGTGGGAAATTCCCGAGGAAATTCATTACAACACCTGGATTGCCGAGCGGACCAACGCCCTCATGGCCGACTGTGTTGGCAGGGGGCAGAACTTCTTCCTGTGGGCCAGCTTTTTTGACCCTCATCCCGACTACATGGTGCCCGAGCCCTACGCCAGCTTGTACGACCCCGCCAAGGTGACCGTACCCGAACACACCCCCGGCGAGTTTGATGACAAGCCTCCGTATTTCAAAAAGGCCCTCGAAACCAACCCCGATTTCTCGGAATACCAGGAAGCCGGAGGCAATGCAATCCACGGGGCCGGTTCGCACCTGCTCAGCCGCGAGGTCAAAGCCAAAAACATCGCCACCATGTACGGCATGATGACCATGCTCGATACCTACATCGGTAAAATCCTCGACCAGGTAGAAGCCTTGGGACAGACCGAGAACACGGTGATCTGCTTTGCCACCGACCATGGGGATTTCTGGGGCCAGCATGGGCTGACCAAGAAGGCTATCCACCACTACGAAGACGTGTTGAAGGTTCCGCTGGTCGTCAGCTGCCCGGGAACCATTCCCGTGGGCCAAGTGAGCAACTCTCTTCAATCGACCGTGGACTTGGCACCCACCTTCCTGGCCATGGCAGGTCTTCCGGTTCCCCCGACCATGCAGGGTTTGAACGAGGCCCCCGTCTGGACCGGCCAGCGTGAAACCCTCCGCGACCACGTCATTGTGGAAAACCGCCACCAACCCACGACGATGAACTTGCGAACCTTCATCGATCAGCGCTACAAGTTGACCATTCACTTCAACCGGCCGTATGGAGAATTGTACGACCTGCAGGACGACCCCGGCGAACTGGTCAACCATTGGGACGACCCCGCGTTTTCCCAGGTGAAAAGTGACTTGCTCCTTCGGTTCCTCTACGGGGAGATGGCCAAGGATCCCCTCCCCATGCCCCGGATTGCCCCGGCGTGACGAGGAGGCCCTGAAACCAAGGCTATTCCACGATTTCCAGCAAGCCTTCCAAGATCTTTGCCATGGTTTCGGGCTCAAGGTTTGCCATCGCCAGCCTAGTTCTGCCAACGGGAACCAAAGATCGTCCACACAGTTCCAAAGAATCTCCTCGTATACAAAACCAAAAACGGCTCCTAGGCTGATTCATCAACCGGGAGGTTTCATGAGAACCGGAATTGTTTCGGTAGGGAATTGGAAAAAGTACGCCACGGCTTTTCTGTTTCTGGTTCCTGCTCTGCTGCTCATCTTTTCGATCAAATACTATGCGTTCTTCATGGCGATTGTGGAGTCGTTCTTTGATTGGAACGCCGTCAACGTCAACAACTTCATCGGTCTGGCCAATTTTCGCGAGCTTCTCGATGACTCAAAGGTGATTGCTGCGTTTGTTAATGTGACCATCTATTCTTTGGCTAACCTAGCGATCAACTTGAGCATGCCTCTGCTAGCAGCCATTCTGGTTTTTCGAATTCAAGGTGAACGGTTCCGGGGGTTTTTGAAGGCCGGTTTGGTGATACCCATGGTTGTTCCCGGCATGGTGGTCATTTTGCTGTGGCGTTGGATCTACCAAGGAGACGACGGAATCCTCAATACCTTCTTGACGACGATTGGACTCCAGTCCTTGACCCACAGCTGGTTGGCGGAACCCGGAACGGCGCTGGCCTCCCTGATCATGGTGGGGTTTCCCTGGATTGCCGGTTTGCCCTTTCTGCTGTATTTGGCCGGGCTGATGAGTATTCCAACGGAGCTGTTCGAGGTGGCCAAGATTGACGGCGTCCAAGGCTTCAAGCGCTTCGTATCCATCGAACTGCCCATGATTGCCAGCCAATTCAAACTGGTGTTCATCTATGTCTTGATCAACTCTTTTCAGGTCTTCGAGTTACCTTACGCACTCACGAGCGGTGGCCCGGGTTACGCCACGATGTTCCCTGCCTTGGCTCTCTACGACCAAGCCTTCAACTATAGCCGGTTCGGTTATGCCTCGAGCATTGGGGTGGTTCTGTTTGCCCTGGTGCTCGTCATCACCCTGATCAACCAGACGTTCCTCA
>JAIFLN010000018.1 GCA_020049045.1 Spirochaetota bacterium | reverse complement strand
AAGGTCTTCGTAGGCTGCCTTGAGATGAAACCTCAGTGCTTCGTCACGGTTCACGATCTAAGAATTTTATCATACATGAAAGTTTCTTGGTAGAATAAACCATTGCTCCTCTCGAGAAAAACGGCCAGAATTGTCGTCAGGAGCGGGAAATGAAAGATAAGATTAGTGTCATCGTCTGGAACGAGTTTGTCCATGAGCGCGAACACGATGCTGTCAAGGCTGTCTACCCGGACGGTATCCACCTGGCCATCGCCGCGTTCTTGAAGACTGACAAGCACCTCGTGGTTGAGACAGCCACCCTCGACCAGCCGGAACACGGCCTGACAGAAGACCGGTTGGCCGGCTGTGATGTGCTTCTCTGGTGGGGACACATGGCGCACGACAAAGTCAGCGACGTCATCGTCGACCGGGTTCAGAAACGGGTTCTGGAAGGAATGGGGCTGATAGTTCTTCATTCGGCGCACTTTTCCAAAATTTTCCGCCGCCTTATGGGCACCAATTGTTCGCTCAAGTGGAGAGAGGCAGAAGAACAGGAGCGGCTCTGGGTGATCGAACCCTCTCATCCCATTGCGGCGGGGTTGGGACAGTATTTCGAACTTCCTTATGAGGAAATGTACGGCGAGCGTTTCGACATTCCCTCACCCGATGAGACCGTCTTTCTCTCCTGGTTCGAAGGTGGTGAAGTGTTCCGCTCCGGCTGCTGCTGGAACCGGGGTCACGGACGAGTCTTTTATTTCCGCCCGGGACACGAGACCTATCCGACCTATTATGACGCCAATGTCCAAAAGGTGATTACCAATGCGGTGCATTGGGCGGCTCCCCGGGTCACCCTCATTGACGAATGTCCGAATGTTCCCATTTCACTGAATCCGATCAAAGCCAAGGACACCCATTTTGCCAAGGCCGGAATCATCCAACAGGGAGGAAAGAATCTATGAAAACGAGAAAACAGCAAATCGGCATTATCGGTTGTGGAGGCATTGCCACCAACAAGCATCTGCCGGCCCTGAGTCAGCTTAGTGACCTTTGTGAGCTGGTAGCCTTTTGTGATACCCATGAAGAGAGGGCAACGGACGCCGCTATGAAATACGGAGTGCCCGGGGCCAAGGTCACCACAGACTACAAAAAACTTCTCGCTGACGGAAACCTCGACGCTGTCCATGTTCTGACACCGAACAATTCCCACGCTCCTATCACGGTGGCGGCCTTTCAGGCTGGTAAGCATGTCCTGGTAGAAAAACCCATGGCGGCCACTTCGAGTGATGCCCTCAAGATGGTTGAGGCTGCCGAGAAATCGGGAAAGAAGTTCACCGTCGGGTATCAGAACCGGCTGAGGTCCGAGGTCCAGACCCTCAAATCAGCTTGTAACACTGGTCAGCTTGGAGAGATCTACTTTGCCAAAGCCCACGCCATCCGCCGAAAAGCGGTGCCTACCTGGGGAGTGTTTCAAGACAAAGCCCAACAGGGCGGTGGCCCGTTGATCGATATCGGCACACACGCCCTCGACCTGACTTTGTGGATGATGGACAACTGGAAGCCCAAACGAGTCACGGGTTCGGTCTTTTCCAAGTTGGCCAACCAGACCGACGGTAATTTGTGGGGGCCTTGGGACACGGCGAAATTTGAAGTGGAAGATTCTGCCTTCGGATTCATCCAAATGGAAAACGGGGCGACGATTTATCTCGAAGCTTCGTGGATTTTGAACATGATCAATCCCCGCGAAGCGGCGACCACCCTGTGCGGTACCAAGGGAGGGGCAGAAATTCTTGCCAGCGGCGACCTCGTATTCAACCGTGCCGCCCACGGTGCCCTTCTCGAAGAGAAAATTTCCGGTGGCAGCGGTCCGGCCTATTTCGGCGGCGTAGCTCAAAAGCCCGCCGATGTCGAAGCTCGTGGCTGGCTGGAAACGTTGATCAACGGTGCTGAGCCCCTAGTTCTGCCCCGGCAGGCTCTTGTGACCACACAGATTCTCGAAGCTATCTATGAATCGCACCGTCAGGGTGGCAAGGGTATCGAACTATGAGTTCTGTTCCTCATCCACTCGGATTGGTGGTCGTGGGCTTCGGCGGTATGGGCCATGAACATGTTCGTAAGCTGGACGGAGTCGAAGAAATCGCGGTCGCCGGGACGTTTGATATTTCGCAGGCCCGTCAAGATCTGGCGGTTTCGCTCGGTCTCAAGGCCTACACCTCCTTTCAAGTGGTTCTTGATGACCCCAAAGTCGCGATTGTTCTTCTGGCAACACCCAATGATTCACACAAGGATCTGGCCATCGCCGCCCTCCATGCGGGAAAGCACGTGATCTGTGAAAAACCAGTCACCTTGAATTCGGCCGAGCTGGATGCCATTGTCGAGGCGTCCAAGAAAGCGGAGCGGTTGTTCATGGTTCACCAGAACCGCCGTTGGGACGAAGATTATCTGACGGTCAAGAAGCTCTTGGCCGAAGGAACACTGGGAAAGTTCTACCACCTGGAAACCCGTGTTCTGGGGTCGCGGGGTATCCCTGGTGACTGGCGGAAGCTGGCCAAGAACGGCGGTGGCATGATGCTCGACTGGGGTGTGCATCTTCTGGACCGGTTGGTGTTTCTGATTCCCGGCAAAATCACCCAGGTGTTCTGCAAGCTGAACTATCCCACCGGCCAGGAGGTCGATGAAGGCTTTCACCTGTTTCTGACTTTTGAAGGGGGACAGACCGCACTTGTGGAAGTGGGAACCTGCCATTACCAGAGTCTGCCGCTCTGGCTGGTGCTGGGAACCAAGGGCACGGCGCTGATCAAGGACTGGAGTCTTGAAGGCGGCATTGTGGGGGTCGGTGGCAATGAGGGCGATGCCAAGCCCATTGTCGCTGGTGCCGGGTTGACCAAGACCATGGCTCCCCGAACCGAGAAGGGCGAGGTCCACTTGCCCTTGCCGGTGGTGACCTCTGATGTGCGTGATTTTTACCGGAACTTTGTTGCCACTGCCGAAGGCCGGGCCGAACCGTTGATTAGAAATGAGGAAGTGCGGCGGATTCTCTGCCTGATGGAGGCGGCTTTTGAGTCGCACCGGACGGGACAGGTGGTGCGCTTCGAAGGCTGATGGCTAGGGTCTCCTTATTTACGGAACAGGCCAGCCCTCGGCGTCCCAGGTTAATTCCTGGATGCGCAGGCGGGGGGCTCCGCCGAATTTGACATCGTAGGTGTGGTAGACCAGATATTCCCTGCCGCCATCGACAAAGATCGAGTTATGCCCCGGACCGATGTCGGTACCGCTGCGGGCCTTCACAATCGTCCCGCCACCCTCCAGCATCGGAACTCCGTCGCGGTCGAGGTAGGGGCCGGCAAAAGTGTCGGAACGGCCGACGCGGATGTTGTACGTCGACTGAAGACCCTTGCAGCAGAAATCGAAGGAAGCGAAGAGATAAAACTTTCCGTCGTGCGGATGCAGGAAGGCCCCTTCGACCGAGCCGGAAGCCTCCTGGCGCTGGGCTAGGTCGATCCTTTCTCCCTGCGGGTCAATTGTTCCCTCGGAAAGAAGCGGTACCATTTTGATACCCGACCAGAACGAGCCGAAAACCAGCCAGTCTTGGTCCGCCACCTTATCGTGGGCAATCTGGGGGTCGATGGCGTTGAAGTTGTCCGTCCGGTAGGATTGAAACACCGGTCCCTTGTCGATCCAGCCTTCGTTGGGCCGGGAAGGGTCGAGGTTGGCGTTTACTGCCATTCCGATGGCAGAACGGTTTGACCCAAAAGTCGAGACCGAATAGTACAACCGCCATTCTCCGTCACGAAAAATCACGTCGGGAGCCCAGAAATCCGTAGATCCCACAATTTCGCTGCGGGTCCACTCGGGGTTGGAGGTAAAAACAGATCCCGCATTGTCCCATTGCCGCATGTCGTGAGAAAGGGCGAGGGAAACACCCCGCCCCGTCGCAAACCGCACGTAGGTATCGCCGACTTTGATAAGGGTCGGGTCGTGGGCACCCGCGCCCGATCCCGTCTGTCCGTTCAGGAGTCCTCCCAGGGCCAGCATGTGAAACAGCACAAGCCAGGAGAGGACTCCTTTTCTCATTCCTCGAACCTCAGTACATTCCAGGTCAGCGGGGCGATGGCCACCGAGAGGTTGGCCGCGGTGGAGGCTTTGACGGCCTTTTCCACCGGCGACACATTGTTGGGATGGGCCTCATCGTTGATGGCTTTGATATCGGCGTGGTGGAGTTCGGTATGGCCCTTGAGCTTGAAGTGCTCCAAACCGGCAAAGCTTCCGCCCAGCTCAATGGTCTGATCGGGACTGCGGTTGACCACGAACACGGTAAGACTCTTGCCGTCTTCCGAGCGCACAGCCGAAGCATCGAGCCAGGGGACATCGCCGAAGGTGGCATTGTCGTAGCAGCCCACCTCAACCTTCATGTCCATCGAGGTTCCGCGGCCGTACTTCGAAGCATGGTACAGAGGCCAGAAAATGGTCTGCTTCCAGGCCGGACCGCCGTTACGGGTCATGATGGGTGCAATCACATTCACCAGCTGGGCCATGCAGGCAATCTTCACGCGGTCGGCGTGGCGGAGCAGGCTGTTGATGAGCGTGCCGACGACTAGAGCGTCCTCGAAGGTGTACACGTCCTCGAGCTGTGCGGGCCCGACGGTCCAGGGTTCCAGCTTTTTGTCGGCGTCGTTGGAATGGAACCACACGTTCCACTCGTCGAAGCTGAGGTTGATCTGCTTCTTGCCGCGTTTTTTGGCCTGAACAAAGTCGCAGGTCGCCACCACCGTATCGATGAACTGGTCCATTCCCAGCGAGTTGGCTAGGAAGGTGGGCAGATCGTTGGCCCGGTTGGCGTAGTATTCGTGCATGGAAATGTAGTCGACCTTGTCGTAACAGTGGTCGAGAACCGTGGCTTCCCACTGGGGGAACAACGGCATATGCCGGTTGGAACTGCCGACGGCGACCAGCTCAAGGGTGGGGTCGAAGAGTTTGATGGCCTTGGCCGTCTCAAAGGCCAGACGTCCGTACTCATCAGAGGTCTTTTGACCCACCTGCCACGGCCCGTCCAGTTCGTTGCCCAGGCACCAGAGTTTGATGTTGTGCGGGTCTTTCACACCATGGCTTTTGCGTAGGTCGGACCAATAGGAACCGCCGGGGTGGTTGGCGTATTCCACCAGGGCGCTGGCGGCGTCGATACCCCGGGTGCCCAGGTTGATAGCCATCATGGCCTCAGTCTTGGCTTCCTTGGCCCAGGCCATGAACTCGTTGAGGCCGAACAAATTGGGCTCCACGGCCTTCCAGGCCAGATCGAGGCGGCGGGGCCGTTTGTCGACGGGGCCCACCGAGTCTTCCCAGTTGAAGGACGACACGAAGTTGCCGCCTGGATAACGGACGACGGGAACGTCGAGCTCGCGGATCAGTTGAAGAACGTCCTTGCGGAAGCCGTTCTTGTCGGCTTGGGGGTGCCCCGGTTCGTAGATGCCGCCATAGACAGCTCGTCCCAGGTGTTCGATGAACGAACCGTAGACCCGCTTGTCGATCTCTCCGACGGTGTATTCCTTATCAAGAATCAGCTTGGCTTTCATATGTTTCCTCCATAGAGATGACAACGGACCTTCCAGGTTCCATCGATGGTTTCTTCAGGTTGTACCTTGCGGCAGATATCCATAGCGCGCGGACAGCGGGCGGCAAACTTGCACCCCACCGCCAGGTACTCTTCGTCGCCTGTGGAGATGTCGCCGTCGGCCAGCGAGGTGGCCCCCGGGCGCGGGTCAAGGGTCGACTCTACCAGCAACTTGGTGTAGGGGTGCTTCGGATTGGTCAGAATGGGGGCGGTTTCCCCTTGTTCGACGAAATATCCCTTGTGGATAATGGCGATACGGTCCGAGATGTAGTAGGCCGTGGCCAAGTCGTGGGTGATGTAGATGATCGAGGTTCCCAGCTTGTTTTTGAGGTCTTGGAACAGATTGACAATGCTCATTCGCAGGGAAGCGTCGACCATCGAGACCGGTTCGTCGGCCACCAGAATTTTGGGGTTCGGAATGATGGCCCTCGCCACCGAGGAGCGCTGAAGCTGGCCGCCGGAGAGTTCGTGCGGGTAGCGTCCACCGACTTCGGACAACGACAGTCCCACAGCCTGCAACGCCATTTCCACCCGCTCCTTGGTCAGCTCGGGCTTTTCACCCGGGTAATAGTTCTTGGCGGTTGCCAAAAGAAACTCATCGACCCGGTTGAGAGGGTTGAAGGTCTCAAAGGGATTTTGAAAAATCGGCTGCACGCGGCGCATGTAGTCGAGTTCCTGCTTGCGCCCCTTCATGGCGTGGACGTCTTTTCCTTCCAGCTCGATGTTTCCCGAGTCGGGAAGCAGCAGCCGCAGAATCAGCCGGGAAAGGGTAGACTTGCCCGAGCCTGACTCACCGATAATCGACAGGATGTCGGGTTTGTCCTTGAACAGCGTGAAGCTGACCTCGTTGACGGCAATGATCTCTTTGGTGGATAGCAACCCTCCCAGGCGGAAGGACTTCTTGGCATTCCGGACGGAAAGCAGTTCGTTCGTTTCGCTCATAATTTCCTCCAGAATCCTATTCGGCCAAGAAACAGGCCGTCATCGTTCCGCTCGATGCCATTTTCGGCAGAGGAACCTCGGTGCGGCAGCGGTCGATGGCCAGGGGGCAACGGGGGTGGAAACGGCACCCGGAGGGCGGGTCAGCCAGGTTCGGCGGAGCTCCCTTGAGGTAACCTTTCTTTTCCTTGTCTCCCAACCGGGGCAGCGAACGGATCAGATGTTGGGTGTAGGGGTGAGCGGGATGATCGAAGATATCCACGGTCTTCCCTTCCTCCACGATGGTTCCGGCATACATGATGGCAATGCGGTCCGAGACATTGGCGTGCACCGCCAAGTCATGCGTCACCAGAATGATGGTGTTGGCCAATTCCTTCTGGATGCGCTTCATCAACCCCAGCGTTTCGCGTTGGACCACCACGTCGAGGGCCGTGGTCGGTTCGTCGGCAATGATGATCTCTGGCGAGCAAAGTGTTGCCAGGCCGATGGTGACCCGTTGCCGCATTCCACCGGAAAGTTCATGGGGGTAGGAATCCAGCACATCCTTGCTCAGGCGGAGGTTGCCGAGGTGCCCAACCACCCGCTCGCGGAACTGGGCCGGGGTTAGCTCCTGCATATGGGGGTAGGCGAAGTCGATGAAGCTTTTGTCGATCTTGCGTACCGGGTTCAGGACGTTCATGGAACCCTGCATGATGTAGCTGATATTCCGCCAGCGGATCTTGTAGAGTTCCTCCTCGGTGGCATCAAACAGCGAAAGCGGCTTGTCCAGTCCAAGGAATTCCACCTTTCCGGCCTGAACTTGAAGCGGAGGCTTGCAGAACCCGGCAATGAGTTTGAGCAGGGTGGTCTTGCCGCAGCCGGACTCACCGGCAATGCCGAAGAACTCATTCTTGCGGATGGCCAGATCCACACCGTCGACCACCTTGACCTCGCGGTCGATGCCATACAGGTGGGTGATGTACGAGGCGCGCAGCCCCTTGGTTTGAAGGATCAGATCACTCATGCCGCACCTCCCTTCATTCTCAGCCGGGTACGCGGGTCAATGAACTCGTTCAGACTGACGGAAAGCAGATACAGGCCTGTGAACACAAAAACGGTGACCAGAACCGGGGCTGCGATCCACCACCAAGAGCCGGAAATCATGGCCTGATGCTGGTTGGCCCAGAAAATCACGACGCCGATGGTCGGGTTGTTGAGGTTGGTCAGTCCCAAGATGGACAACGTGACTTCCATTCCGATGGACCACAGCAGGTTGTTGATGGTCGTAGAAAACAGAACCGGCAGAACATAGGGCATATGCTCTTTGAAGATGATTTTCCGGGTCGGCATACCACAGAATACCGCTGTTTCCGAGAACACCCGTTCCTTGAGGCTGAGCACCTGGGACCGGATCAACCGGGCATCCCAGGCCCAACCCAGCATCGCCATCATCAGCGCCATATAGAACCAGTTCATCTGGTCGCGCAGCAGGAAGTTGAGCAGCAGCAGGATGGGGAGGACGGGCATGATGACGAAGCTGTCGTTGATCGACATCAGGAACTTGTCGAGCCAGCCACCCTTGTAGCCGGAGTACATCCCCACCCAGATGGCGATGATGCGGCTTAAAAAGGCGGTGATGATGCCGAAACCCAGCGAATTGCGCAGGGCAAAAGTCATCTGCCAGAACAAATCCTGTCCACGCGACGTGGTACCGAACCAATTGTCAAAAGACGGCGGCTGGTCCGGTGCGACCACATACGATTCCATGGGTTTGTAGGGGGCGAAAAACGTGAGAATCACCATGGTCAGTGAGAAGGCCAGGGTGACGATGCCGAAGCGGAAGTACCCGGAGGTTTTCCACAGTCCTTTGAAGGCGTTTATCATAGCGGGTTACCTCAGCTCAGCCGGACGCGCGGGTCGAAGATGGGATAGAGAAGATCGACGATCAACACGGAGATGGACACCCCTACGATGGAGAAGATTGAGATCCCCATAATGAGGCTGTAGTCAAAGCCCATAATGGCACGGTAGGAAAGTTGACCCATTCCCGGAATGCCAAAGACATACTCGGTGATCAGCGCCCCCGAGAAAATGCCGCCCAGGCTTAACCCCAGGCCGGTGATTTGCGGCAACATGGCGTTACGCATGACGTATTGATAGAGAATGGTTTTCTTTTTGACACCGGCAACTTCGGCGTACTGCACGTAGTCCTCAGAAATGATGTTGGAAACCAAGGCGCGCATGCCCAGAAGCCAGCCGCCGATTCCCGTGAGAACCAGGGACATGGCCGGCAGGAACGTATGGTGAAGAACACTCAGAAGGAAGGCGGGGTTCAGCCACTCTTCCTGCATTCCCCGGTCATAGGCCCCCAACGTGGGAAACAACGGAATCAGGAAGCAGAAAACAATGAGCAGAATAAACGCGAAGATGTAGTACGGGATGGGGCGTATGCTGTTGGCCGCCAGTTCGGCCCAGCGCGTCCAGCGGCGGCCGGATTGGTAACCGGCAAGACCGCCGAGAAGGTTTCCAAGAAGCCACGAAATAATACTGGTGGAAAGCAGCAGCCCGATGGTCCATGGCATGGATTTCATAATGATTTGGGATGCCGGCAAGGGAAAGCTGAAAATGGAAGGGCCCAGATCGCCTTTGGCGAGCCGTCCCCAGAATGAAAGGTACTGTTCGAGCAGGGTTCCCTTGAGTCCGTAGAGGTCATTCATGGCCTCGCGGAACTGCTTGATGGCCTCGGGGTGAATGTTCGCGCCCGACACCATCATCTGGTTGATTTTCTGTTCGACGGGGTTGGTCGGTGCCAGCCGCGGAATGATGAACGTGATCGTAATTCCAATAAAGATGACCATGACGGTCTGGCCAAGCCGACCGAGCAGGTATTTGCCGAAACTCTTGTTGAATACATGTTTTAAAGTCATAAGTCCCCCTGCTGGTTCCCTTCCGGATCATGGAAAGGGGAGACCCCCCGCCCGATGGCGGGGGGAACTCCCTGAAGTAGAGATGAAGTGCGGTACCCTTATTTCTTCGGGGGCAGCATTTGCTTCAGCTGGGTGAAGATGTAGCGGCTGTTCGCCCAGTTGGTGACCGGGTTGGCATAGGGCTTGTCGAAGTTCGGGTAACCGGTCCAGTAAGTGTTGTCCTGGCTCGAGAACACGTTGTACGACATCAGAGGAATGGTGGGCATGTCCTTGGCGGTCAGCTTCAGGAACTCCAGGCCGAGCTCGGCGCTCTTCTTGGTGTCGTTGAAGTCGGAGAGGTTGACCTTGTCGAGGATCTTATCGAGCTCGGCGCTCTTGTAGCGGACCTGGTTGCGTCCGTTGTGCATTTCGCCGATGGGGGTGTAGAACCGGGAATGCATGGTGTCGGCAAAGTAGCTGATATCTGGGTTGCCGCCCCATGATTCAATGTTCCAGCCCATGTTCACGTCGTACTGACCCAAGTTGTAATTGGTTCCGTTGTCCTGGGCCCAGAAGGCGGTGGTTTCGATACCAAAGTCGGTCCAGAGTTCGGCCACCATGGTGCCTAGGCGCTGCAGGGTCGGGTTACCGGTTCCCCAGTTGAGCAAGGTGATCTTGAACTGCTCACCGTTGGCCTTGTACCACTTGTCGTTCTTCTTGGTCATACCGGCCTTGATGAGCAGGTCGCCGGCGGCCTTGGGATCATACTTCCACCAGCCCTGGCCAATCATGGCTGCCAGGCGGGCGGGGTCGCTTGTAGGCCTTGTTCGTGCCGGTGTCGATGCTCAGGTCCTTGAGGAAGCCCTGCATGGGGTCAAAGTAGTACTGCTTCGAGGTTCCCGTCGGGGGGAAGTGCAGAGGCGAGAGGGTGACGGCGCCTTTGTAGCTGGCCAGTGCAACCTTGGTGATGTCCAGCGACAGGGCAAGAGCCCAGCGGACGTCCTTGTTGTCAAAGGGAGCCTTGGCATTGTTCGGAAAGGGGAAGCCCTGGAACCAGTTGGTGTTCCACTTGTTCTTGGCCAGAGAGATCATCCCTTCGGGGGTAACTTCGTGGATCATGTCCAGGTCATGGTTGGTCTGGGCGATGACTTTCTTGTCGTTGGGCAGGTCCAGCTGGTACATCACGTACTTGGGAGCGGGCATGCCGAAGTCGGCGATGGAGGTCTTGGCCCAGTCGGTCCGGCGTTCCCACATGGTCCAGCCGCCATGCTTGTCATAATCCTTGAGGGTGTAGGGCCCCAGGGAGAGCGGAGGGTTGAAGTTGTACGTCATCAGGTCCGTGGCGACCTTCAGGTCCTTCTCGAACCGGTGCTTAGGCATAATCCAGCAGGCGTTCCAGCGGACGGTAAAGTTGCGGTGGAAGCGGCTGTTGGGGGTGTTCAGGTTGAAAATGACCGTGTATTTGTCCGGTGTATCAACGCTCTTGACGTCAACCTTGAAGTTGGGTCCGAACAGAGCGGTGGGGTTCTGAGCCAAGGTCTCAACAGTGTATTTCACGTCGGCCGAGGTGAATTCGACACCATCGCTCCAGAGTAGACCCTTCTTGAGCTTGACCGTCATGACGGTGAAGTCTTTGTTGTACATTGGGCGGTCAGCGGCAAGGCTGTTGTGCCAGGTATTGTCTTTCTCGCCCTTGTGGGGAAGACCCGAATCCGGGTCAATCAGCCAAAGGGTATCCAGACCGAGCTGCTGCAAGCCATGGGACCAGCCGCCGTTTCCACCGGCCCATACGGTCCAGATGTTGAAGCTGTCGGGGTTGGTAATGGCACCAGTCGGGTCTTCGACAATAATGACGTCTCCCCGTTTAACTCCGGGAATCACTTCCTTGTTCGGGTCAATGTCAGCAAACGCTGCGGTGCTGATCAGGAAAACCGCTGAAAGGGCCAGCCAGAATGATTTTTTCATGGCTCCTCCTTGTTTTTGTCTGGGACGGCCAAGCCATCCGCAAGATAGATCCGTATCTTGGGCTACTGTAAACCCGGGTTTTTCAGTTAGTCAACCTGAAATTGATATGAATCATATATTGCGATACAAACCCTAATCAGAGCCCATTTTTCGGGTACAATCAAAGGAAGTTCCGGAAAATCTCGGGATTATCGGGGCATGCTCTTTAAAATCTTGATGAGTATCAAAAGTCATTGACGTTTCAGCCCTGACGTTCTGAAAAAAATAAAACCATTTTCTTGATAGGTATTGAAAATCATGATACGATTTTCCGCACGAGGTCAGTCATGCCCGACGTCCAAGACCGTATCTTGATTCTGTCCCCGGGGGAAGACCTGGAGACCATCAAAGCTCTCTCCTCTGAGGTCCGCTTACGGATTCTTGACCTGTTGAGCCGCAGGCCTCACAACGTGAATGAGATTGCCGAAGCGCTTTCTCTCCCGCAATCGACGGTTGCCACCAATGTGTTGATTCTGGAGGAGTCGGATCTGATCTCCACCGAATCTGCCAAGGCCCGAAAAGGCAGTCAGAAAGTCTGCAGCCGTAAATATGCCGAGATTCTCCTCCGTTTCGGCGACGCGGCGCGTGAAACCGGCGACGGCGCTGTCGAGGTGGCCATGCCCATCGGGTTGTATACCAACTACGAGGTATTCCCTCCCTGCGGGCTGTGTTCTACGGAAAGCGTCATCGGGTATCTGGACGTCCCCGACAGCTTTTTGAGCCCTGACCGCATGAAAGCCGGGTTGTTGTGGTTCGAGAAGGGCTGGGTTGAGTACAAATTCCCGAACAACAGCCGCCTGAAAGACAAGGCTGTGTCCCGTTTGGAATTAGTGACCGAGCTGTCCTCTGAGACCCCCGGTACCAATAAGAACTGGCTTTCGGATATTACGCTCTGGATCAACAATGTCGAGGTCGGCTGCTGGACCAGTCCCGGGGACTACGGGGACCGCCGGGGGAAGTACACACCTCCGTGGTGGAAGCTCGAGGGTTCCCAGTATGGTCTGTTGAAAAACTGGAGCGTGACCCATGAGGGAACCTACGTCGACGGTGTGAAGATCAGCGGGGTATGTCTGGCCGACCTTGATCTGCCCAACCACCATTCGGTAAAAGTCCGTATCGGCGTGAAAGAAGAGGCCGAGCATCTGGGCGGGATGAACATTTTTGGCAGGGGCTTCGGCAACTATGGCCAGGACATCCTGTTGCGGTTGCTTTTTTAGGCTTTAGAACAAAGAAGCCCCCCTGCCGGCGGCAAGGGGGCTGCTACTTTTCTCGATCAGTTCCTGAGGGTCAAAACAGTGACCGATCGTGCGGGCAGGGTCAGCTCGAGCCCCTTGGCTGTGGACCGGAAGGCTGTAAACGCCATTGGCTTGACCGCTTCGGGGGCGTCGAAGGTGTTGTGGCTGTCCATTTTCGGGGCGGTGAGCACTTCGCCAACGACCTTCCGTCCCACCATTTCGGGGGGGAGTGTTAGGTCCAGGGTGGCCGACGCTTCGGGGTCCAGGTGGCAGATGCTGATGCGCACCACCTCTGCTTGGTCCACCGACGCGGTCACCGAGAATCGAGGCAAAGACGGGTCGCCGGCCAACACCGGGTTTTCCGGCAGGGTGAGGTCCAACACCCGGGCTCCCTGGTGGCCCTGGTACATGCGCATCACGTGGTAGGTGGGGGTGAGGAGCATCTTCTCCTTGTCGGTGAGGATAACCGACTGCAGGACGTTCACCGTTTGGGCCAGGTTGGCCATGCGCACCCGGTCGGCGTGCTTGTGGAAGATGTTCAAGGTCAGGCCGGCCACCAGGGCGTCGCGGATGGTGTTCTGCTGGTAGAGGAAGCCCGGGTTGGTCCCGCTTTCCACCTTGTACCAGGCACCCCATTCGTCGACGATCATGGACACCCGTTTCTCGGGGTCGTACTGGTCCATGATGGCACTGTGCCGGGTGATGAGCTCGTCCATTCGTCGGGCGTTCTGCAGGATGTTGTACCACTCTGAGGCGGCAAACCCCGTGGCCATCCCCTTGCTTTCCCAGTCGGGACCCGGTCCCCAGGCGTAGTGATGGAGCGTCAACCCGTCAAAGAACCGCGTGGCTTCCCGCATGAGCACCTCGGTCCATTTGTAGTCAGCCACATTGGCCCCGCAGGCGATGCGGTAAATCTTGTTCTCGCCATAGTTGCGCACGAAGGTCTGATACCGGCGGTAGACGTCGGCGTACAGCTCGGGGCGCATGTTGCCGCCGCAACCCCAGCTTTCGTTACCCACGCCAAAGTACTTCACCTTCCAAGCCTTAGGGTGGCCATTTTTGGCCCGCAGCTGGGCCATGGGAGACTCGCCGTCGAAGGTCAGGTACTCCACCCATTCGCTCATTTCCTGGACGGTGCCCGAACCGACGTTACCGTTGATGTAGGGTTCGCACCCCAACAGCTCACACAGCAGCATAAACTCATGGGTACCGAAGGAATTGTCTTCGACAACGCCTCCCCAGTGGGTGTTCACCATGCGTTTGCGCTGTTCTTTTGGGCCAATACCGTCCTTCCAGTGGTACTCATCGGCGAAGCAGCCGCCCGGCCATCTCAGGACGGGGACCTTCAGGGCCCTCAGGGCCGCCAGCACATCGTTGCGGATGCCCTGGGTGTTGGGAATGGGGCTGTCAGGCCCCACCCAGATGCCCTCGTAAATGCAGCGGCCCAGGTGCTCGGCGAAATGGCCGTACACCGCCGGGTCGATGGTCGACCCGGGGCTTCCCGTCCGCAAAATGAGCTTGTCCATGGAATCTCCTCTAATTTATCAATATATGAAATAGATACTCTATCTATGAATTTGACGATATACCCACGGGGTTTTTCTGTCAATTCACCCCTTGACCGAAACCACGGATTCACATCAAGTTGATTCCATGCTTGACAGGAACCTCAACCTTTCAGATTCCCTCGAAACGTTTACCGCCCTGGCAAGCCCTGTCCGGCTCCAGATCTTGAGGCTGCTGGCCCTAGGACCTCGGAATCTGAAGACCCTGGCTGCTGAGGTTGGGCTGTCCAACGCCATCTTGACCTTCCATGTCCGTAAGCTCGAAGAGGGTGGGCTGGTCACCAGCCAGAGAGTGCTGGAAGGCAAGGCCCACCATAAGGTTTGCCGCCTAGCCGTCGACCGGTTGGTCCTGGAATTGATGCCCCCCGGGGCCGCCGATCCCTGCCACGAAATCGAGGTGCCGGTGGGGCACTACACCGACATCGTCGCCCTCCCAACCTGTGGCATTGCTACCCGCGAAAAGGTCATTGGAAAGTTCGACGATCCACGGTACTTCCTGGACCCGGACCGGGTGAATGCCGGTATCCTGTGGTTCGGAGGCGGCCATGTGGAGTACCGAATTCCCAACCACCTCCTGCGTAGTCAAGAGCCCACTTCCTTGGAGATCACGATGGAACTCGGGTCCGAGGCCCCGGGCGTGAACAGTGACTGGCCGTCGGACTTGGTGTTCATCCTCAATGGCTTGAAAGCCGCCGAATGGACCTGCCCAGGCGACTTCGGTGATCGCCGGGGGCAGTATACTCCGTCTTGGTGGAACCCCGGAGTGGGGCAGTACGGGGTGCGCAAGGTTCTGCGGATCAACACCGCTGGCACCTGGCTGGATGGAGAGAAGACTTGCGACCGCACGCTTGTCGACTACGACCTCCGTCAGCCCCTATGGACCTTCCGGATAGCAGCGCCGGTGGATGCGGTCCACGCAGGGGGCTTGACCCTCTACGGGGGCGGGTTTGGAAACTACGGCCGGGATCTGCTGTTCCGACTGATGTGGAAGCCACTTCCCCCTCCCGTCCCTTTGCGATAAAATCCTTCCCCTATGAGTACCACGAACACGGGCCACTGGGCTGATCTGAACGCCGAAAAAGTTATTCGGGAAAAGGGCGACAAGCCCGTCTATACCTGCGCTTCGGGCATCACACCCTCGGGCACGGTCCATATTGGCAACTTCCGCGAAATCATCAGTACAGAGCTGGTTGTCCGGGCTCTGCGCGACCGGGGTAAAACAGTCCGCTTCATTTACAGCTGGGACGATTACGATGTGTTCCGCAAAGTCCCTAAAAATATGCCCAACCAGGAATTGCTGAAGGAATACCTTCGCCAGCCCATCACCCTGGTCCCCGATACTCTGGGCAGGGCTGAAAACTATGCCCGTGGCAATGAAAAGGACCTCGAGGCCCTTCTCCCTTTGGTGGGTGTTCAGCCGGAGTTTCTCTACCAGGCCGAACGTTACACCCGTAGTTATTACGCCGAAGGCATACGCCACGCCCTGGTCCACAAGGAAGAGATCCGCAAAACCCTCGACGCCTACCGTACCGAGCCCTTGGAGGCCGATTGGTGGCCCGTGTCGGTGTTCTGCGAGAAGTGCAACCGCGACAACACCGCCATCGAAGGGTTCGACGGCGACTGGGGTCTGAGCTACTCCTGTCCCGACTGCGGAAACAAAGAGACCCTCGACCTGCGCAAGTCCAAGGGTGCCAAGCTTCCCTGGCGGATGGACTGGCCCATGCGCTGGGTCAAAGAAGGTGTGGACTTTGAGCCGGCCGGTAAGGACCACCACAGCGAGGGGGGCAGCTTCGACACGGCCAAACTCACCGTGCAGGTGTTTGGCGGCGAAGCTCCGGTCACCTTCCAGTACGACTTTATCTCCATCAAGGGGCGGGGAGGGAAGATCAGCTCTTCCAGCGGCGAAGTCATCGGCCTCGATGACGTTCTGGAAGTGTATACTCCCGAAGTTACCCGTTTTATGTTTGCGGGCACCCGTCCCAACGCGGAATTTGCCATCAGTTTCGACCTCGACGTTCTCAAGCTCTACGAGGACTACGACAAGTGCGAGCGGATTTTTTACGGTGCTCACGAAGTCAACGAAAAGGAAAAGGCCAAGCAGAGCCGTATCTACGAGTTCAGCCAGCTGACTCAGCCCGAGCCGGAAATGCCCTACCAGGTGAGCATCCGCCATTTGTCGACGCTGTTGCAGACCTACGACGGAGACATTGAACGTGCCCT
>JAIFLN010000141.1 GCA_020049045.1 Spirochaetota bacterium | reverse complement strand
TCCAAAAAACCGAACTTCTTCGGCAAGCGGCCGACAAGCAGGTTTTCCGCAATGCTGATGGGCTTGGCCAGGCTCAGTTCCTGATAAATCATGCCAATACCATTCTTTTTTGCTAAGGCTGGCGTATGCAGCGAAACCACCTGGCCTTTGATGGCGATCTCACCCGTGTAGTCGTCGAAGGAGCCGGCCAGCATCTTCATCAGGGTGGATTTCCCGGCCCCGTTCTCACCAACCAATGCATGGACTTCGCCCGCACGGACCTCCAGACTTACCTGATCGACGGCCAGGGTTCCGGGGTAGCGCTTGCTGACTGAACGCATTTCAAGGGCAAGGTTCATTGCGGAGCCTTCATATCGGCGATATCGTACTTGCCCAGTTTCAACGGGTACTTTCCATGCTTGCGGACAAGATTCAGAACAAACTCGTACCGTTCTGCACTGCAATTGCTGGGAATGGAGTGGTCTGACTGGACAATATACCCGCCACCTTTGGCAGCGTTCAGCTTGCGCATGACTTGCGCTTCCAGTTCAGGCAACGGATCGTTCGCCCAGGCGATGACATCAATATTGCCGCAGAAACCCATCTTGTGACCGTACTGTTTGCGGATATCGACAACATCAAGACCGCTTTTCGCTTCAAGAGGGTTGTAGGCATCGAGACCAATCTCGATAAAGTCATCATAAAGAACGCTGGCATTTCCACAGCCGTGATAAATGACCGGGATACCGGCTTCATGGCAGACTTTGATGATGGCAGCGGTAATCGGTTTGAAATGCTCCCGCCAGAATACCGGGGAGAACAGCATGCCGTTCCGGTACGCGACATCTCCCCACACCACCATACCGGCCAACATACCGTCTGCGGCTTGAATCTGGGCTTTGGTGAGTTCCACCAGGAATTTTCCCAGTCTTTTTAAGAAAACACCCAGCTCATCGGGGTACAAGGCCATCCATTCCAGAGCATTCTCGGTACCGACAATGCGCCACAAGTACTCATGAGCTTCACAAACATTGCCGTAAACAGGAAGGTCCTCATAATACGAGGCAACGGTGTCAAACCAGGCAGGAGAGTTGCGGCTGATTACATCACCAATACCGGCCAGCTGATTGTCTCCAGCACTGAAGAACCGACGTTTGTCTGCCGGATCATCAAACTGAAAAGCTTCCATCTTTTCAATGGTGTCGGTTTCAAAATGCTCGTAATAGGGCATCTGTACACCGAGCTTACGGCGGATTGTCGCTTCAAATCCTGTCTTGAGAGTCACATCATCTCCCTGCTCGGAAATGATCTCGAAAGACTTGATGTGCGGGTCCATATTGGGAGTAACCGTGATCCAGTCCAAGTCATAGTACCGGTAAATGTCGACCTCAGGACCTAAACCTTTCTCCTTACGCCAACGGGCGATAAAAGAAGACCAGAAGAAATCGCTGATAGGAACCTGGTCCCCTTCTTTGTGGGCCAAAGCCGCATTCATGCGGTTGAGTTTCTTGATGCAGCTTTCAGTCCGCTTCAGTTTTGTCATACTCTTTCCTTCCTCAGTCCTGATGAAAACATTCTTCCATATCGGCCCACCATTCACCGGCAGCCCTTGTTGCCAGAGGATCCTGCATCGGCTTCATGATGGCCCACCATTCCTGGGTTTTCCTATCCTCACCCATTTTGGCCATGTCAGCAGCGAAATCCTTCCCGTGGTACTCGAAGTAGGCAAACAGGAAGCCATCCTTGTGGTAAATGGAATAATTACGGATACCACACTCGGTGATTTTGGCCGCAACTTCGGGCCAAACGGCGGCATGATACTTTTTGTAACTATCCAAAACTCCCGGCTGCAGCCGGATCACTTGTCCAAATCGTTTCATAGATTCAGGCTACCACGGAATTGCCAACTGTCAAGAATATTTTTCATTTTGTTCTCGTAATTTACCTGTATTTTAACTTGTAGTTGGTAAATATTTAACAACTAGCCTTTTCTGAAACTTCCAATGCGATTTTGGACCAATCCCAAAGCTGCTGGGGACGATAACGAACTGTCGAGATGTCCTTCATAATGAATTCGATATGGTTGCTGCCGTTGCTGACATCCAACGCTTTTTCAAGATTCGTTCGTGCTTCCTCAGGATTCCAGACGTCATTGGCAAAAATCGCAGGATTTGGTTTGATGCTGGCCACATAGTCTCGGCCCAACTCAGGCAGAATGCGCCGGTAGTCATTCCAGGGACTGACGGTCACTTTGCGGAGGTTGGGAATTTTACGCAGCAGATGCACCTTGTTCTGCACCGGCTCACAGCAACCGTAATAGGTCAGTCCAAACCGTGATAACCAGCGCAGGTCGTGACGCATGGCAAATTCCCAGGTCATATCGGGAGAAACCTCGGAAAACACCTGAGCGTTGGAACAACCCCACATATTATGAGCCTTCACATGGTCAGGGTTGAAATTCTTACCCGGCAGTTCAGAGGTGTACCCGTAGCCTCCAGAACCAATACGGGTGTTGTCGTTGTCAAGGGACAGGAGGTTCTGGGCCTCAAACTGATCAAGCTCGACCATCCAGGCATCGACCAGGCGTTCGACACAGGCGTTGACCAAGTCCGGATCATCCACCAGCAACATCATGGCTTCCTGCACACCCGTCCAGCGCACCAGATAGTCCCAAGGAGTGAACCAAATATGGGTCTGCCCTACTTTCTTGACGGGAAGGATTCCCTGAAACAGCTCTTTCATGGTTCCGAAGGCTAAATCGGTGGAAGCCTGATCATGAGTTACCAAAGGCATCTTGATTTTGTCGATGTCCTCAGGAGAGCTGATCTGCACATGAAAATGGCGGGAAACGATTTCATTGGAAGCATCAGTCTTCTGGACGTCCACATCTTCGTGAATTCCAAAATCGGTGGAGTGGATGGATAACGGGCACTCCAGAAAGGGACTGACCACCATGTCGGCCGGCATGTGCTTCCACTGGTAGATGGTGCGCCGCATTCTGGTTTCAAGCTCGCGAGCCCAGGGATGAACTGTCTTCAACGTGAGTTCATCTTCCACGTTCATCTCATTCCAGGGAATCTCATTGATCCAAACCATGGGACGAACGGACTTCAAGTCGTTGAGACGACGCCAAAGTTCCGCCTTCTCTGCATGGATAGGAAGAGCGGCAATCGCGGCGAGCTGTTCACCTAATCTCTTCAAGGTTTCTTTCTCAGACCCGCTGAGGTGAAGATCTTTCAAGGACTGGGGTTCGGAATGACTTCCAGGATCGTGCAGCATAGGTTTCTCCTTTTAATACGTTCCAAATTGATGAGCGGTGTCGTACATGGCCAAAACATTTTCCACGGGGGTTTCTTCCAGCAGATAATCATGGCTGGGTGAAAGGATGTACAAACCACCGGGCATCATGACTTCGAGAATATGGCGCGTTTTCTCAACGACCATTTCGGGATGGCCTTTGATGAGTATGTTCTGGGAATCCACGCAGCCGTTGAGCACGATCAGCTTGCCGAACTGCCTTTTCAGGTCTGAAGGCTCCATTCCCGAGGCATCGGGTTGAAGGCTTTGCAAGACATCGATTCCCGCTTCTGCCAGGCAAGGAATCAGGGGAGCAAAACCGCCGCAACAGTGCAGCATGACTTTCAGACCGAAGCGGTGCCCCAGATCAGCCAGACGTTTCAGAGGCGGCAAAAGAAACCGGCGGAACATGGGCTCACTGACAATGGGGCCGGTCTGGGTACCGAAATCGTTGCCGATGAAGAAAATGTCGATGGCTTTACCGGCCTGCTGGAAAGTGCGTTCCGAGACCGCGTAGTAGTAATCGACTATGTGGGTGAACAGCGCGTCGACCACCTCCGGCGCGTCGTACATCAACATCAGCAGGTTCTCCATTCCTACCAGGTCGATGGCGTCATGCCAGAATGGCGACCACTCTCCCCCAAGAATCGCATACTCACCTTTCCATTTCGTGGCATCAGTCTGCACCTGAGAAGCGCTCATCCACGACGGATCGGGCCAAGGATAGGCCTCAATTTCGGCCAAACCAGCTTCGGCCAAGGGGTGGTTCAGGGGCTGACCGTAACCATACCCGTGGCGGTCGATCCCGAACGGAGAACGCCAGGTGACCCCGGGGGGCAACTGGTAATCGGGGGCGTGCTCGGGTGGTCCTGCGTATTTGGTGAAGACCCGGCGGAAATCATCTCCGAAACGCTGGTAAACAGATTCTTCGTCGGCAACCTTAAGGAAGCGCCGGGCTTTTTCCAGAAATTCCGGTGAGGCTCCGCACCAACGGGGCACTTGGTCGGGAATTTGGTGCGATAGGACGGCAAGCACACGTTCTTTTGAAGTCATTTCCCCCTCCTTCTTTCACAAGTATTGAGGGAGAAATCCAAACTGCATACCATCTTAATTGTGATTAAAGTTGCAGAAGGTATCTTTTTCGGTATTCCGAAGGGGTGGTTCCAATGGCATTGTGAAAGGCCCGGCTGAAAGCTTTTTCGTCTTGGTAACCGACGGCCTCGGCAACCTCTGCCACTTTTTTTTCCTGGCGAAGCAGCCCCAACGCCTTTTTCATCCGCAAATGCAGCTGATATTCTTTGACAGTCAACCCTACCTCACGGTGAAACACCCTGGAAAAATAGTGGGGCTCCATTCCCGCGGAAGAGGCCAAGGCCTCCATCGGCACCCATCCGCCATCGGCCTCCAAAAGCCTGCCAAGGACCAAGGCAACTCTTGGGTCATGGCAGCGCTGTAAAGCCGTCTCCCGGCCCAAAAGCTCAAAGAACAGCTCCAAGGCTGGCTCCAGAAGCGGGTCTTTTGTACCATCAAGATCCTGCCAGGTGTAGGGTACCAACCGTTCGAGCAAATCAGCCGCAGATCTTAATGTCGGTTTGTTCTGGAAGGAGTGAACAACTAGCCCCCGGGTCAACACCGGCATGGAAACCAGATGGAACCACAAAACCTCAAGGGGATGTTCAGGATCTTGCCATAGTTTGTAAGGAGAGAACGCCGGAAATAGGTAGACCGTCTCATCTTCCAGCGTCAGTGTCGTTTCCGGCAGGGAACAATACGCCTTCCCTGCCCGCTTGATGTAAAGCCGATGGTACTGGCATCCGGTTACCGACATTCCCCAGTCGGGCTGACAGACAATGGAACCGGAAGCCAGTACGGAAATCTCAAAGGCCAAAGGACCTCCCGGCCGTTCTACTCCGAAGGATCCTGGTTGCCCTGAAAGCCCTTCGTCGTGTACGGACCCTGACCATCGTAGTAGCGTCCGAACCACTTGTCGAGAGGCAAGGTAGCCTCACCAAAGTTGCAGGACACGTAACGGTGGTGAAGATAGTGGAAGTAAGAACCCGTAATGAACTTTCCTTCGAATAAGGGGCCTTCGAAACCGTGATGCCCGTTGGCAGGTGAAAGACCCGTGCAGATCGAGTTGAAGAAAAAATGAACCGGGTGAGACGGCAGGACAAAGTTGATGGCTACAACGCTGAAATACAGGAAAGCCTCAACAGGGTGCATGGAAAGTCCGGACCAGGGTCCAGGATTCGGGTTGCGATGATGAACTGAGTGCACGGCAATCATCAGGGGCTTCCAATGGATCAGCCGGTGGATGAGGTAGAAGTGCAACTCGCGCCAAAGTGGAATCAAAAGGAAAAACGCGACAAACCAGACGGGGTTGGATTCCCAGACCAGACTAGGGATCCAACCGTTGGCGGCACACCAGAGGTACGCCACTTCCCATAGCGTCCAGAAAAACCCTCCGAAAACCGTCGTGTGGAACACATTGTCGAACACCTGGTTCTTGAAAAGGAACTTCTTGCTGCCTTTTTCCTGCCACTTGGGATGGTACTTTCGGTTGGAACCATGCAGTTTCAGCTGATACAAAGCAAGATGATACCCGCCGTAGACAATCCAGATCATTGCCAGGTTGCGGACCAACATGAGAAGGATCCAATCGGGGCTGAGAACCTTGCAGACCTCGGCACTGGGAATCAGATACAGCCAGGTTACAAGCGCCAAGATTCCATAAATCAAATGGTAGGGCCACAGGTAGCCAGGCCAGCCGAACAGCCATTTCAGCACCTTCAGCGGTTTCCAGGGCCATTCAAAGATCGGTGCGTAGCGGCAAGCATAGGGAGGCCGCCATTCTCCTTTCTCATTTCGGGTACCAAATTCTGCTGACATAGTCTTACCCTTCCTTTCGTTCAGACTATCACAGCTTGGTAAACTGTCAAGATAAATATTCATCTCTTTTACATTCATTTATGTTAAATATTTTTCTTGACATCAAGCAAACACGTGGTAGAGTGGAGGTGAAATTCAGCAATTCGAGAAGTCAGGAGCAGAATATGACAGGACAGGAACGAGTCCGCGCCGCCGTGGCGCACCGAGAATCCGACAAAGTCCCCGTAGATATGGGAGCGACCCCCAGTTCGGGTATCTCGGCCATTGCCTATTCCAATGTGACCCAGTTAGCCGGAATTCCAGGCAAGACTGATATTTACGATGTGGTTCAGCAACTGGCGCAGCCCAATGACGCCTTTCTTGACCGGTTCGGCATCGATGTTGTTGACATCGGCAGAGCTTTTGATACCGAGGACAAGGACTGGTATGAAATCACCATGGCCAACGGAAAAAAGGCCCGGTATCCCGCCTGGTTCCGTCCTGAAGCTCAGGCTGACGGAGGCTGGAGGGCAAAACACCCCGACGGCACAGCGATTGCCCACATGCCAGAGGGCAGCGCGTTTTATGATCAGACCTGCTTTCCCTATCTTGACGGCTACCCTTCGGACTACAAAGACCTCGACAAAGCCATGGACAAGGTCCTTTGGTCACATCTGGTCCATTCTCCTTGGAAGCATGCAGGGCAGCCCGGTTTCTGGGACGAATTGCGCCGCAGGACCTTAGCGCTGAGAGCCTCGACCGACAGGGCCTTGATGGTGGTAGTCGGATGCAATCTGTTTGAGTGGGGTACCTTTCTTCGCCGCATCGACAATTTCCTGATGGACCTTTTGGCCGAACCGGAAGAAGCAGAGAAGCTTCTCGATGCGCTCATGGTGCGTCACCTGGCAACACTTGAAAAAGTGTGCGCTGCTGTCGGTGACATTGTGGATGTGGTTCGCTTCGGCGACGACCTGGGGACAGATACCGGTCTGTTCATGTCACCGGAGATCTACCGTGCCTTGTTCAAACCGCGCCACACCCAGCTTTGCAGCTACGTGAAAAAGCACAGCAAAATGGCGACCTTCCTTCATAGCTGCGGGTCCATCACACCGCTGATTCCTGACCTGATTGAAGCCGGCTATGACATTCTCAACCCCGTTCAAACCAACGCCCGCGATATGGATCCTGCCACTTTGAAAAAGGATTTTGGCAAGGACGTGACCTTTTGGGGAGGCGGTGCTGATACACGGTTTGTCCTGAACAATGGGACCCCGGAATCGGTACGGAAACATGTGATTGAGCGTCTGGAGATTTTCAGCCCCGGCGGTGGTTTTGTGTTCAATCCTGTTCATAACCTGCTTCCTGATGTTCCACCCCAAAATATTGTGGCGATGTTCGACGCCGTTGCAGAGTTCAATGGAGCTGGTAAATGATGAGGTGGTTCGACAACCTTCGGTCGAAGAGTGAGGTCGGGACCATAGGCGCAGCCTTGGTCCTGTTTCTGGGCTTCACGTTTCTGACTGATAGCTTTTTCACAGCCTACAATCTGTTCAACGTCGGGCGGAACTTGTCGGTCTACGTTTTTATTGCCCTCGGCCAAGCCATCGTCATGGTCGTTGGCGGCATGAACCTTTCGTTGGGAGCCATTGGCGGCTTGGCCACCATCACCGCCGGTATGCTGATGCAGAACCTAAGCTGGGACCCTGTCTCCGCTTCAGCGGCTGCCATTGCCGTCGGTATCTTTACGGGCTGGATCAATGGCTTTGTCATCACCAAGACAAAGCTGAACTCGTTCATCGTCACGCTGGCAACCTCGTTTATTTTCACCGGCCTGGTGATGGGCATTTCCAAGGGCTACCCCATGACCAAGTTGCCCGAGAGTTTCAACATCCTCGGGCAGGGAAACTTCCTTGGCGTACCAAACTTGGTTCTGCTCTTGGTAGTGACGCTCTTGATTGTGTGGTACTTCTTCCGTTTCACCGTGACAGGACGTCACCTGCTGGCGACGGGTGGAAATCTCAGCGCAGCAAGGCTTTCTGGTATCAAGACCGACAAAATGATCGTGCTGGCGAATATGCTTTCCGGCGCGTTTGCCGCCATCACGGCACTGCTGTGGATCAGCCGGATGGCATCGGCGCAACCAGCCACCGGCGGCAACTGGATGATCATCTCGTTTGCCGTCGCGGTCATTGGCGGCACTTCGCTCACCGGAGGCAGCATTTCTGCGGTGGGTCTCTTTTTCGGGGGACTGATCATGGTCCTCATCAAGAACGGCCTGATTCTGATGCAGGTCGACACGTACTTCGAGCAGACCTTCCTGGGGATGATCATCCTACTGGCGGTTCTGCTCGGTCAAACCAAAGAACTCAAATCGAGGCGGAAACCCCGCACGATAGAGAAAGATTTAGGGAGGAAGGTATGAAAAAGGTTCTGTGGGCCCTTGTGGCTTTCACCATGCTTCTCGGCGGCGAGGCGTTTGCCCAGGCCAAGAAGGATTACAAGATCGCCTGGTACGCTTCGGCAGTCCATCCGTACTTCGACGGCGTCAAAAAGGGCGTCGAAGCGTTCGAAAAGGACACCGGTATCACGGTGCTGAAGCAGATTGGACCCGATTGGACCCAAGAAAGTGAAACGGCAGGGCTGGAAGCACTGGTGGCCAAGGGCTACAAAGGCTTTTCGGTGTACCCATCCAATGCCTCGGGTGTCAACGCGATCTACAAGGAAATCCAGTCGGCAGGCGGGTTTGCCGTCAACTTCGGAGCCCCTTCGCAGCAGCCCACCCCGGCAAGCTTTACCGTCGCGACTGACGTCAAATATGCCGCGACTCTGGCTACCCAGACTCTCATCAAGCTGATGGGCAACAAGGGCAACATTCTCAATGTGCTCGAAGTCATGACCGACCCCAACACCGTGCTGCGCAAGGAAGGTGTGGAATTGGCCGTCAAGGCAATGCCCGGCGTTAAGATCATCCAGGAAGTGGCCGACATCACCTCGATTGAAGAAGCCACCGAGAAGATCCAGAACGCCATTGCCGCCCAGAAGGACAAAATTGACGGCATCGTCTGCACCGGTTACACCACGACCGTCGCAACGGCCCAGATTCTGGCCGAGTACAACAAGACCGCCAAAAAGAAGATCCGCTTTATCGGCATCGATGATGATCCGGTTGTGGTCAAGGCGATCAAGGATGGCTATATCGACGCGACCATCGCCCAGAACCCCTATGGCCATGGCTATATCAGCTGCATGCTGAACAAGTACCTGATTGACGGATATACCGTCAAGGCTGGAGCTTACATGGTCAATTCGGGAGCCCTGGTTGTGACCAAGGCCAACCTTGACACGTACTCGTCGATGCTCGGTGCGGTAACGGCAGACATTCTGAAGAAGCTTGAGAAAGACTACCTAGTCGCTCCCAAGAAATAACAAAGAAGGCGGAGGTTCAGAGATGCTGGAACTACAGGGGATCGGGAAGAGCTTTCCCGGCGTACGGGCCTTGCACGACATATCTGTGACCTTTCAGCAGGGCGAAGTTCATGCTCTGCTGGGAGAGAATGGGGCCGGCAAGAGCACCCTGATCAAAATCATCTCCGGGTTTTACCAACCCGACCATGGGACCGTCCATCTGGACGGCCTCCCGCTGAACCTCCGCAACTTTACCGATGGCCTCAAACACGGCATCGCCGTGGTCAATCAGGAAATCCAGATTGTCCCCGATGTCTCGGTGGCTGAGAACATCATGCTGGAACGGCTGGACCACTACCGGACCCCTTTGGGCCTGCGCTGGAAAGCGTTGAATCAGGACGCGGCCCGCCTGATGGCGCTGGTCGGCCTGGAACTCAAACCGGAAGACCGTGCCGGTGGCCTGTCGGCTGCACAAAAGCAGCTGACGCAGATTGCCAAGGCTTTGGCTGTCAATGCCAAAGTCCTTCTGCTCGATGAACCCACTTCCTCGATTACGCTTCACGAAGCGGAAAAGTTGTTCACCATTGTGCGGGGACTGCGTGATCAGGGTGTGACCGTGATTTTCGTCTCACACAAGATTGAAGAGATTTTCGCGCTTTGCGACAAGGTGACGGTCATCCGGGACGGTCTTATGATCGGTACCGTCGAGACGAAGAACATCAAGACCAACGACCTGGTGGCAATGATGATTGGGCGTGAGTATGCTGTGAAGCAGCTTGGGACCTTGGCTATCGGTGAAGAAACCGTTCTCGAGGTCAACAATGCTTACTCAGCCGGGAAAATCCACGACGCCAACTTCCACCTGAAGCAAGGAGAAATCCTGGGTTTTTACGGTCTCGTTGGTGCCGGTCGCACGCAACTGGCACGCATTCTGATTGGAGAAGACCCGGCCGGTACAGCTGATATCACCATTCGCGGCAAAAAAGTAAAGATCCGCAGTGTTGCCGAGGCGGTCTATCAACATAGGCTGGCCTACATTACAGAAAACCGAAAAGAAGAAGGTTTGATCCTCGATTTTTCTGTCGGAACGAATATGGCGGTCACTATTTGGGAACGCTTCCGTCATTCGGTTCTCCGCGTGATAGACGACAAAAGGATTCGCCAGATCAACCTGAAGTCTGTAGAAGAAATGTCCATCAAGACCCCTAGTCTTGAGCAGCTGGTCAAGAACCTTTCGGGTGGAAACCAGCAGAAGGTGAGCATTGCGAAATGGCTGAACGCCGACTGCGATATCCTGATCATTGACGAGCCCACCGTAGGTGTCGATGTGGGCGCTAAAGCCCAAATTCATGACCTGATCTGGAAACTGGCCAGCGAACAGGGAAAATCCATTATCCTGATCAGTTCCGATATGCCCGAATTGATCACCCTCGCCCGCCGCATTCTGGTGTTTCGAGACCAGCGCATTGTAGGGGAAATCACAGGCCTCAACGAGGGCGAGCTTTCACAGACAGAGATCAGCCGCCAAATTGGTCAGTACTTAGCTTGATAAATTCTCACCGGCTTCTTGCCATATTTTTAGTAAGCTGGTAAAATATTTATCAGACGAGGGAATCATGGCAAAAGTCACATTGAAGCATGTCGCCGAAGAGGCTGGGGTTTCCATCACCACTGCCTCTTTTGTCATGACCGGCAAAGGGCGAATCTCTACCGAGATCCGGCAGAAGGTTCTCGACGCTGTTGATACCCTGGGCTACAAGAAATCGAACAAAAGTGAAACCGAGAGCCACCCCCAATCGGTGATCGGTATCTTGTTCAGTATCGATTCCGAATGGGCAATGACCTTTGGTTTTGTTCGCCCCATCCTGGAAAGTATCGACAGCTTTTTTTCCATTCGCGGCCATACTGTGGTCATTATTCCTATTAGCGAACACCTGGCACCCGATGAGATTTTCCGGCGGATCGACAGCCTGGGTTGCCATGGCTTGTTTTCGCTGCATTACGGAAACGAGGCTCTTTTTACCAAGTTGGAAAGCCGGGGCATGCCGGTTGTCTTGGTGATGAACGGCAACTTTCAGAACCGGTTTTCAACGGTGTGCGTGGATGACTTTCAAGGAGCCTACGAAGGTGCGGTCCACCTTCTACAGGCAGGTCACCGCAAAATTGTGTTTATCGACATTGAGCGGGAAGGACTGCCGATGTTATCGATCGACCGGTTTATCGGCTTCAAGAAAGCCATTGAAGAATTTGATGTTCCCATCAGCGATATTGAGCGCTTGACCTACGACTTGCGTGACCACGAGTACCTTCGCAACCGGCTCAGAGCCATTTTCACCATTCCCGATCATCCCACCGCCATTTTTGCCCTCGATGATGATATTGCCGCCCGTGCTTTGTCGGTGCTCAGTGAACTGAAGCTCCAAGTACCCCAGGATGTGTCGATCATCGCACCGGGTGACCTGATGGATTACAGCCAGGAACACGTTCCGCGCATCAGTACCCTTCAGATTGACACCAGCCTCATGGGAACGATTGCCTGCGGAATTATGGAGAACCGCCTTAACCGCAGCGCCGCGGGGATCAATGTCCTGAAAATCAAGCAGCAGCTGATTCTCCGCGGTTCCACCCGGCCCTTTGACTCGGGAATTTCGCGAATTCATGGGAAGAAGCCTTCGCAGCTGCTGCCCCGTGAAAAAGCACTGGCTGCTTTCAACCATATCGAAACCGGTGCCGTTCCGAAATGGCTGGGAGCTTCGCCAGAATTTTTAGCCAAAGCCACGGCCGAGACCGGGCTGGACACCGAAGGCTTCAGGCGACGGATCGGAGATGATTTCCGATGTGTGGAGTCGCTCATCGGCGGTGCCGGTTCAAGGTGGCGCAGTCCTTTTGGTCACGATCGGCGGGTGTTCGGTTACGGACAGCCCACCGTCAAGCCGTTGCTCGAGCGGAGGACTCTGGCGGCCCTACGGACCTTTCCTTGGCCCGACCCCTCCTCTGCCGACCTTTCGCAAATTCCCGGGCAGGCTAGGACTCTTCACGAAGAATTTGCCATTTTGGGCGGTGAATGGTCTCCTTTCTGGCACGATGCCATCGACTTCATCGGCACCCAGGAGTTGTACTACCTGATGTACGATGACCCGGACTTCATTCAGGTGTTGCTGGAAAGGATTGTGGATTATTATATCGCCGTCACCACAATGATTTTTGAAACGGCGGGCAAGCATATTGATATCTTCTTTATTGGAAACGATTTCGGCGGGCAGAACGGGCCGTTGTTTACGGTGGACCAGTTTGAACGGTTCATAGTTCCTTCCCTGAAGCGGCTGGCGGATTTAGGTCATCGTTATGGGAAAAAGGTGATGCTTCACTCAGCGGGAGGAATCCGTCCGTTGGTACCTGCCATTATCCGTTCGGGTATCGATGCCCTTCACGGGTTGCAGCCTGATTGCGCGGGTATGAACGCGGCATCGTTGAAAAAAGATTATGGAACCCGGGTCTGTCTGAGCGGAGGCATTGATGCCAAAGACCTGCTCTTGAAGGGAAACCCTAAAAGTGTCAGCCAGGCAACACTGGATCTGCTGAGGATTTACACCCCGGGCGGTGCCTACGTCGCGGGGCCTAGCCACGAATCCATTCTGGCCGACACGCCTGTGGATAATATCCTGGCCCTCTTTGACGCTGTCAAAGAATTTGAGGACCAGGAACACGGCAGGTAACGGACGCTATTTGAGGTAGAACACCTCTTTCAAGGGAGTGCTGACCGGCGAGTTGTCGGGATTGGTTTCCATAATGTCCGCCATAAACTTCCACCAACGTTTGACGATTTCGGTGCTGCCCAAATCTTGGGAAGAAGCACTGCCTGCCTGTTTTTGAACAGCAAAAAGAATATTGGTTTCCTCATCGAAGAAAATCGAATAATCGGAAATCCCGGCATCCTTCAGCATGGTTTTCAGTTCGGGCCACAGTTCATCGTGACGTTTCTTGTATTCGGCTGCAAAACCGGGTTTCAGTTTCATTTTGAAAGCAATTCTGTCCATCAAGAAGCTCCTTCAACAGGTTGTGACCAACGGGCTTTCAGCAGGTTCATCATGTGAACATTGATCTCCCATTGGTTGGCTACGGGTACATTAGTGTGTGGCAAGGAAGGCATGTAAGGCAAGGGTCCAAACTCCGGGGTCACCGTCAGAACCGGAGTTCCCCGCGCCCGGTGGCAGGCGACAATCGAATCCCACCACCGCAAATGTGCCGCCAACGCTTGGGCCCACTCGGGAGCCCTCGGGTCGGTGACCTGGGGGCCTTGAGAGTGTCCGACACGGGCATGAATATGATCGCTGCGTTCAATGGCCAGCGCCAAGCTGGTTGCTTGGTCCTCCAGAAGAGACTCCGATACATTGCACCAGTGGGAAAAGTCAGCCACAAGGCGAAGATCTGGATCATCTTTGAGAAACTGAGCCGTCACCGAAGCGGCAAAACTGAACTTGCTGCGGTGTGTCTCATGATAGATCGGAACTCCGGTCCGCGCTGAGATCTCCTTCGCCAAGGCCAGAAGTTCCTTGTTCTGTTCGGGCAAGAACCAATCTCTCCCTGTGTGCGAATTGATAAACCGGGGCCGCACAGCGGCAATGCGGCTCAGTCTGGCCTGGAATTCCTCGCGGTGTCTGGAAAAGTCGGGGGTGACGGTATCACCATGAAGGCCGATCAGTTCTAGTCCCCGGTGTTGCAAGGCCTGAAGCAGGACATCGACTTCCGCCTGGTTTCCCAGAGGGAAATTGAACTCAACGCCGTCATAGCCGCTTTGTTTCACCTTCTGGGTGAAAAGCTCCCAGCTCAGGTGCTCCGAGCCCCACCGGGGACAATAGAACTGGATCTTCACAGCTTGCACCCCTTGAGAACTTCAATCATATACTCGACGGTTTCCGGACTGACATCGGCCTGCAAAATATGAGCCGGTGCGGCCAGATAACCACCCTTCTTGCCCAGAATTTTCGTACGGCGGACGATTTCTTCTGTGATGGCCTTTTTGTCGCCCTGAGGAAGCAGAGCTTGCTGGTCAATACCACCGAAGAAAGCAATCTTTCCGCCATATTTGTCGACCAGTTCCTGGGGGTCGGAGTGGGGAACATTGGGTTGAACGGGATTGTAGACCTCAATACCGATTTCAATAAAGTCGTCGATCAGAGGTGCCATGGCGCCGTCGGAATGCATGATGACGATCACCTGGGGATTCTTGGCCTTCACAGCTTCAATGATGCGCTTATGACGGGGTTTGTAACGGGTTCGCCACTGATCAGGGGAAATCAACATGGAGGTTTGGCTTCCCAAGTCCTCACCGAACCAGAGGGCATCCACCCCAAGTTCGACTAACTGCAGGGCCAAACCGGTAGTCCATTTTTCGACCATGTCGTCCAAGACATCGACCCATTCCTCTTCCATGGCCATGCCGATCATGTATTTTTCCATGCCGGTCAGGTGCCAGGCCAGTTCGAACAGCGACAGCTCGACGTCTCCAATGACAAAAAAATCTTTGCCGAAACGCTCGATATCGCGCTTGGCTTTCACAAACCGGCCAGGGGCATAAGCGTCGGGAAACCGGTAGGCCTTCACATCCTCCACGGTTTCGGCGTCCTCAAGAGGACATTTCACCACCTCGACGTACAAAGGAGTCGGCTTCATGTGCATTCCGAATTCATTGGTGGTCACGTCGGCACGGACGATTTGAGGAACAAACCCCGTTGCAACCTGTCCACCGACGACAATGCAGTCGCTGCCCAGTTTAGTGCGGATATCGTTGGCGGAAATCCGGTACGTCAGATCTTCGTAGTACGAAAGGGCATAATCGGCCTGCATTCCCAGCTTTTTCGCAAACGCTGCCGTCAGGCTCTGACACAGGTCAAACTGAATGGGCACCCGGTCGGGCAGACCGGGGCTCTTCCCGAACGCCCGCAGAACTCGTTCTTTCGATGTCATAAATGGCTCCTCCTTTGAACCTAAAGCATTTCCACATACAAAACACCACCTTCCACCTTGACGGGAAAGGTCTTCAGATCATGCTTGGCGGGCCGCTTCAGGCATTTGCCTGTCGCAACCTCAAAACGGGCGTTGTGCTTGGGGCACTCAATGATGCCGCCATCGAGGTAACCCTTTACCAGGTCGGCCTTTTCGTGGGTACAAAGCGCCTCAGTGGCAAAGAACTTGCCGCCGATGTTGTAGACAGCCAGGCGTTGCGCCTCGACTTCAAAGCCAAAAACATCCTCTTCGGAAATCTCACTGATAGAACAGACTTTCACCCACATGTCAGTCTGCCTCGAAGGGAACCGAGCGGTCGATAAACAGATCGGGATTTTTACGCTGCGCCAACACCATGGGAACCACCTTGCTCAGACCATGCCAAAGGCTTTTGTAGGGAACAGGCACTTGGTCTTTGAGTTTTTTGTGCAGCTTGGGAAGCTGATGATACGGAACCAACGGAAACAGATGGTGCTCGACATGATTCTCCATATGCATGAATAGAAAGCTGAGGAAAGGATTCACATCCACCGAACTGGTATTTTTGCGATGGTCCCAGACGTTTTCAGAGAGGCCCACATGCTGCAAAAGCACAAAACACCACAGAAAGAATCCGCCATAAAACCGGGGCAAACCGAAATAGAGCAAGGGCAGCCAAGTCTGGAAGTACACGGACGCACCGATGACAGACAACCAGATGACAAGGTTGGCTCGGGACCACCAGAACATCTTTTGATAGTCCTCGGGTTCGACATAATTCTTGGAATGGGCCGAAACGATTCCCAGGGAGTGAAGAACCATATTGACCAAAGCCCGCGGTCCCGAGCGCAGATAGAAAAAATCGAGGAGAAAATGGCGGAAATTCGGCGGCCTCATCACCAGGATTTCCGGATCGACGCCACGCCAGATGGTATAGGAATGGTGACGGGTATGGCTCCAGCGAAAATCAATGATGTCGCGAATTTCCATCACACCGCAAAAGAAATAGAAAAAGTCATTGAGCCAGGGGGTCTTGAAGACCGTTCCGTGGCTGCATTCGTGGTGGCGGCCGTTGCTGCCGGCATAGATGACACCGTATAAAAAGAAGACGGGAATGGCCCAGAGAGTGTCGATCAGCAGGTACCCGAGATACCCGACGCCGATCAACAGCCCAAACCAAAGCGCAAAGTTCAAAGCGCCATGCCAATTGTCCCTTTTGAGGAACTGCTTCATTTCAGCCTTGGTAATGCTGGGGGAATACCATTCTTCGATTTTCAGAACATTTTCAGGGACAACCATACCCATGCCTCCGTAAACAGGAGTTTGGAGGCAATTGCCGGACTCGTCTCTCAGGAAAAACGCAAAGAATCTTTGAAAACCGTCAGGTTTCTCCGTCGGAAGCGGCTTCCCCTGACTGACGCCGGCGCCAGTCGGTGGGAGATAGTCCCACCTTGGCCTGGAACCAGCTCGATAAGTAATTCGGGTTGCCCAAACCAACCATCTCAGAAATTTCTTTTAAGGACTGATCGGTGGATCGAAGAAGCCACTGCACCTCCTCGAGCTGTTTCTGTTGTTGGAACTGCTTGGGGGTCAGCCCGTAAAGCGATTTGAAAGCCGCTCGAAAACTAGAAAGCGACATTCCCGACTGCGCGGCGAGATCTTCCACGGCAAGCTCAGACTGCAGATTGAGCCGGATGTATTCGGCGACATCGGGCAACGGTGTTCGGGTAGGACGGTTGGCGGTACGCAGAATATGGACCAGCAGCAGTTCAATCCACAGCCGGATAAAGTGCCTCTGATGACGGTTTTGCGAAGAGGTGAGTCGGAGAAATGACTGAAAAAGAATTTCATACTGCTCAAGGTCAATGTTGGAGAAATTCAGAATGCGGTAGGGAGCCTGCTCCAGAAGACTGGTGAACAGTTCCCGGGCTGAGTCACCCAAGTCGTCTGATTCAAGGATGCAAAAACGGATTCCAGGCAAACTGGAGTAGCGGTGATGCACCCCGGAATCGATGCAGACGATGGAGCCCCGGGAGATGGAGTGTTCGCCGTCTTGACTATGAAAGAGGCCCGAACCGCCGACAACAACGGAAATTTCGATGTTCTGATGGCTGCCTAGCTCAATGGACCAGTCAGGGGCAAACGTTGTCAGTGCGTAGGTGGGTTCGCGGCGCGGCATACTTCCATTATACTAGAGAAAACCCGGAGGTGCATGTTGGGAGTCAAGGATCGTTTCATCCTCAGAGCCGAGGAATCTATCTTGGTCGTCATTGACGTTCAGGAGAAACTTTGCAAGGCTATGGACGAAGGCGTTTTGCGGAAGCTGCTGGACAATACTGGGCTTTTACTGGAAGCTGCCAACACTCTTGCCATACCCGTGGTTGTGACCGAGCAATACCCGAGGGGTTTGGGTCCAACTCTTCTTGAACTAAAGGCAAAGGTATCCACCCCCGTGTTGGAAAAGCTCACGTTCAGCTGTTGCGGCATTGAGACGTTCACTCAAGTTCTCAACAATTCAGAAAGAAAACAGGTGATCCTCGTTGGTATGGAGACCCATGTGTGTGTTCTTCAAACCGCCATCGACCTGTTGGACGCTGGTTTCACCGTGCATTTGGTGCAGGATGCGCTGATGAGCCGTACCAAGCAGAATTGGCGTATCGGTTTGGAGGCGGCCAGGAATGCCGGTGCCGTGATCACATCGGCTGAGGCCGCGCTGTTCCAATTGCTGAAAGTGGCTGGGACAGAAGATTTCAAAAAGCTTTCAAAGCTGGTGAGGTAACCAATGGCATCCGAAGAACTGCCCCAACCCCTGATTTGGTGTTTGTCGCGTATTATTGCCGGTCCAGAAATGGTTTCTGCCCTGGTTTACGTTCAAGTTTTTCCTGAAGTTCTGCGAATCCTGATGATCCCCAGTGAACCGACGCTCTTCGGAATTCCCCTCGCCAAAAAAGAGGCTTCTCCGGCTCCGCAGGTATGGGAAATTCCCAAGGAGCAAGTGACCAGCTTCGGATTCTGGGGCTCGGCGGCCTTACTGAAGTACCTTCCGTTTCTGGCGCAGGATTACAAACTGGCCGTGACGGTCGACGGAAAGCCTGTTTTCTGGAGGTTGCAGCTGCTGGGTGATGAAAAGGCCTTCTTGAAGGCATGGGCCGAGTTGTGGCCCGAGCAAATCACCTACCCTGGTCGTTGACAGGAAACAGCAACCTCTGATTTCGGGGCAGGTACATCAACTCGCGGTCGATAGATACCCCATACCGGGTTAGTTGAAAGCAGTTCGAGGTCGTTTGGCGGGGCCGTAAATCGAGGAATTGACCCAGAAGGTGGATTTTTCAGCACTGTGCTGGTAGTCTGAGGTATGGATGCGTTCCCTGCCCCCGCCTTCCTGTCGCGTGAGGTCAAGCGCGGTGATTATTGGTTTCTCAACCTCTCACCTTCGATCGGAACAGACCTCGAAGTCGTCTGTGGCGGCCGTGAGGTTTGCGGTGGTGATTACCGCATCGATCGTCCCGGGTTCCGCTACTCCAGCCTGGAATTTGTAGCCTCGGGACAGGGACGGGTGAATCTGAACGGTAAATGGGAACCTTTGCTGCCTGGCACAGTTTTTACGTACGGCCCGGGAATAGCGCACCGAATTGAGGGCGAGGCGACCTCGCCCATGGTGAAGTACTTTGTCGATTTTCTCGGCACGGACTCAACCGCTTTGACTGCGAAGGCCTTTCCCGACGGCGGCCCCTGGGTCGTCTCTTCTGCGGCCTGGATCCAGCGTCTGTTTGAAGATCTCAAGGCTGCCGCAGATACCCTTTCCGATTCGAGAGGACCAGTCTGTGTCCTGGTGGTGCGGCAGCTTTTTGCGCTTTTGGCCGACCGAAGTCAATCGGCTCCCCACGAAAGCTCACACCTCAACCAGCGCTTTCTCAAGCTCAAAGCCCAGCTGGGAGAACTGGCCTTGCGCGGGTTGAGCTTGGCCGAAGCAGCCAGGGAATGCGGCGTTTCACCATCCTACCTGGGACGGTTGTTCCGCCTTTTCGACCAGGAATCACCGCACCGCTACTTGGTGCGCTGCCGTATGGCCTTTGCAGCTTCGTTACTGCTGGACCCTCAACTGCTGGTCAAGGAGGTGGCGGCGCTGGCCGGCTACGACGACCAATATCATTTTTCGCGGACCTTCAAGGCGTTTTACGGGCAGCCTCCTGAAGGGTTTCGAAAGCTTCGGAGTTAGACGCCAGTTCCGATTTATCCATCCTTCTGTTGACTTCATCCATTTTTCAACCGGCAATTCGGGTGGATGATGGGTTCATCCTTCAGGAGGATTTACCAATGGCGATTCCCAAGAAAATGGCCGGTGCGATGCTGCCCGGCAACAGCACCGTCGAAATGGGGTACTTTGACGTTCCCGTCCCGGGACACGGTGAAGTTCTCATCAAAATGAAAAGCTCCACCATCTGCGGTTCCGATATCCGGGCCATTTACCACCAGCACCTGGGCAAGGGCCCGGAGGGCTACCAGAAAGGCAAAATTGCGGGTCACGAACCCTGCGGCCAGGTGGTTCAGGCCGGTCCCGGCTGCCGCCGTTTCAAGGATGGCGACCGCGTCATCGTGTACCACATTTCCGGTTGCGGGGTGTGCAACGACTGCCGCCGCGGCTACATGATCAGCTGCACCAGCGAGCAGTACCGCAAGGCCTACGGTTGGCAGCGTGACGGCGGTATGGCCGAGTACTTGCTTGCCGAGGAAAAAGACCTGGTGCTGCTTCCCAAGGAACTGAGCTACAGCGACGGTGCCCAGGTAGCCTGCGGGTTTGGAACCGTCTACGAGGGGCTGGAAAAGATAGGCATCAGCGGCAACGACGCAGTTTTAGTCACAGGTTTGGGCCCCGTGGGTCTGGCCACCGCCATGCTGGCTCGCGCCATGGGTGCCAAACTCATTATCGGTACCGACACGGTGGCTGAACGTCTGGCCCTGGCCAAGGACAAAGGGCTGTGCGATTACGTCTTTCCCTCAGGACCCGACAACGTGGAGCAGGTGCGCCAGCTCACCGGCGGCATGGGTGTGGAAAAGGCCATTGACTGCTCGGCCAACGACAAGGCCAGGCTCACCTGCATTCAGGCCACACGCAAATGGGGCAAAATCTGTTTTATCGGCGAAGGCGGCACCGTGACCTTCCAGCCCTCGGCCGACATCATCCACGATCAGAAGACCATTTACGGCAGCTGGGTCACCAACATCTGGCGGATGGAGGAGCTAGTGGAGCGTATTGTACGCTGGGGCATCAGGCCCGAGTCGCTCATCACCCACCGCTTCGCCCTCGACAAAGTTGCCGATGCGTACGCGCTGATGGCCAGCGGCAAATGCGGCAAGGTGGCCGTGGTGTTCGACGAGGAGCTCAAGTGAGTCGGACCACTCTCGAAACCGTCTCTTATGGTGGCTGGAACCACTGCCTGCGTCTGACCAACGGGACGGTTGAGCTGATCATCACCATCGAGGTCGGTCCGCGGGTCATCCGGTTCGGAACGGTGGGCGGACAAAATCTCTTCAAGGAATTTGAAGAGCAGATGGGCAAGACCAAGGGAGACGAATGGTTTATCTGGGGAGGACACCGGCTTTGGCATGCCCCTGAAGCGGCTCCTCGGACGTATGCCATGGACTTCGACCCGGTGGCCTATACCTTCGAGAAGGGACTCTTGACGTTAAGCCAGGTGGTGGAACCCACCACGGGCATCGAAAAACAGATCGAGATCCGCCTTACTGAAGACAGAGTGCAGCTCAACCACCGGCTAATCAACCGTAACCTGTGGACCATCGAGGTTTCCCCCTGGTGCCTGAGTGTGATGGCTGCCGGCGGCCGGGCCTTGATACCGCACGAGCCCTTTGTGGAACACGGTGTCAGTTTCGACCCCGCCCGTCCGCTGGTTCTGTGGCAGTTCACCCGCATGGATGACCCCCGGTATTCCTGGGGAGACAGGCTGATTCAGTTTCGGTATGACGCCTCCCAGCCCACAAAGCAGAAATTCGGGCTGGCGAACAAACAGGGCTGGGCCGCCTACCATCTGGGTCAGCAGCTCTTTGTGAAAACGTTTGATTACCAAGATGGCAAGACTTACCCAGACTACGGGTGCAACTGCGAATTTTTCACCATGCCCGGCTTCCTCGAAGTGGAAAGCCTGGGACCGATGACACGCCTCGACCCCGGCCACAAGGTCGACCACCGTGAGACCTGGTTCCTGTTCGACAAGGTTGAACTGCCCGAAAGCGAGAAACCGCTGCTGGCGGCCTTGAAACCCTACCTTAAGGAGATCCAATGAAAGTCGATCCTGCTCTCGTTCCCTTTAAAACCCTGCCCGGTGGGGCCAAAATGCCCATAATCGGCATGGGTACTTTTGGTTCCGACAGTGTTTCAGCGGACACCGTGGCCTCGGCCGTCTATGAAGCCGCCGGTCTGGGATACCGCCATTTTGACTGCGCAGCCGTTTATGGCAACGAGCGGGAAATTGGCGGAGCTCTGGCGAAAATCCAAAAAGAAGGCGTCCGGCGTGAGGATCTGTTTATCACCTCCAAACTCTGGAACAACAAGCATAAGGAGGCCGATGTCGTACCGGCCTTCGAGAAATCACTGAAGGATTTGGGGCTGGCGTACCTCGACCTGTACCTCATCCATTGGCCCTTCCCCAACCACCACGATCCGGGTGTGGATGTCCATGCCCGGGCCAACGACGCCAAGCCCTTCGAGCTCGAGTCCTACCTCAAGGTTTGGCGCAAGCTGGAAGACCTGGTCGACAAGGGCCTGGTGCGCAACATCGGAACCTCGAACATGACCATTGCCAAATTCGAAGCGTTCCTGCCCCACGCCCGCATCAAGCCTGCTGTGAACCAAATGGAACTCCACCCCCATCTGCAGCAGCAGCAACTGTTCGACTACGTGGTGAAATCCGGTATTCAACCCGTAGGCTTCTGCCCCGTGGGATCACCGGGCCGCCCTGAACGCGACCGCACACCCGAGGACACGGTGGATATGGAAGACCCTGTGGTTGTCGAGATTGCTAAGAAGCATGGTGTGCATCCTGTGGCCATCTGTCTGCGATGGGCTCACCAGCGAGGCCAGATTCCCGTTCCTTTCTCGGTCAAACAGACCAACCTGCTGGCAAACCTCAAGACAGCGCTGGGACCTCAGCTTTCGGAAGCAGAAATGTCGAAGCTTTCCAAAATCGATAAAAACTGCCGGCTGGTAAAGGGCCAGGTGTTTCTCTGGAAAGACGGCCAGACCTGGGAGGATCTCTGGGATCTGGACGGGAAGATCAAGAAGTAGCCGATGGGGGGAAGGAAAATCGTGTTACCATGGACAGATGAGACACGAACTTCCCCTCAATAACGGTTGGAAGACTCTGCCCCGCCCACCCGTTGAGTTTCTGCAACCTGACTTTGACGACAGCGGCTGGCAGACCGTCCGGCTGCCTCATACCAACCTGGAACTCCCCCTGGACAATTTTGATCCGGCATCGTTCTGCTTTGTTACCGGTTACCGGCGGGTGTTGACGTTTGATCCAGCTTGGTCGGGTCAAAGAGTTTTTGTGGTTTTCGAGGCCGTTATGGCCCGAGCCGAAGTGTGGCTTGACGGTATTTTCGTTGCCGAGCATTGTGGCGGTTATACTCCCTTTGAGGTGGAAATTTCTGCCGAGGTTCTCGCTCAGGGCCAGGCTTTGCTGGCTGTTGTGGCAGATGCCGAAGAAGCCCCTGACATTCCACCCTTTGGGCACGCTGTGGATTATCTGACCTACGGGGGAATCTACCGTGAAGTGCATTTGGAAGTCCGCCCTGCGCGTTACCTTGCCACTCTGACGCTCGAAACACCGGCACTGAATCGAGGCCATCCCCGCGTGCAGGGGTTTCTCTATCTCGATGCACCCTGGACCGGTGAACTGCCGCTGGTGGGAACTGTGCGCATCTGCGACCATCAGACAGGAGAAGAACGGGCCAGCGGAGCCGTTGGTTGGGCGCCGGGAGACCGTCAATCTCCCTACGAACTGGAGGTTCCCGGTGCCTTGCTGTGGGCCTTGGACTCTCCGGTTCTTTACGACTTGGTGGTCGATACCGATGAAGACCGTCTTGTAAAAACCTTCGGCTTCCGGCATGCGGAATTCCGCCCCGAAGGCTTTTTTCTCAACGGTCAGCCGGTCAAACTGCGGGGACTCAACCGCCACCAGAGTTGGCCCGTTGTCGGGTATGCCATGCCAAGACGTGCCCAAGCAGCCGACGCCGATCTGGTGAAGTTCACGTTGGGCTGTAATGTCGTCCGCTCGTCCCACTACCCGCCCAGCCGACATTTTCTCGACCGGTGCGACGAAATTGGTCTGCTGGTCTTTGAAGAAATCCCTGGGTGGCAGCATATAGGCGGCACCCTATGGAAGCAGGTGGCGCTGCAGAATGTCGAAGAGATGATCGTCCGTGACCGCCACCGGCCCAGCGTCATTCTCTGGGGTGTGCGCATCAATGAATCCGCCGACGACGACGAATTCTACCGGGCCACCAATGCCCTGGCGCGACGTCTGGACCACCGGCCCACCGGCGGGGTGCGCAACTTCGCTGGCAGCCGCTTCTTTGAAGATGTCTATACCTACAATGACTTTGTGCACAACGGTTCCAATCAGCCCCTCGAGCCTCGTTCCAAAATCGCCCGCGCCAAAGTGCCCTACCTTGTCACCGAACACAACGGGCATATGTTCCCTACCAAAAAAGCGGACACCGAGGCCCGCCGGGTAGAACACGCCCTTCGGCATGCCCGGGTACAGAATGCAGCAGCCGCTGACTCCGGAATCAGCGGGGCGCTCGGTTGGTGCCTGGCCGATTATGGCACCCACGCCGACTTTGGGTCCGGCGATCAAATTTGCCATCACGGTGTTGTCGACCAGTTCCGCTGCTTCAAACCTGCCGCTGCCTTTTGTGCCAGCCAGCGGGACGCTTCTGCTTTTGGGGAGGTGGTCAGCCGCCTTGCCATTGGCGACCATGATGCGGCCGTCCTCAAAGCCCTCTGGGTGTTTACCAACAGCGATGAGGTGAGGGTCTTCACCGGCAATCTGTTTGTTCAGACCTTTTATCCCGACCGCAAGAGGTTTTGCGGCCTGCCCCATCCGCCGGTGCTGGTGGATGATCTGATCGGAAACGCCATCGAAAACGAACCGGGACTCAACCGTGGTCAAGCCCGTACGGTCAAGGCCTTTCTGCAGGCGTATCAACGCAGGGGTGGCATGCCCTCCCTTAGGTATCTCGTACCGATGTTCTGGGTCATGTTCCAAAAGAAATGGAAAACCACCGATGTCTATGACCTGTACACCAGGCATATCGCCGGATGGGGAGCCGGGGCCAGGAGCTACCGCTTTGAAGGATGGAGCAGGGGCACCAAGGATTGGGAACAGACCCTCGGACCAACCCATGCCGCCCGCTTGGAACTCACCTGTGATACTACCGAGCTCGTTGAGGGCATAACTTGGGATGTGGCACGGGTCGAAGTCCGGTTGCTCGACACTCATGGCAACGAGGTCTGGTACGGTGCGGCTCCTGTCACCCTCGAAGTTGAGGGGCCCCTTAACCTTCAGGGCTCCCCTTGCCGGCCTCTCACCGGGGGTTCAACCGCCTACTGGCTTACCACCACCGGAGAAAAAGGAACCGCCAGGATCAGGGCCCGCACCGACCAGTTTGTCAGTGAGACGGCCCAGGTGACAGTGCGTTGAAATCGGGGTACCCGCAGGTCGGATCGACAGGACTGGTTCCGAGAAACGGGCTGGACCCCACAAGCTTCTCGACGACGGCCTCAACCACCGCTTCAGTCGCTAAGTAAGCGTTCACCAGCGTGCCCACGTAGGGAACATCCTGGAGGTGGTAGGGACTGGCGAAGGAAAGGAACACCGTGGGAATCTCGTGAACAAATTTGGGGAGATCAAAGACAAAGGGAGCTTTCCACCACAGTCGTACAGCCGTCTGATCGCTGGCGACGGGGACGTGGGCCAGCCAGATGGCAACGTCGGTTTCCGCCTGCTGTTCCGCCACTGACCGCAAAGGCCGTGCACGGTCGGCTTCTTCGGAAGGGACGGTCACTTCGAAACTGTGAGCCGTCAAAGCCCGCACGAAACAGTCCGTCAGGGACGCCCCGTTGTCCATTGAGTCGCTACCCACCAGACGGACGCGTACCCTGCGTGTCTGTGTGGAACGAAGCGGCAACAGTCCTTGGTGATCTCTGACCAGGGTCACGGCCTTCTGAGCGCAGGTTTTAGCCCATAAACGATGCTGGGAACAACCGACAACCTCAAGACCGGGACGCTCGGCTTTTTCGGACAACCGCAGCGCTGCCTTGAGGGCCAGTATGCGAGTCACAGCCTCGTCAAGCCGGTTTGCCGAGACGGTGCCGTCAGCGATGCCCTCCATCAAATAGGCGAAGTCCTCCTGCACATTGTTGGGAAACAGGAACACATCGCATCCGGCGGCAACAGAAGCAGGCACGGCACGTCGTCGGGGCATAGCCTGGGTGAAACCGGCCATGATGGTGGCATCGGTGGTGATGACGCCGTTGAAGCCCAGCTGCCCTCTCAGCAGTCCCTGCAGCAGCTCGGGTGACAGGGATGCCGGCAACTTCGAAAAAGCTGGCAGCAGTATATGGCCCGCCATCATGGAGAGGACACCCTGCTCAATCACGGCTTTGTACACCTGCCCGAAGCTTTGATTCCATTCCTGGGCTGTCAAGGTGTTCACCGTGGGGTGCAGGTGCTGGTCACGGTCATCGACTCCATCGCCGGGAAAATGCTTGGGACAAGCAGCAATCCCCCTGGCTTGAAGGGCCTGAATGTACTCGCATGCCAGCTGACTGACCCGCTGAGCATTACTGCCGAATGTTCGCGTCATTGCGATGGGGTTGCGGAAGTTCAGTGCTAGATCCACCACAGGGCCGAAGGACCAGTTGCAGCCGACGGCAGCTCCTTCGAGGGCGGCAACCTCTCCGAGCAGATAGGCCTGGTGAGAATCCCCGGCTGCCGCCACCAACAGCGGATTACCAAAGGTGGTGCCATCGGTCGCTACCCCGGAACCCCCGTCTTCCAGGTTGGCTGCTTTCAGCAGCGGAATCCGACTCAAACGGTCAAGTGCCTGATGGCGGGCCAAAACAGCCGCGGCAGGCCCAGGTCGGAACAACACTCCGCCAGGCTGCAGAGTCCGGATCAAGTCCTCAAGTTCCGATTCAGAATAGAGCCCCCCCAGAAGGCAGAACAGCTGGCCGGCTTTGGTTGGGGTATCCATGGAATTGAGGGTGGTATTGACCCAATCGATTTGCTGGTCACTGAGAAAGAACGGCGAGGCCTTCAAGTTCATGTGGTCAACTCCGTGCCGTGTGGCGCTTAAGAAAGGCGAACACCCGAGCGACGTTGGGAGGAGTACGAAAATCGTCAGTCGCGTGGCCGGCCCCTTCGATCAGCTCCAGTTCCACCCTGCCTGGACCACACACTTCCTCGATCCGCCGGGCAAAATCCCGCGACAGCTGCCAGGGAACAATGGGGTCTCTGGTTCCGTGCTGGAGCAAAGTCGGGGGAGCTTGATTCGTGATCCATGTTTCCGGATTGGCCTGGCGGACCAATTCGGTAGCCTCCGGGACGGCCCTACCAAGAAGAAGGGATTCGGGGGAGTCGGCCAAGGCATGATCAGGAACCGGATACCCGTCCTGAGCCAGGTACGGGTCCATCCGCGAGAAGTCTGTTGGGCAGTACCAGGCGACAAGGGCCCTCACGAGTGACGGAGCCCTCAAGCCGGCATGACAGGCCAGATGGGCCCCCGCCGACTCGCCCCAAAGCACCACCCGTTCGGTATCAAACCCCCAGAAAGGGGCATTGGCATGGGTCCACCGTACAGCCGCACCCACATCGTCCACCGGCGCAGGAAACAAGGCCTCACGGCTGAGGCGGTAATTCACCGAGACGACAGCCCAGCCTTGCGCCAGGCCTTTGAGAGCTGGCCCCACCTGCAGGTCACCCTTGTCGCACATCATCCATGCACCACCGTGAACATACACAATGGTCGGCCACGGTCCCTCACCTGGCGGCAAGTAAACATCCACCTTTTGGAATACCGATTGAGTTCCGTAGGGCACGTCTTTCCAGTAACGGGAGATTCCGGTCAGATCGACGGGAGGAAGGACATAAATGCCGTTGGGACCGTCGGGACTGTTGGGATCAGGCACGGCGGCTCACCTTGCTCAAGCCTTCTTTCTGCAGAAGGTCAAACCCAACGGCGAGAAGAAGGACAAAACCCTTCACGATATACTGGGCGTAGGTGTTCAACCCCACCAGCTGCATACCATTGCTCAGCACGCCCAGGATAAGAACCCCGGTGACCAGACCCCACATTTTCCCTTCTCCGCCCTTGAACGAAATACCACCGAGCACCGCCGCCGTCATCGCCGTGAACTCCGTTCCCGGGCCTGTTGCCGAGGCTGCCGAACCCGACCGGGCAAACAACACCAGCGCGGCAATCGAGGTGAAAAACCCGCACAGCGAGAAGACCAGCATTTTCACCTGGTTGACGTTGACACCGGACAGGCGGGTGGCTTCCTCATTGCTGCCGATAGCGTAGATATGGCGGCCAAACCAGGTGAAGTTGAGAATAAAACTGGCGGCTCCGACGCTGAGCACCATCAGGATGACACTGAAGGGAATCAGATCGAAAACGTAGCCCTGGCCGATGTACTTAAATTCGGCGGGCAGGTTCAAAATCACACTTTGATTGCTGATGATGTACGAAAGCCCCTGAAAGATCGTCATGGTGCCCAGAGTAATGATCAGAGTATGCACTTTGAGCTTGACCGAAGCCCAGCCGTTGAAAACCCCGAGAAGGGTTCCCGTGGCCAAGCCCGCCAGGATGGCCACCGGCAGGGGCAGTCCCACCCATTTAAGCAGGGCGGCTGTCGTTACGCCTACCACTGAAATCAGGTATCCGATCGAGAGGTCCATTCCCCCCGAAATCATGACGAACGAGAGTCCCACTGCGGCAATAATGACGTAGGACTGCTGGACAAAAATATTGGTCAGGTTCTGTTGGGTCAGAAAGTAGGGGCTTAGGAACGAGAAAAAAATCACCAAGCCGAAAAGGACAAGAATAATGGCGTACTTTTGAATGTGTTTCATACGGATGCCTCCGGGTTTTGGCCGCCTGAGGCCAGTTCAAGAACAAGATGTTGAGAGAAGTGGGACTTTTCGACCGTACCGGCCAGGCGTCCTTCATGGATGACGAGAATCCGGTCAGACATCCCTAAAAGCTCCTCCATGTCCGAAGTGATCATCAGAATGCTGATGCCCTGCTCGGCCAAGTGGACCATAAGTTTGTAAATTTCGTGACGCGCCCCGACATCGATACCCCGCGTGGGCTCATCGAAGATCAGAATGCGGCTGTCGGTAGCCAAGGTCTTGGCCAGCACAACCTTCTGCTGATTGCCGCCTGACAGATTCTTGACCCGCTGTTCAAGATTTGGTGTTTTGATTTTGAGCAGGTCGTGGAAGCGGGTCGCCAGGGCTTTCTCAGCCTTGCGCTTGACCAGCAATCCAGCCGACAAACGGCGCAGGTTGGCAAAGCTGATGTTCCAAGCTACGGACATATCGAGAAAGCATCCCTCTTCTTTTCGGTTTTCAGGGATCAGTCCAATACCGTGCGCAATGGCATCCCGGGGGGAACGGATGGAAACAGACTTTCCTCCGACCAGAATTTCACCGCTCTCCAGCGGGACGGCCCCAAACAGCACCTTGGCGAGTTCCGTTCGTCCGGCACCAACCA
>JAIFLN010000101.1 GCA_020049045.1 Spirochaetota bacterium | reverse complement strand
CCGTGGAAGAATAAGGTGAACAGGCCGCCCTGGGCATGCAGAATCTGCCGGCCGGGGCTCAAGAGTCGGCGGAGACCCATGGCCCAGTACGAGGTTTTCGTTTCCAACTTCTCATAAAACCCGGGCTTTTCCAGCTTTTTCAGAACGGCCAGTCCCGCTTCCATGGCCAACGGATTTCCGGCAAGGGAGCCGGCCTGATAAACGGGCCCATCGGGTGCCACCAGCGACATCAGATCGCGGCGACCTCCGTAGGCACCCGTGGGCAACCCTCCACCGATAATTTTGCCCAGCGTGGTCAGGTCCGGGGTGACCCCGTAAATCGTCTGGGCACCACCCCAGCAGAGGCGGAACCCCGTGGTTCCTTCGTCAAAAATCAACAGGGTACCGTGCATGTTGCAAATCCGCCGCAAGCCCGAAAGGTAACCCGGACGCGGGGGAATCAATCCCATGTTCGAGGCTACCGGTTCGACCAGAATCGCAGCGATTTTGTCGGGTTTTGCCTCGAAGGCTGCTTGGACGGCGGCCAAATCGTTGTAGGGCACACTGATAGTTCCCGACGCCTGCCGCGGATCAACACCGGCACTCGAGGGTAGGCCCACCGTGGTGAGTCCTGAACCGGCTTGGACGAGCAGGCCGTCGCTGTGGCCATGGTAGCAGCCGTCAAACTTGAGAATCAGGGGGCGGGCTGTGGCAGCGCGAGCTACCCTGACGGCGCTCATCACCGCCTCGGTGCCCGAATTGACAAAACGCATGCGTTCCATGGAAGGAAAAGCCGACTTGATGATCTTGGCCAGACGGGTCTCGCTTTCGCACGGAGCTCCCACTCCCGTCAGTCTGCCCGCCTGACGCCGAAGCACCCGAGTCACCGCAGAAGGGGTATGTCCCAAAATATGCGAACCCCAGCCTTGGACAAAATCCAGGTAGGGTTTTCCTTGCTTGTCGACTAACACGGCCCCATGACCTTTTTCAAAGAAGACAGGAGTTCCTCCCACCGCCTTGAAACTTCGCACGGGAGAATTCACTCCGCCGGGAAAAAACTGGAGAGCATCTTCAAAAGCTGTGGAGCGTGAAACCTGCATGAACGGCATCATACCATAATTTTACGGATTTCTGCCTCTACCGATTCGAAAGCTTTCACTACCTTGGGATCAAAATGAGACCCTGACAAGTCCTTGATGGTCTGGACACACTCTTCATGAGTTCTCGGTTCTTTATAAGGCCGAAGGCTGCGCAAGGCGTCGTACACATCGGCTACTGCCATAATCCGTCCAGCCAAAGGAATTGCCTCACCAGCCAACTTTTTGGGATACCCCGATCCATCCCACTTCTCATGGTGGCAGTTCACCACCTCGCGGGCCGTTGTCAGAAACGAACGGAATGGAAGCTTTGCCTCGGCAGCAGCCAGCACTGAGTCACCCAATTCACAATGAGTTTCCATAATAACCCGCTCTTCGGGGGTAAATGGACCGGGTTTCAGCAAAATGGCGTCAGGAATGCCTACTTTGCCGATATCGTGCAAAGGGGCAGCCCTGACCAGGTCCGACCTGGTCTGCACATTCAGACCCAAGGCTTCTGCCAATAAATCAACGTACCGGGCGGTACGCTCCAGGTGCTCTCCTGTCTCATGATCTCGCAGCTCAGCCTGATATGCCAACGCAAAAATCGTCACGTCCTGGGTCTGCTCCAGCTGCCGGTTGGCTCTGCGCTGATTGGTATAGGCCCGATAGAACACCACAAACAGCGCTCCATAGATGAGCAGACCGAAAGCCAGCACCAGACCCCAGACAGCTTGTGTGTTCAAGGTGATCTGCTGAAACAGGTCTTGGTTGTCTTCATAAAGTTCAATGACACCCACCACCTTGTTCTGCTGCAAAATGGGTGTGTAAATTTGAAGAACCGTACCATGACCCTGTTCCGCGATATTCTCCGAGGCGACGGCAGTTCCCAGTTCGTAGACCGGACGGCCCTGAAGAGCTTCTTCCATTTCATCGCTGTGGAGTCTCTGCCCGACCAAAGATGGCTCGTCGCTCCAGAGGATGGTGCCGTCTGGGGTCCACACCTTCAGCCGGAAGATTTTGCCCAGGTTGAGAAGCCGGTCAAGGCGGGCTTTCAGCGCTGCAGGAGGTTCTCCCGCTGTATTGGCCTCGAACCACTGAGCGGTCGGCTCATCTTCTTGAAAGGCGAGGGCGACAATCTGCGGAAAGGTCTCCACATGGCTTTTCAGGTAGTAATTCGTGACATTTCCAGCCAAAAGAACGGCCAGTGAAAAACTGATCAGCAAGGTAACAACCAAGGTCGCTATTGAGTATTGCAGCAGAATGTTATTGTGGATCTTCACGAAAGGGACTCCAAAGGCAAAGATAACCCTTTCAGAACCGGAATCAAGGTCCAAATCTGGTATAGTGGGTCATGACCTTTGAAGCTATGCCACTTTCTGCCTCCTGGCTTGCCGCCCTGAATGCCCAGGGGGTGATCGATCCCACACCCGTCCAGAGTGCTGTCTGGCAGCCCTTTTCCACCCGCCGCGACCTCGTGGTTCAGTCGGGAACAGGTACTGGAAAAACCCTGGCCTATCTCCTGCCGATCTTTCAGGCCCTCGACCCTACCCGAAAGGACCTTCAGGCCCTGATTCTCGTTCCGACTCAAGAACTTGCGGTACAGATTCAGAGGCAGATGGAACGCCTCTCAGCAGGAACCACGCTGCGGCACATAGCACTCCTGGGTGGTGTCAATTTGTCCCGTCAAAAGGAGATGCTGAAAGAAAAGCCCCATGTGGCGGTGGGCACCTGCGGGCGAATTCTAGAACTCTTGGAAAAAAAGATGATCACGGGTCATTTTTTGACCACGGTAGTGCTCGACGAAGCCGACAGGCTGTTTGATCCTGCCACCCTGCCTACACTTCGCGCCATATTGAAGACCACGCTGAAAAGCCGTCAGCTAGCGCTTTTCTCGGCAAGTATTCCCGCGTCGGTAGAAACCGTTGCCCGTGAATTTCTGAAAGACCCCGCTGTCATCAAGCTCGATCTGGAAGCGCCCATACCGGCAGGCATCACCCATTGGTCCTTTTCTGCTGAGCTTCGCGAAAAGAACGATCTGCTGCGAAAACTAGTCCATGCCCTTGCGCCTGAACGGACGCTGGTGTTTCTCAATAAACCCGATCAGATTGAAATGCTGGCCGACAAATTGCGTCACCATGGTTTGAAGGCCGAAAGCCTGCATGGATCGCTGATGAAGCAGGACCGCCAAAGGGCTTTAGAGTCGTTTCATAAGGGAACGGTGACTCTGCTCGTGGCTTCCGACCTGGCTGCAAGGGGCCTCCATATCGAAGGGGTGACCCATGTGGTCCATTTTGATGTTCCTGAGACACCGCTAGACTACCAGCACCGCTGCGGACGAACAGGGCGGGCAGGGAAGGCGGGACTGAGCATTGTCTTGAACGACGAGGTGGAAGAGCCCCGGGTGCTCGCTATTGAAAAAACCTTCGGAATTCAACTGCAACCCAAAGTGATGCGTCAGGGAACCATAGTCGATCACCGCAGAAGCTAGCTCTCATGGTACAATCATCGTATGTCCATTCACATTGCCGCTCACAAAGGGGACATCGCCCCCTCCATCCTTCTGCCTGGTGACCCGTTGCGGGCGCAGTTTATCGCAGAGAATTATCTTGAGAATGCCGTCTGTTTCAACAAAGTCCGCAATATGCTTGGCTTTACAGGAACCTGGCGCGGCCAACGGGTTTCTGTGATGGGAAGCGGCATGGGTATGCCCAGCCTGTCAATATATGTCAACGAACTGATCCGCGATTACGGCTGCCAAAAGCTGGTCCGGGTGGGAACTTGCGGAGGTCTCAGCGACACCGTGAAAGTACGCGACTTGGTGCTGGGGCTGTCTGCCTCCACCGATTCCGCGGTGAACAAAATCCGCTTCAAAGGGATGGACTACGCTCCGGCGCCGTCGTTCCGTTTGCTACACCGGGCTTACGAGGCCGCCCGGGCCCGAACCTTGCCGGTTCATGTGGGTAAAATCCTCTCCAGTGATTCCTTCTATACTCACGATCCCGACCAGTGGAAACTCTGGGCGAAATTCGGGGTCGTTGCCGTCGAGATGGAAGCCGCTGAACTTTACACCCTGGCCGCCCAGTACGGGGTCGAGGCTTTGACGGTGCTGACGGTCAGCGATCACCTCGTGACCGGAGGCGATACAACCAGCGAAGAGCGCGAGCGTACCTTCGGCTCGATGGTTGAAGTGGCCCTTGAAGCGGTCCTGGGGTAGCAGTGGGCAAACTTGGCTCACTTCACAAAAGCTTTCTGGCGGCTATCGGGGCCATTTTTGTTGTGACCGCGCTGGCGACGACAGTGGCCTTTCTCAGCGTTGTCACCGCACTTTCCCAGCAGTACACTCTCCGGTTCGCCACGTCACAAAACGAGCTGGAAAAAAATCGCATTCTCTCACTGGTTGACCGTGAACTGGTGCTTAGTCTGAAACTGGTCGACGACCCGGTGATTCAGAGTTGGATGGCCGACGAAGGTGACGCCGATAAGCGTGCTGCGGCCCGAGCCCAGCTGGCCAGTTACGCTCGGCTCTTTCGGGACAACTCCTGGTTTGTTGCCATCAAGGATTCGGGGGAATACTACGTTCAGTCACGCAGCAACTCTCCCGTCGAAACTACCCGTCTGCGCTCCACTGAGCCGGCAGACCGCTGGTTTTTCGACAGTCTTTCTCTTGACCGGCCTTATTGGATCAACGTCAACTACGATGTTCTGCTGGATGAGGTCCGGGTTTGGATCAACACCCTTGTGAAGAACTCGGCCGGACAGACCCTTGGCATTGCAGGAACCGGTATCGATCTGGCCGGATTCCTGTCGCAGTTGGTGGACCACTCGGATCCTGCTATCCAAACCATTGTTTTGAATAGTCAGGGTGCCATACTGGCACACAAGGACCGAGCCTTGATCGAGCGCAATGCGCGGGTCAGCACCGATGCTGAACGTACCGGCATCGATGATTTGTTTGCCACTGCTGACAATCAGCGGGTGCTGAATTCGCTGCTTGTCCATACCAAGGAGTGGGGCGGGCGGTCGGTTGATTCTGGTGTCCTGGAAGTCAATGGATTTTTGCTCACAGCGGTGGTTGGCTACCTTCCCAGTCTCGACTGGTACAATCTGGTGTTGGTCGATGGCAGCCGCATTCTCAGCTGGACCAGCTTCCTTCCGGTTGCCGCCGTGTTTCTCGTTTCCCTTATGCTGATTTTAGGAACGCTGTACTTTCTGCTGAGCCGGTTGGTTTTGCGGCCCTTGGTCGCCTTGAACCATGCTGCCGACAGTGTGGCTTCCGGGTCCTGGTCTGTGCAGCTAGCCGTTGCCTCTGATAATGAGCTGGGTCACCTGGCCCGCTCCTTCAACCAAATGGCCGCCAAAATCCGGGACTACACCGAAAACCTGGAGAAGCTGGTGGCCGAGCGCACCCGGGATCTGTCTGAATCGCAGGGACGGCTTCTGGATTCCATTCAGTACGGCCGCCTCATTCAGGCGTCCATTCTACCCTCGGGACCAGAGCTGGCGGCCCAGATTGGTCACAGCTTTCTCCTTTTGAAACCGCTCGACACCGTGGGCGGGGACTTTTGTTTTTTTCGTCCCATTCCCGGCGGGTTCTGCGTGGCGGCCGTCGATTGCACGGGACACGGTGTTCCCGGGGCGTTTATGACGATGATGGTCAACGCCCTGCTCAACCAGGTTCTCGAAGGCAGCCCCGAGAATCCCGGACACATCCTCAGCCGGCTGGATCGACTCGTGCAAGAGACACTTCGGGTAGGCAAGGGGACCGCACACCTTCAGAACGGTTTGGACATCGGGTTGTGTCTGGTGTTGCGGGACCAGGGAATTTTACGGTTCGCCGGGGCGGGGTTGCCTCTGATCGTGCTGGGACCCGGCGGAGTTCAGGAGATAGCGGGAACCAGGACCCATCTTGGTTTCAGCTCCCACCGGGTCAAACCCGAAATCGCTTCCCACCAAATCGATTTGCTGCCTGGCCGCCGCTACTATTTGCTGACCGACGGTGTGCTGGATCTGCCAGGAGGCTCCAGGGGTTTTGGCCTGGGGCGCGAAGGGGTGCTCAGTCTGATCGAGGCCCTGGGCCAGCAGCCCTTCAAAGACCAACAGAGCGCCTTTGAGGCCGAGTTTGCCCGCTTCCAGGGGGCATTCCGGCCCAAGGATGACCTGTTGCTGTTCGGTTTTGACCTTGATCCTCTGGAGGAACAATGAATGCAGGATCTTCTACAGCTCAAAGAAGAATATTCACAGCAAGGCCTGCTCATCAGTTTCAACGGCCCGTTCAACCATAGTATTCTCGAAGAAATTGGTAACGCCACGAAAAGTTATCTGGAAGAAAAGGACCTGGAGCGAGGAATCATCACCGATGTTTTTGCGGTCTATATTGAGCAGACTCAAAATACGCGAAACTACATTGTCCGGCGAAATTTGGAGAGTTTCGGGCAAGATTCGGCCATTATTCTGATCAACCAGGTGGAGGGACACTACCGTGTTTCCTGCGGCAATTCCATGCTGCGCAGTGATGTGGCGGATTTAACTCGAAGGTTGGAAGAGGTCAACGGTCTGGACAAGGACGGCCTTAAGCGCCGTTACAAGGAAGAACTGCGCAAACAACGACCTGCCGACGCTCAGGGAGCTGGTGTCGGCATCATCGAGATGGCCCGCCGGGCTTCTGGTAAACTGGAGTTCCGTTTTCAAGCTTTGGACGATGTGTTTGTCTTTTTCACCCTTTGTGTGACTGTTTGAGGAGATAGAACCATGATTTCTATTGATGCCACCAAGACCACCCCCCGCATTCATTACAACGAAGCCCTGCAAACTTTCGAGATTTCCGGTGAGTCCTATCCGGAAAACTCGTTCTCGTTCTTTGAACCCGTCTTCGCCTGGTTTCATTCAGTGCTTCCCACCCTGAAGGTGCTTCGGCTCGAGGTGAACATCCACTATATGAACTCCAGCAGCACTAAGTGCCTGCTCGACCTTTTGGATTTGCTGGCCGAAGCCAATCAGCGTGGCTGCGAAGTCTCTGTGCTGTGGTTTTACGAGGAAAAAAACAACAGGGCGCTCGACTTGGCACAAGAATTTAAAGAGGACTTTGAATTCCCCTTTGAACTCAAACCGTTGCATCTGGAGGCTGCCCAGCCATGAACACTTCGACTCCTGACAACGACAGCGAGCTGGAATTCCGGGAAGAACGCGATCCGCTGCTTCTGGAGCTGGCCGATCATCCAGACCCGCGGGTCCAGCTGCTTTTTGAGCGTTATAACAAGCTCACCCGCCGCATGAACCGCATTGTTTCGATCAGCGACAATTACCAGGCCGAACTGCGCGAAACAACCCAGAACATGGAGAAAATGGCGCGCACCGATCCTTTGACCGAGCTGGCCAACCGCCGGGCCATGGTCGACCATATGGAACGCGAGTTGGCAAGGGCCGTGCGGCAGGGCAGCGGATTCTCTTTGGTGCTGTTTGATATCGATAACTTCAAACGGATCAATGACCTTCATGGGCATGCCATTGGCGACCAGGCACTGGTCGAAGTTTCTCGCACCTTGACCAGCCTGCTCCGGCGCAGTGATGTTTGTGCCCGGTGGGGTGGTGAAGAGTTTCTGATCCTCTGTCCTCAAACAGAACAGGCTGATGCGCGGGCGGTGGCAGAGAAGTGCCGGGAAGGCGTGGCAAAGCTCTTGCTTCAAACCGTAACCGGGGAGGTGCGAGTCACCTTGAGCGGTGGTGTGGCATCATCCAGGGTTCCTGCTGAGTCGTGGGAAATTATGGTCAGCCGGGCTGATACTGCACTCTACCGTGCTAAGGAAGCGGGCAAAAACCGGATTGTACTAAGCTGATCTTCCTTTGCTATTCCCGCCGTCCGGGTTTATGATAAACACCCTATGCAAACCTCCACCAACCCCCTCCTTTCGCCATGGAACACTCCTTACGGCATGCCTCCGTTTGACCTGATTAAGACCGAGCACTTCGGACCCGCCATCGACAAGGCCCTGGCCGACCACGTGGCCGAGGTGACTGCCATTGCCGGTTCGGCCGTTGCCCCCGATTTTTCCAACACCATCGAAGCTTTTGACCGGTCGGGTGAACTGCTGGGCAACGTGCTGGGCGTGTTTTTCAACCTTACCGGGTCGCTTACCAACGACGCGCTTCAGGCCGTAGAGCTCGAGTACACACCGAAAATTGCCGTTCATCAAACCCGGTTTTTCCTCGACGCCGCGTTGTTTGCCCGCGTCGACGCTGTCCACACGGCTCGCAAAACCAGTGGTTTGAATCCCGTTCAGATCCGCCTCATCGAAAAGATCCACCTGGACTTCGTGCTGGCCGGTGCCCGGTTGGACCAAGCCAAAAAAGACCGCCTCACCAAGCTCGTAGAAACCCTGAGCGAGCGTTGCACCACTTTTGGTCAGCATGTGCTGGCCGATGAGGATGGCACTGTGATTGTGCTGGAGTCGCAGGCCGATCTGGCGGGTTTGCCGACCGATCTGATCGAAGCGGCCGCCGAAGCCGCCACGGAAAAAGGCCACGCCGGCAAGTGGGCCATCACTCTGTCGCGGTCGTTTGTAGAACCCTTTCTGACACGTTCCACCCGGCGTGACCTGCGCCAGAAAGTGTACCTCGCGTTTTCGTCCCGGGGCGAAATGGTCCCCGAGCGCGACACCAAACCGCTGATTGCCGAGATTCTCACCCTGCGCACCGAGATGGCCCAGATCCACGGCCACAAAAGCTACGCCGATTACGCGCTGGTGAACCGCATGGCCAAAACCCCTGCCAACGTGGCGGGCCTGCTGAATCAGGTGTGGCCGGCCGCGCTGAAGCGTTCCCGCGAGGAACAAAAGCTGCTCGAGGCGCTGGCCAAGGCCGACGGCGTGGAGCAACTCGAAGCTTGGGACTGGCGCTACTACGCTGAAAAGGTGCGCGAGCGCGATTACCAGCTCGATGACAACGAGATCAAACCGTACTTCGTGCTCGACAACATGGTGGACGCGATGTTCTGGGCTGCCGGAAAACTCTTCGGCGTCGAGTTCCGCGAAGTAAAGCACGTGCCGATGTACCATCCCGATGTGCGCCTGTTCGAGGTGCGCAACACGGCCGATGACAGTCTGCAGGGGCTGTTCTTGAACGACAACTACTCGCGCACCGGCAAGCATTCAGGCGCGTGGATGAGTAATTACCGCGACCAGAGTGCCGGCGTGGTGCCCATTGTGAGCAACAACAACAACTTTACCCGCGGCAAACCCGGCGAACCCGTACTGCTCAGCTTCGACGACGTGCGCACGCTGTTCCACGAGTTTGGTCACGGCCTGCACGGCCTCTTGAGTAACGTGGCCTATGAGGGACTGTCGGGCACCAGCACTCTACAGGACTTTGTCGAGCTTCCCAGCCAGCTGTTTGAGCACTGGGCGCTGGCTCCCGAAGTGTTGTCTCGGTTTGCCAAGCACTCCACCACGGGGCAGGTCATTCCCCCGGCGCTGGTCGCCAAGCTGCAGAAAGCCGGCACCTTCAATATGGGCTGGGAAACCGTACAGTACCTTGGGCCGGCTCTGCTCGATATGGCGCTGCACAGTCTGACCTCCGCCAAGGGTTTTGACGCAGGAGCTTTTGAACGCGAAGAATCCTTGCGCCTGGGCGTGCCTCGTGAAATCGGCCTGCGCCACCGTCTGCCGCACTTCCAGCACCTGTTCACTGGGGAAGGGTATGCCGCTGGGTACTATGTCTATATGTGGGCAGAAGTTCTCGAGGCCGACGTATTCAGCGCTTTTGAGGAGAACGGCAACCTGTTTGATCCAGTCCTCGCCAGTAAGCTCAAAGCGTGCATCTTGAGCGTGGGCAACTCGGTCGAACCCGGGCAGGCGTTCCGCAACTTCCGCGGCCGTGACCCCCAGATCGCCGCGCTACTCAAACAGCGGGGGCTGACGTAGACGATACGGCACACTCCCCATCGATTCTAGTCAAACATCAGGAACTGTGTGTTTTTGACGGGGTTTTCCAGTTCGAGGAGCTTTTGTTTCGCCCTGAGCCCACCGGCGTACCCTACCAGGTCGCCCGACGACCCGAGAATGCGGTGGCAGGGGACGAAAATCGACAGAGCGTTGGCCCCGTTGGCTGCAGCCACGCCCCGGACGGCGGTCGGTTTGCCCAGGCGGTTGGCCAAGTCCTGGTAGGACAGCGTCGTTCCAAACGGAATGGTTAGCAGCTGGTCCCACACCAGTTTCTGAAAGTCCGTCCCTGCCAAGAGGCATGGGACGGCAAACGAAACCCTGTTGCCAGAAAAATACTCCGAAAGTTCCTCTTTAGCTTGGTCGATGACCAAGCTCGTTCCTTCCCGGAACTCTTCCCCCAGTCCGTCTTGGATTCGCCTGTCGATCAGCTCCCGCTGCTTACGGTAGCGCCAGTCGCAAAGGCAAAGCTGACCATCAAAACTCCCCAGAAGAAGCTCGCCCACGGGACTGGAAAAAACCGAAGTGACAATCATCAGCGTCAATTCTAGACTCAGGATGGCAGCGAGACAACCGTCACCGTCCCTGAGCACGGGTATCTTGCTAAAATATTAACATTAAAAAAATTGACTTAAGTTAATTAAAAATACACCTTGATTCTAAAGGTGGTATTGCCATGCGTATTTTCAAGATTCTGCTCTCCGCGTTGCTTTTAGCAGGCGGACTTCTGATGGGGTGCACGATACCTACTCAGAACACCAAGGAGGCCCCGGTCCTGCCCGTTGTATCATCAACGGTGCCTCTCCACTCCGCAACGGGTGTCGCCCTCAATTCTTCACTGACCGGGACCTTCAGTAAATCGATGGACTCCCGGTCGTTTTCCGTCACCAGCTTCACATTGTCACCCGCAGTGGTGGGAGTGGTCAGTCATACTGGCGCTGTTGTGACTTTCAATCCCGATAGCGATCTGGCCCCCAACACCCTCTACACCGCTACTCTCAGCAACGAGGCTCGAGACCTCGACGGCAACAACCTCGGTGCCGCAAAAGTTTGGAGTTTCACCACAGGCGTTGCCCTCGATTTGACGGCACCCCTTGTCGCCTCAACCGTTCCCGTTGCCTCGGCAACCAGTGTGGCTCTCAACGCCAGCTTGACCGCAACCTTCAGTGAGGCTATGGACCCCGCAACATTAAACGCTGCCAATTTCACTGTCAGCCTGGGTACAGCACTTGTGGAAGGTGCCGTTTCCTACACCGGAACTGTGGCTACCTTTGATCCTACGGCTGACCTTGCCCCAAACACCCTCTATGTCGCCACCATCAGCACAGGAGCCAAAGACTTGGCTGGAAACGCTTTGGGTGTCCTGAAAACCTGGAGCTTCACCACCGGAGCGGCCGCCGATGTCACCGCGCCCACCGTTTCAGCCACTGTCCCAATCCATTCGGCGACAGGTGTGTCCATCAACGCCAGCCTGACCGCGACCTTCAGTGAAGCCATGGACCCGGCAACGATGACCAATGCAGTTTTCACCCTCACCCAGGCCAGCACTCCCCTGGCCGGTTCCGTGACCTATGTGGGCGTTATTGCAACGTTTGACCCCACAGCGGACCTCAGCGCCACCACAGAATACGTCGCCACGATCAGTGTCGGCGCTAAAGACCTGGCAGGAAACGCCATGGCAGCCGTCAGGACCTGGAGCTTTACTACTGGTGTAGCACCGGATGCTAGCGCTCCCACCGTGGTTTCGACCACTCCTCTGAATACGGCCGACAACGTACCCGTGAACGTCAACCTCCTAGCTAACTTCAGCGAAGCCATGGACCCGGCAACCATGACTGCGGCGTTCACCCTGAAAGATGGGGCAATGGCCATCGTCTCCGGAGTCGTGTCATATACTGGTAGCATTGCGACCTTCAACCCAGCTGCCGATCTGCTCACGAACACCACCTACACCGCCAAGATCAGCACCTCTGCCCTCGATTTGGCGGGAAATTCCCTGGGCTCGGACGTGACCTGGACCTTCACTACACCCGCCAGCCTTCCCCTTGGCCCCCCTATGGTGGACCTCGGAAGTGCCGGTAGTTTCTCCGCTCTGGCCAAGACCGCCATCAACGTCACCCCTACCACTATCATCACCGGCGACATAGGCCTGAGCCCCGCGGCCCAGAGCTTTATCACTGGCCTATCCTTAGTGGATGCCACGGGCTACGCCACCGCCGGCCAGGTCACTGGCAAGGTTTACGCAGCCGACCAAACCCCTCCCACCCCGGCGAACATGACGGCGACGATTTCGGCCATGGAAGCGGCCTACACTGATGCCGCTGGACGGTCGGCGAGCGCCATTATAAACACCCCCGTGGGTAACCTCGGCGGATCGGTCAATCTGGTTCCTGGTCTGTACCAGTACACCACCGACCTCGGCGTGTCTACCTCCTTCTCCTTGTCCGGCGGTGCCAATGACGTTTGGATTTTCCAGACCACGGGGAACCTGACCGTGGCCTCAGCCGCCGTAATCACCCTCAACGGTGGTGCCCTCGCCAAGAATGTGTTCTGGCAGGTGGCTGGTACCACCAGCATCGGTACCACAGCCCAATTCAAGGGCACGGTCCTGGGCTATTTGGGAATCACCATCGAGGCTGGATCGGTGGTAGACGGGCGTCTGTTCTCCCAGACGGCAGTTGTCATCAACCAGGCGACTCTGACCAAACCTGCTCCCTGATCCCTCTCTCTAACCACAAAGCAGGCCACCCTTCGGGGTGGCCTGCTTTTTTATGCCCCCGGCCGCAGCATCTGAATGGCGTGATTGCAGGAAGCTGGTCATTTTGCGGCTGTCAGCATCATAATGGCGTTGGTGAGCGAGTAGCCGATCTCATCGTTCACTCTGAAGGAAACGGAGTCGAGCAAGGAAACGTGGGGTACCCAGAATAGCCTCTGGCGTTTATGGTGGAATTCCTGGAGGAATCCATTGAACCACCCCGCCACCTACCGTAACCCTGTGCTTTTCGCCGACTATTCCGACCCCGACGCCGTGCGTGTCGGTGATACCTGGTACATGACAGCCAGCTCGTTCTCCAATGTGCCCGGGCTACCTGTTCTGGCCAGCCGTGATCTGGTCGAATGGACTCTGATCGCCAATGCTCTGCCCGCTCTTGGTCCCCGCACCCATTTTCAGGTTCCCAGGCGGGGCGGCGGTGTCTGGGCCCCAGCCCTGCGCTGTGAGGGCGGCGTGTTCTCCATCCATTACCCCGACCCCGATTTCGGTATCTTCCGCATCGATGCGCCGCACCCAGCTGGCCCGTGGTCCCAACCGTTGCTGGTCGACCCTTCGGTGGGAGCCATCGACCCGTGCCCGTTTACCGACGAGGATGGCAGCCGCTGGTTGGTGAAGGGTTGGGCCAAAAGCCGTGCAGGGATCAACAACCGCATTACCCTGCACAAGCTGGACAACCAGGGCCGGGTCGCCGACCTGGGAGTGACCATCATCGACGGGAATACCCTGGGACCGGTCGAAACCTCGATGGGGCCGCTGCCGTGGATCACCATCGAAGGCCCGAAGATTTACAAGAAGGACGGCTGGTATTACGTGTTTGTCCCGGCTGGCGGCGTGAAGGTAGGCTGGCAGGGCGTCTTCCGGTCCCAAAGCCCGCAGGGGCCCTACGAGGCCCGCAATGTGATGGACCAGGGTTCCACCCCCATCAATGGTCCCCATCAGGGGGCCCTGGTCGAAGGCCCCGACGGGCGGTGGTGGTTCCTGCATTTTCAGGATCAGGACAGCTGGGGCCGGGTAGTGCATCTCCAGCCGGTAACCTGGAAGGAAGGCTGGCCGGTGATTGGTTCCGGTTCGGGGACCCGGGGCGAGCCGGTGCTGGAAGCACCTCTGCCGTACCCGGGCACGCCAAGGATTTCCTTGCCCGGTCCCCGGACGGCCGACGCGGGACTGCACGGCCTTCCTGCTCTGGACTGGCAGTGGCAGGCCAACCCCCAACCCGGCTGGGTGCTCCCCGGCGCCCCTATGGGAACACTTCGTCTTTCCTGCCCCAGCCAGTCCCCCAACCCCTGGGAAAATCCCGCCGTGCTGACACGCAAAATCGAAGGCCCGGCCTGTGCCCTGACGGTCAAGGTCGCTCTCTCACCGCGGGCCGAGGGTGAGGAGGCGGGTCTGGCCGCCGTCGCCCACCGGTCCCTCACGTTGGCCCTTCAGTCGGGTGGAGGAACGGGAAGGCTGGTTCTGCGGGATTGGCCCCTGGATTCGGCGCCGGCCCGGGAGGCTGCTTCGGTGGACCTGGGTGCCGTGGCTTCAATCTGGCTGAGGCTTTGGTTTGTACCGGTACGCGTTGAGGCGGTCAATCCGCCCGAGTCCCCCTGGCCCTCGATGAAAACAGACGTTTTTGCCGAAGCCACCGCCTGGTGGAGCGCCGATGGCCGCGATTGGAAGCCCCTGGGTGATCCTGTCCCGCTACCGCCGGGCCGCTGGGTGGGTGCCCAGACCGGGGTCTACGCCACCGCCGCGTCGGGCACCCCGGCCTTTGTGGCGACCCGCAACGGTCATGCCGACTTTTCCGGCGGCCTGTGGACGGTGGGTGAGGAGCGTGCTCTGTGAACGAAGGCCCTCGCCAGTACCGTCCTTTTGGTACTCTGGTACTCTTTCCAACCCGCACAGCTCAGGGCTACACTGATCACAGGAGTCCCCATGAGTGCATCAACCTGGCATCCCGATCCCCGAAACCTGAAGATCGCGTATATAGGCGGAGGATCCCGAGGCTGGGCCCGCGGACTGATGGCCGATTTGGCCTTGGAAACCGACATCGCAGGGCGGGTGGCGCTCTACGACCTCAACCCTCAGGCGGCGCAGGTCAATGCTGATCTGGGCAACGCGTTGGCGGATAATCCCCAGGCACCCGGAAAATGGGTGTACACGGCTGAAGCCTCCCTCGAGGCCGCCCTCAAGGGCGCCGATTTTGTGTTTGTCTCCATCCTTCCAGGCAACTTTGACCAGATGGAAATCGACGTCCACGCCCCCGAACAATACGGAATCTATCAGTCGGTGGGCGACACCGTCGGCCCTGGCGGGCTTATGCGCGCCTGGCGGACCATTCCCATGTTTGTCGAAGTGGCCCGCGCCGTCGAAAAGCATTGCCCCCACGCCTGGGTGATCAACTACACCAATCCCCTGACCCTCTGCGTTCGAACCTTGTACGAAACTTTCCCCGGCATCAAGGCCTTCGGCTGCTGTCACGAAGTGTTCGGCACCCAAACCGTTCTGGCGCACATGCTGGCCGACATGCGAGGTATCCAGGGGGTCCACCGCCGCGAAATTCAGGTCAATGTGCTGGGCATCAACCACTTCACCTGGTTTGACCGCGCCTCTTACGGGTCCCTCGACCTGATGCCGATCTACCGTGAATTCGCCGAAAAATACCGCAAGACCGGGTTTGAAATTCCCGAGGAGGGCCACTGGGCCAACAGCACCTTCGCCTCGGCCAACCGGGTCAAGTTCGATCTGTTCCTGCGCTACGGCCTGATCGCAGCCGCCGGTGATCGCCACCTGGCCGAGTTTATGCCTCCCTGGTACCTCAAGGACCCCCAGACCGTGAAGGCCTGGAAATTCGGGCTGACCACCGTGGCCTGGCGGAAGAAAGATCTGGCCGAGAAGCTGCAGCGCAATAATGTCAACCTCAAATCCTCGGGCGAGGAGGGAATCCTCCAGCTCAAGGCGCTGGTGGGGCTGACCCCTTTGGTGACCAATACCAACGTCCCCAACCAAGGTCAAGCCGCCGACCTTCCCCGGGGTGCGGTGGTCGAGACCAACGTCGTCATCAGCCGTGACAGCCTCCAGCCCCTGATGGCCGGAAGCCTGCCGCCCGCCGTTCACGCCCTGGTCAGCCGCCACGTCGACAACCAGGAAATGGTGCTGCGCGCATCGCTGGCAAGGGACGAGGAACTGTTGTTCCAGGCCTTTGTGCAGGACCCGCTAGTGCGCATTGGTCTTGATGAGGCCCATACACTCTTCACGTACATGCTATCCGAAACGACCAAGAGAGCACCTCGTTGAGCGGTGTCTCAGGCGATCGGGACGCTGAAATCCGGACCCTTATCGACCGGGTGGTGCAGCGTACCAAGAACATCGATTTCAGCTGGAGCTGGCCCGCCGGTGTGGCCTTTTACGGAGTCAGCCGGGCCTGGGAATCGACGGGCAAATCGGAGCACATCGACTTTCTGAAGAAATGGGTCGATGACTATTTGCTGCTGGGTCTGCCGCCGTTCCAGGTGAACGTGGTCAGCATGGGGCACTGCCTCATCACGCTGCACGAGGCTACCGGCGAGGACAAGTACCTGGAACTGGCCCTGAAAAAAGCCACTTACCTGGAAAAGGAAGCCCTGCGCTTTGGCGACCGGGTATTCCAGCATACCGTTTCCTCAACCAACGATTTTCCCGAGCAGGCCTGGGCCGACACCCTGTTTATGGCCGCCTACTTCTTGCTGCGCATGGGGTTGAAAACCGGCAACAAGGCCTGGGTCGACGACGGCCTGAACCAGTGGTACTGGCACGAGGAGTACCTGCAGGACAACACCAATAACCTGTACTACCACGGCTGGGACAATGTTCAGAAAAATCACCTGTCGGGTCTGTTCTGGTGCCGGGGGAACAGCTGGGCCGCCTACACCATGGCCCAGGCCCTCCAGCACATCACCTATCTCTACCCGGCGTTCATGCGCATCGAAGGGTCTCTGCGCGACCAGCTGTCGGCGCTGGTGCGCCTGCAATCCCCCGACGGGCTGTGGCACACCATCCTCGACGACCCCACCTCATACTGCGAAACCTCGGGCTCGGCGGGTATTGCGGCGGCGCTGGCCCTCAACGGCCATCCGCTTCATCGCAAGGCCCTCGAAAACGCCTACCAGGGTATCGTAAGCCAGATTGGCCCTGACGGCTCGGTGCTGAACGTGTCCGGTGGTACAGGGGTTATGAACGACGCCGAGGCTTACCGGCAAATTCCCCATAAGCGGGTGCAGGGATGGGGCCAGGGGCTGACCCTGGCCTTCCTTTCCGCGCTCATCCGCCCCGGCGTCTCCAAGGGGAGCAGTGTCTGATCTAGAAAATCTGCGCAGACTAGAGGAACTGCAGCGTCAGCCACTCCACACACAGCCCCATCCAGCGGGCAACGTGCGCATCGATGCCGCCGCCGTCCTCAAAGTCAGTCTCGGCTTCGGCCAGTGAAATACCGTGACGACCCTTGGGAAAAACGTGCAGTTCAAAAGGAACCGCAGCTTGCCGAAGGGCCCCGGCAAACAGCAGGGTGTTTTCCAGGGGCACTGCGGCATCGTCGTAGGTATGCCAAAGAAACGTCGGTGGAGTTTTGTCGGTTACCTGGGTTTCCAGCGATAACTGGGCTTGAACTGGGGCCGGGGCCTCCTGTCCCAGAAGATTCTCAAACGAGCCCTGATGGGCGAACGGCCCGCTGGTGATGACCGGATAACTTAGAATCAGCGCGTCGGGTCTGGGATTTCCAAAAACACCGAGGCTGGCTGCCAGATGTCCCCCCGCCGAAAAACCGCAGACAGCCACTTTGGCCGGGTCAAGGTTCCATTCGGATGACTGGGAACGGATCAGATCGAGGGCTTTCTGGGCATCCTGCAAAGGCTTGGGGTGCCGGTTTGGTGCGACGCTGTAGCGCAGAACAAAGGCATGGAAACCTGCTGCGGTAAACCGCAGGGCAATAGGTTCAGCCTCACGGTCGGAAGTCATTCTGTAGGCCCCGCCTGGTAGAACCAGAACGGCACCCCGAGGTCGTTTTCCATCGAGCACATAGGTTGTGAGGGTGACTCCCTCTCCCCATTTCAGCGTCTGTTGTTTCATCGCCTTATCTCCTGTTTTTGCCCATTAAGCTGGCCCTTACCACCGCAGCCCCTTCCGGGTGCTTCTTTTGCAATGCAACCAGAGCCTTTTCCACCCGGCCCTGTTTTTCATTTTCTCCTTCAAACAGGTCCCCCTGATCAAATCCCCCGGCTTCCTCCAGACCACCCAGACCGACACCGATCAGCCTTACGGTTTTTCCAGGGGTCCAGCGGGCACCAAACAGGTCACGGATCACTTTATACAGTTCGGTGGAGGACGCCACCGTCCGGCTCAGGGTGGTTTGAGCATTCACCGTTGTAAAATCCGACCATCGCAATTTGAGATGGGGAGTGCGGCTCCTCCAGCCCTCTGCCATAGCCCGAAAGGTGACCTCCTGACAGAGGACTTTCAGGGTAGTTTCCAGAACTTCGAGGTCAGCGGTATCCTCTCCAAAGGTGGTTTCTGCTGACACGGAACGGCTCTGAGCGCCACGGAAGGGGTTGTAATCCGCCTCCCCGCGGCCTGCCAGCCAAAGAAACTCACCACCGTTTTCCCCCATCATGCGGTGCAAGGCTTCCCGGCTCAGCGCCCGCAGCGCCGACACACTGGTAATTCCCTGAGCCTCCAGCCGTTCGCGGGTTTTCCCCCCGGCGCCATGCAGTTTCTTAAGGGGAAGTGCCTCAAGAAAAGCATCAATTCTTTCAGGGGAAATGACATAGAGACCATCTGGCTTGCCGAAGTCCGAGGCGATCTTGGCCAAATACCACGTGGGCGCAATGCCAATGCTCACTTTCAAACCCGTTTCTGAGAAGATGCGGTTCTTCAGGGCACGAGCGACTTCTTCCTCAGGGCCCATAAGGACCCGTGTGCCCGTCATATCGAGATACGCCTCATCCACAGACATCTGGCAGAAGCGGGGAGCGCTTTGGCGAAGAATGGCCATCACCTCGAGGCTTAGCTGGTGGTACCTCTCCATCCGGGGTGGCACATAAATGCCTTGAGGGCACAGCCTGTAGGCCTCGGAAATCGGCAAGGCCGAACGGACACCGAAAGCCCGAGCCTCATACGAACACGTTGAGACAACGCCGCGACCGCCTGGTCTGGCTCCCACAATCACGGGTTTTCCCTTCCACTCGGGATGATCCAGCTGTTCCACCGAGGCAAAAAACGCATCGAGGTCGAGATGGAACCGTATCGTTTGGGTCATGGATTGAGCTCGATGGTATCGATGACTTCCAAAGGATGTTCCGGTGCCAGCAACACGCGGACCATCAGCTGGGCCTTGGTCGATTTGGGGAGGGTGAGCCTCAGATCGAGGGGCAGGGGGCTTTGGCGTCCCACCACAATACGGGCGCGGTGCCCTTGCGCATCCAGGATGAAAGGAAAAGAACAGTCATAGACCGTCAGCGGCCCTTCTGCGACCAACTCAAGTTCCACTTCTTCAGGGGCCGTCGGACCGGAAAAACGAAGGTTCCAGACGGTTCTATCGAGGAAGGCCGACCGCGCCACCTGTGTTTTCCAAAAGTCTTTTGCTTCCACCCGCTCGATGGGCGGCGGGCCGGGAGGTAGCGGAGCAACCTCCATCCTAAGGACCAGAAACCCCAGGGATATCGTTGCCAAAGCCCAGAACGACAGCTGAATGCCGGCACGCAAACCTTCATTGCGGGCTTGCTCGCGGTGGCCTCGAAGATGCCAGGAGTTGATCTGCAGAAGAAAGGGAAAGAACAACACCGCCAGAACAAAGTTCCCAGCCAGCGGTGACTGCAGCACCCAGCGGGCCAGCTCCAGATCCGGATGAGGACCGAGCGCTTCGTAACCGGCTTTGAACACCCACACAGGACCCATCAAAAGGGCTATCCACTCCACAGGGCGCCAGAGAACGGTGACCAGCACAGCAGCCCAGACCAGGGCCCAGAGAAAATAAAAAGAGAAGCTTAATTCAAACACCGCTGCAGCCAGAGTCATCAGTCCTAGCCACACCAAGGCCGCTTGGCTGTAGAAGTCCGGATTCCTGCTGAGGGGAGTACGGCGGAAGGGGAGCATAACCAGCAGATATAGTGTGACAGTCACCAGTGCTTTCAGGGTTGCCAGCATCAATGGTGCTCGTTTCCAGAGATCCGGTTCTCCCCGAATCTGCTGAATCCAGTCGGTCAGCAGACCTCCGGCCTGCAAACCCAAAAATACGATCGTCAGTAAAACGGGCAGCTGCCAAAAACCATGCCCCAGAATTCTCAAACTACCCCGCCTGCTCCTGCCAAGAAGGGCGTAACCGAAGAGTAGAAAAGCAGCCACACCCAGAAAGACGAGCAAGTATGTCTGTTGCCCCCAGAAAAATTTCCACGATCCAAAGTCAAAGGCGAGATAGTGGCGGTCCCAATAGGCAGGAAGACCTTCTGGAAACGAGGCAGAAAACTGCTGCAGCGCCTGAACCACGCTGAGGTTGACCGGCCCTCCCTGAATCCAGACTGCGGGAATTGACCTCTGGAACCAAGGGTGCATGGCGTTGCGCCGTTCGGGCAGGTCAAGCCGGAACAGGGACGGTACTGTTCCTGTGAAATGAGGATCCAGCTTCAGTTTCTGAAAGGCTTCGGTCAGGCCCTGTACCATCCACAGCGGGGAAGGAAAACTACCTGATTCTGAAGTGATGGTCACTTCCTCGGTGATAGTTGTACTGTCCAGGTACAGCACCGCAACGGGTGCGCTGGGAAAAAAATCTGCGAGAAAGGTTCGGGACCCGAGACCAGCAGACTCTCCCCTGCCGCGTTCGCCACCTGTAAAAAGAAACGTCAGCGAAACCTCTGAACCGGAAACCAGTGCTTTGTCGGCCCAGGCGGCCGCCCAGGCTATCCCTCGATGATTTTTGCCGTCGGTGGGGACCACGACAACGAGTTCTCCCGGGACTTTTCCCGGTATCCGAAACCAGATTTGTCTGGAAAAGGAATGCTCGCCGTCCAGGCGTTGAAACGCCGCCTCATGAAAATCGGATCTGGAAGAAAACCAGGTCCTGAGTGCGGCGAAAACTTGGACCTCTGCCGCCGATCCCTCCCGCCGGTCCCCCATTTCTCCCAACCAGGCGGCCACGGCCCCCGGTTCAGCTGTCTCCGGTGCGGCAACCGCCATCGTCGGCGCCGTTTCGAGAAAAACACAGCAAAAAAACAGGATGGGGAGTAATGCACCTCTCACCGCCCTAAAATATGTCATCTTTGACACTTGCACAAGTTCGTGTATACTTCCCTTACTTCAATCATGGACTTGGTACCCGTCATTCAACAGCGGTTCAGCGCCAACGCGTTCCTCCCCGATCCGGTTTCACCCGAAGCCTTGGACCGGATTCTGGAAGCAGGCCGCAGAGCCCCTTCGGCCAAGAACCGCCAACCTTGGCGTTTCGTGGTCATCCAGGATGCCGGCTACCGGCGAAAGATTCAGGAAGCGGCGTACAACGAGCCCTGGGTCGGGCAAGCTCCCGTCATCATCGCCGTGTGTTCCACTAACATTGATTACCGCATGCCCAATGGTCAGCTGGCTTATCCAGTCGATCTTTCCTTTGCCTCGGCCTATATGGAACTGCAGGCCTTTCACGAAGGTTTGGGTTGCTGCATCAACACCACCTTTCAAGAAGATGACATTCGGGAACTCCTCACGGTTCCCTATTCCATGCGTATTCTTCTCCTCTTGGTTATTGGACATGTAGCCGAAAAGAGAACAGGGGAGCCTCACCGCCTTTCCAAGGCGAGGATCGTCTCCTACGAGCATTGGTGAGGGACAAAATGGCGGGAGAAAAACGAAAGAAAATCCTGGAACTCCCGCTGAAAATTCTCTTCAACGAAGAAGGAGTCAAGTTCTTCGTTGCCAGCAATAAGAAACTCACGAAATACAAGCTTGGTGATGAACCCGAGCAGTTCGGTATTCTCTTCGATTCGTTTTCACCGCCCTCAGTGCAAAAGATGCTTCTGATCAACTACATCTCATCGATGGAAGTCAGCCGACCTGAGTTTCTTTCCAAGCGTCAGGACCTTATGGATCTGACCAAGCTGATTACTTATGGAACCCTGTACCGGCGTTTCGACGATCTGGTTTTCAGCAAGACCCTCGATTCCGAAGTGGTGCGGCAGTGGAACAAAGCCAATCCTACCAGCATCATCGACCGCAAGACCGTTGTCAGCGATGCCTCGCTGCTTCAAGCCCTTGAAAAGACCAAGGTGGCTTCCACCGCCATCAAGCAGGAGATTCTGAGGGCCATCGTGGCCGAAGTCCAGGCCAATGAAACTCTCCTTCCCGAAGAAAAGAACATTCAGCTCTTCCTTGCGGACAAGTTTCTCACCGTTCTCAGGCCCTTTACCTGGTTTATCTTGGTCAAATTCAAAGAAAGCAGCGATTTCCCCCTTCTGCTGGCCGACGTTGAAAGCATTCTCAAGGTGTTCATGGTTAAATCCAAGGTTGCCGAATACCTTTCGCTGATGACCACAGAGCTGGCCATTATGCTTGAGAATTCCAACATCCAGAGTTTTTCCAAAAGCCGGTACAAAGGCACCCTTGATCCCATGGCGGTAACCTACGACCTTGAAATGCGCCGCATGATTGTAGAAGAGATGCGGGTTAGAAATCAGGATGTTTTTCTTTCCTGGAAGGTTACCAGAGAGCGGCTTCAGGTTCGGATATTCAATAAAGAAGCCGGATATTTTGAACAAGCCAACAAACCGCGTGCCCTCCTTGAGTTTTATAAAGACAGCCCTGCGGAAGTGGAAGGAAGTATGGAACTGGGTTTGTATTATCTCAGTTACCTCACCGAGGAATGTCAAAAAGTTGGAGTCCGCTTCGAATCTGTGGTCACTCAAGTTCGGGAAAGTGGTTTGACAGTCGTCACCCTCAGCCTTCTTTTCTGATACGGAGGCTCACCCGTGTTCCGTCAGGTCAGTTGGTTTCTGGTTCTCTTGTTTGGTCTGGCACTTGCCGGTGCCACCACCATGAACCTCGTTCTGATCAACCAGGCTCGAAAAGCTCTTGATGAGGGTATCCTCGGCACCAAGACAAGAGAACTACCGGCCAAGCATCACCTGGCCCTGGTCATCCCCGACACTACAGACTCTTTTTTCGATGGCTTGATTGCAGGAGTCCGCGAAAACTCGGCCGCTTCCGAGGTAGCCATTCAAGTCTTCCGATACCGGGAAAGCGCTCCCGAAGAGGCCGAGGCGTACTTTCAACTTTGTTTATCCAGCCATGTGGATGGGGTGGTGCTCTTTACCGGTTCTGAGAGAGACCAGCGGGCCCGCGTGGCTCAGGCCGAAGCGGAAAATGTCGTGTTTATCCCCGTCGGAACGCAAGCTCCCGGTGGTTCGGGTCAGGGTTTCATCGGCTCAAGCAGCTTTCTTCAAGGTGTGGAAAGTGGAACCTTGCTGGGGCGTCTCAAGGGGCAGTCTGCGCGGGTTGGCGTTCTTCTGACTTCTGAAGGTGATTCCGATGCCAGAAGCGATCCGGTTTTTCATGGTGTTTCCCTGGCCTTGCGCCCCTACCAGGGTGCGGAGATTCTGCAAGTCGCCCGTGTGGGTCCTGGATTCTTGTCGGGGGAAGAAGCGGCTTCCAATCTACTTCGCTCCCAACCGTCTATCAACGCCTTGGTTTGCGCCAGTGCGCCCATAACAGAAGGAGCGGCTCAAGTGGTGGTTGAACTGGGCCGTGTGGGCAGGGTCGTGATCATCGGTACCGATGAATCCGTGACCATTGACCGCCTTGTGGACAAGGGAGTGATTGCCGCCAGTGTTGTCCGGGATTCCCGCAAAATGGGGGCAGTGGCCCTTTCCTCTTTTCTGGCGGCGCGGGAGGGTACCCCTTTTCGGTCGGCCGTCGAAGTTGGCTTCAAAGTCCGCAGCAACAAGGCCGCTCAGCCATGAGAGCGGGAACCGTTCGCAGGAAAATCCTTGCCAACTCGGCCCTCATCTTGCTTCTTATGGCCGCTGCGACGTTGTACACAGGGTTCGCTTCACTGGAGCTTGATCAAAGCGTCGAGGTGCTGTTTCGCAACAATCTGGTCCTCGAAAGGCTGCAGGGGGCCCTGAGCCAGACCGAAGCCAGTTTTTCAGAATATTTGAGAACCAAAAGCTCGGAATCCCTGAAGGATTTCATCAAAGCCTCAACCCATCTGACAGACCAAGCCCGGGAGTTGAACCGTGACATTGTATCCGATGAGATCCTTCTTCTCCAAAGAGACCTCACACGGACCTTTGATACTTATTTACGGGTGGCAGAAATCGGCATTCAAGCCAAGCGGGGAAGGGATATTCCGGGGTATGTCGAGCGCTATGAGACTTCAGCCCGGCATGCGGCCGGTGCCCGCATCTTGATCTCTGATCTGAAGGCCCGGTTCCTTTCCCAGGCCTTGCAAGCCTTTTCCCTGTACCGCAACCTCATTCCTGGTGTTCTTTTGTCGAATGCTGTCCTGGTTTTAGCCGCCACCTTGCTGGGATTCAGTTTGCTTCTCGGTTATTCCCGAAAGCTCACCGAACCGTTGTCCCGACTTGCGGAAGCCGCTTCGGCCGTGGGAAGAGGAGACTATCAGATTCCAATTCCGCAGCTCAACAGCCAAGATGAAATCGCTACTCTCGCGTACAGCTTTGCCCAAATGCGCTTGAGCATTCAGCAGTCCTTTCTTGACCTTCAATCCAGGGCTGACGTCGAAAGAACCCTGCTTGAAGAGCGGATGCAAGTGCTCGAGCTGAACCACCGTCTCAAAGATGCGGAGCTGCTGGCTCTCCAAACACAGATCAACCCCCATTTTTTGTTTAACACCCTTTCTGCAGGCCTTCAGCTGGCCGGAGTTGAAGGAGCTCAGCGTACCGAAGCCTTCCTCGAGAATCTGGCTGTTTTTATCCGTTATGCTTTGACCCCCCCTGACCGGTTTGTGCTGATTTCAGACGAATTGGAATGTGTGAACCGGTATATTTTTCTACTGCGGCTGCGTTTTGGCCAACGCTTTGCTTTTGATATCCGAATGGACGAGTCCATTGTCAGCGTTGAGGTTCCTGCACTTATTCTTCAACCGCTGATAGAGAATTCCATCAGCCATGGCTTGGCGGATATCGAAACCGGCGGGTTGATCACAATCCGGGGAACAAGGGAGAAAGAACAAGCCGTTTTGACCGTCAGCGATAACGGAGCGGGAATGGCGGAATCGGAAAGACTGGCGATTCTCACCGAAGCCGCCGATTTTGACAAATCACCAGGGCACGGCATCGGGTTGCGCAATGTGATCCGGCGCCTGCACCTGTCTACCAATGGTCGGGGAAGGGTGGAACTTGTCAGCGGGGAAGGTCAGGGGCTTTTGGTTCGGATTGTGCTGCCCCTATCGTCCCCGGAGGTCTTGGGATGAAACGGATCCTGGTAGTCGATGATGAGCAGCCCGTGGTGGATCACCTTGTCCGCATCGTCGAACGGGAGCTGGCTGACGCCTTCACGGTGGTGGGCACCGCTTCTTCAGGGCGTGAGACCCTGGAAAAGGTGGCCTCACTACAACCCGATATTATTGTTCTCGATGTCCGGATGCCGGGGCTTTCAGGCCTTGATACCATTCGGGAACTTCGCCGCAGGGGTTCTTTGGCGGCATTCATCCTCTCAACCGCCTACGAGCGCTTTGATATCGCCCGTGAGGCCCTTGAGCTGGGGATTTCAGGGTATCTGCTCAAGCCTGTGACCAAGGATGCCCTCGGTCAGGCACTGAAGACAGCCTCCGACCAGCTCGATCGCCGAGCTGAGGAAAAGCGGAGAGAATTCGACGGGCAGGAAAAAGATGTGCAGCTCCGCGGCTATGTGGTCGAGGCCTATCTGACCGGTTTGATGCTGGGCCGGAATGACCTCGGAATGCGGGGGCTGCGGGAATGGATCGGCATTGACAAACCGTGGGGGCTGATTGCCGTCGCGGCCTTTGTCCACAGTGCCCAGGAAGGCCGAAAGGCTCTTGACCTTGTTCTCCAGTACAAAAGCCGGGCTTTTTGTGGTCCAATGGCATCGGGCCGATGCTTGATTTTCCAGGCTTTGGGTTCGGCTTCGGAGGCCGAGGAAGCTGAAGCCCAGCTGGTAGCCACTCTCAGAGCCGCACCCGGTGAGCACCTGCAGCCAGAAAACCTCCGCCTTGGATTTGCCCGGCCCCGTTTGGTGGAAGAGCTGGCTCAAGCCTGGCCTGAGGCCTTGATCCGACTCTCTGGAAAAACCCCTGCCGCTTCGGCTCGGTTTGCCTCGGGGGGGACTTTTGAGGAAGAAGAAGAATTCCAGACAGCCCTGATGGAAGGGGACCAAGACCGGGTCCGATATTGCTTTGAAGCGTTGCTGGTTCCATTTGAGGCTGGCAACCCCTCCCTGTCGGACCGCTACCGAATTGTGGCCTTGTTAGGATGGGCCCTGGGCCGGCTCGTCGCGCTCGGATACCTTGAAGAGTCTGTTGCCCATCATGGAATGGATTTTGACGACCTCAGGCAGGCTGCCGACGGTCAGGAGTTCTGCCTTCTGGCGCGTTCGCGGCTTCCCGCCATTACCGGGGCCCTTAGCCGTGCGCAAAGGTGGTCGGTATGGGTTTCCAGGGCTATGGAGTATATCCGTGTCAACTTCGGACAGCCTCTCACCCTCGATCTCGTAGCCGAACGGGCAGGTATCAGTGCCAAACGACTGTCGCGGCTTTTTGTTGATGAGCTGGGTCAGGGCTTTTCAGAGTACCTGATTGATTATCGTATTGAGAAAGCCAAGGTCATGCTCTCGCTTCCCGGTGTGAGCATCAAACAAGTCAGCAAAGAGTGCGGCTATTCGGATCCCAACTATTTTGCCAGGCTTTTCAAGAAAGTGACTGGTAAGACACCCAGTGATTTTTCCTCCGTTCCGTGAATTCTGTTGCCGCATCAGCCTTGAGGAGTGATAATCACAAAATGAGATTTTTATTGGGAGCACTCGCTTTGATTTTGGGTCTTCTTGGGGCTTCCTGCAGCCCCAAAGGGCCCGCATCGGTGGATCATGTACCGGTCATCGGGTTCTCTCAAGATTCTCTGGTTCTGGAACGATGGCAGAGGGATATCGCGGCATTTCAAGACGCAGCCAGAGATTTGGGAGCTCAAGTGATTCTTCGGGTTGCCAATCAAGATGTTGCTTTTCAGGAGTTCCAAGTCCGCGAGCTGGTGAAAGAGGGTATCGATGTCCTTGTGATTGTTGCCAATGATGCTGATAGGCTTTCATCGGTGGTTCGTGAGGTCCGGGCAAAAGGAATTCCTGTTGTCTCCTACGACCGGCTGGTGAGGAACGCCGGGGTGGATCTCTATATCAGTTTTGACAATGAAAAAGTTGGCAGTTTGATGGCCTCGGCAGTGCTCGGACAGGTTAAACAAGGCGGCTACTTAATCATCAACGGAGCGAAGACCGACAACAATGCAGTTATGATCAACAGCGGAATTCTGAGCGTGTTGCGGCCCTCCGTTGATTCGGGGAAAATTCGTATTGTTTCCGAAATCTGGCCTGAAGCCTGGGATAACAATGAAGTTCGGGCTTCGCTCGAGCTTCTGTTGCCGCAGATACAGGACATTCAGGGCATTGTTGCCGGTGATGATATGCTGGCTGAAGAGGCCATTCGGTTTTTTTCCGAAAATGGCCGCAGTGGCTTGGTGAAAGTGGCGGGACAAGATGCCGATCTCGCTGCTTGCCAGCGAATCGCCGAGGGGTCTCAGCTGGCTACCATCTATAAACCGGTGGAGCGTCTGGCTCTGAAGGCCGCCGGCTTTGCTGTGATGCTGGCCAACCGGGAAACGATCGAAACCGACGGTTCTATCGACGACGGTTCCACGGCTGTTCCCTACGTCAGGCTGGAGCCCTTGCTGGTCACCCGCGCAAATTTGGAAGCCACGGTGATCAAAGATGGATTTCACGCAGCCAAAGATGTCTATCAGAACATCCCTGGAAAGCCTTGAGATCTGGACTTTTCTCCCTTTCGTGCTGATCAGAGTGCTATAGGCCCTGATGTCATCCTCCTGGCAGGTTCAAAGTGAAGAAAGTCGATCCCTAACTCCTGATGACAGGATTGAAAATCCGGTGGATCGTGTTAGCATCGCTTTTTTGCGGTATGCGGCTTTGCGCCGTAAAGTTCGAGAGGAGGATTTTCTATGAAGAAAACCTTTGCTGTTCTGATTTCTGCTTTAGCTCTCATGGCTGCTTTTGTCAGCTGTAACAACTCTACCATTCAGGTAGGCATTGTTCTCCCCACCAAGGACGAAGAACGCTGGATCCAAGACCAGACCCGCTTTCAGGAAGCCTTGAAGACTGCCGGTATTACTGCCGAAGTTTTGTTCAGCGAAAAAGACTCCTCGAAAGAGAAGTCCAACGTCGAGACCCTGCTCACCAAGGGCATCAAAGTTCTGGTTCTCTGTCCCGTTGACTCGGCTTCCGCCGCTGCTTCGGCCGACGCCGCCAAAAAGGCCGGGGTCAAGGTTGTCGCTTACGACCGCCTGATCACCGGTACCGCCAACGTTGACTTCTATGTGACCTTTGACTCCTTTAACGTCGGTGCCGCTTGGGGTGAATACCTCGTTTCCAAAGCCTCCGGTCAGGGCAACAATCTGTATCTCTACGCCGGTGCCGCTTCCGACAACAACGCCTTCATTTTCTTTGACGGCGCCTGGAGTCAGCTGCAGCCCAAGATTGCCGATGGAACCTTTGTCATCGCCAACAGTGCTGAAGCCATCAAGCTCAAGGACAAGGCTCAGCTGACCCGCGAAGAAATGGCTTCGATCATCGGCCAGATCACCACCAACTGGAATCCTGCCGACGCCAAGAGCAAGGCTGAGGCCCACCTCACCGCTGCCAATGCTTCCCAGAAAGGCGATGTGTTCATCCTCGGACCCAACGACCAGACTGCCCGCGCTATTGCGGACACCTTCGCCACCGACAAAGACATCAAGAGCTACAAGATTACCGGTCAGGACGCCGACAAGGCTTCGATCCAGTACATCATTGATGGAAAGCAGTCGATGACCGTCCTCAAGGACACCCGGACCCTGGTTGCCAGCGCCATTGCCACCGCGATTACCTTCGCCAAGGGCGAGACCCCTGCTTCCAGCAAGACCTACAACAACGGCGTTGTGGAAGTTCCTTCGACTCCCGCTGAAGTCGTCAGTGTCACCCAGGACAACGTCAAGGCTGCCATTGTTGACTCCGGCTACTACCCTGCCGCTGACTTCACCGGCCTCCAGTAACATCCGTTTACTCTGATTTGGGGAAGAAATCGCGCGAGCCTTTTCTTCCCCTTTTTTTCCTCCAGGAGAACCCATGAGTCCCCATATCCTTGAAATGCGTTCGATTTCGAAAACCTTCCCCGGGGTCAAGGCTCTGGATGAAGTCAGTTTCCAGGTTGCTGAAGGTGAGATCCACTGTTTGGTCGGTGAAAACGGTGCCGGAAAATCGACCTTGATGAAGGTGTTGAGCGGGGTTTATCCCCACGGCTCGTATTCGGGAGACATCCTGTTCCGGGGCGAGGTTCAATCCTTTCGCGGTATTTCGGACAGTGAGCACGCCGGTATTGCCATAATTTACCAGGAGCTGGCTCTTTTTCCCGAGCTCTCGGTCTATGAAAACATCCTGATGGGCCAGGAAATCACGAAAGGCCTCAGTGTGGATTGGAACGAGACGATTAAGAAAGCAACACAGATGCTCAAGACCGTCCGGCTCAATGTGAATCCTGAAACCTTGGTCAAGGATCTGGGCATCGGACAGCAGCAGCTGATTGAGATTGCCAAGGCCCTGTGCAAAGATGTCAAGCTGCTGATTTTGGATGAGCCGACTGCCGCGCTCAACGAGGACGACGCCGAAAACCTGCTCAGTCTGATCCAGGATCTCAAAAAAAGCGGCATCACCTCCGTTCTGATTTCGCATCGGCTGAAAGAAGTCATTGAGATTGCCGATACAGTGACCGTTCTGCGGGATGGACGCACCATCTGTACTTTGGACCGCCACAAGGGAGAGGTTTCCGAAACTCTGCTGATCAAGAATATGGTCGGGCGGGAAATCAACAATATCTACCCGCCCCGCCACCACAAGATTGAGGACGAACTGGTCCTTCAAGTCAACAATTGGAGTGCCTACAGCCCCAAATTGGGTCGGGCCGTCCTGAAAAATGTCAGTTTCAAGCTCCGAAAAGGGGAAATCATCGGCATTGCCGGGTTGATGGGATCAGGGAGAACCGAGCTGGCGAAAAGCCTCTTTGGAAATCCAGATGGTTATGAGATTGAGGGAGAAGTGACTTTCCATCAACAGAAAAACCGGTTCCGGTCTCCCTCGGAAGCGATCAAGGCAGGCTTGGCCTATGCCTCGGAAGACCGCAAGGGGAATGGCCTGATCCTGATTCAGGATATCAAATCCAACATTACTCTGGCCAATCTTCTGAAAATCTCTCGCAGAGGTGTGGTTGACGCCAACCAAGAGGTCAAGCACGCCAACGAGTTCAAGGCTGCTCTCAACATCAAAGCGCCGAGTGTCGAGCAGGCCGTTGTCAACCTTTCCGGTGGAAACCAGCAGAAAGTCTCCATCGCCAAATGGCTGTTTGTCGAACCCAAAATTCTGATCCTTGATGAACCTTCCCGAGGTATCGACGTAGGGGCCAAATTTGAGATCTACACCATTATGAACCGCTTGGTTGAGCTGGGCATGAGCATCATTATGATCTCCTCCGAGCTTCCCGAAGTCCTTGGTATGAGTGACCGGATTTATGTCGTTTCAGCAGGAAAGATTGCCGGAGAGCTGTCCCGCGAGGAAGCCGACCAAGAAAAGATCATGCACCTTGCGACTCAGTAGACAAACCCACCCAAAGTAAGGAGACCCGCCCGTGACCATTCAAGATCTGCAAAAAGCTTTGAACAAAAACATCCGCGACTACGGAATGTTTATCGCCTTGTTCGTGATCATGACCATATTCACCATCGCCACAAATGGCTTGTTCCTGTCGCCCAGAAACATTGCCGACTTGATGAATCAGACTGGCTATATTGCCGTTCTCGCCGTCGGTATGACGCTTGTCATCGTCATCCGGCATATCGACCTCTCGGTTGGGTTCCTCGCCGGGTTTCTTGGCGCTGTGACGGCCATCGGTTTGAGTATTCTTCACCTGCCGATCTGGCTTGTGATTCCTGCAGTGCTCGTGCTGGGAATCTTGGCCGGTCTGTTGACCTCGCTTCCCGTCGCCAAGCTTGGAATCCCGTCTTTCGTTGCCTCTCTGGCAGGCTGGCTGATTTACCGGGGTCTCCTTCTGCTTTCGACGACGGGCACGGGAACCATCAATATTTCCGATCCTACCTTTGTTGCCCTCGGCAACGGCAGCATTCCCGATATCTTTCCGGAAAACTCACTCTTTCTGCCGGGACTGCACAAGGTTACGCTCCTTCTGGGGCTGCTTGCCATCATTTGGTTTATTTTCTCGGACTTGCGGGCCCGCAAGCAAAAGAAGTCGTATCAGTTTGATGTGATCCCAACCGATATGCTCATTCTTAAACTGGTTCTTATTTCCGGGGCTTTGGCCTTTATCACCTGGAAGCTCGCGGGCTACAACGGTATGGGCTGGACAGTCGTTATCATGCTTGTCGTCGTGGGAATCTATGACTGGATCAGCCGGCAGACTGTGCTGGGTCGCCATATCTATGCCGTCGGCGGTAACCCTGAAGCGGCTGAACTCTCGGGCATCAGTGTCAGCAAGATCACTTTGATGGTGTTTGGTTCCATGGGACTGCTGTCAGCCGTCGCCGGCATTCTCTTCGCCTCACGCCTTCAGTCAGCCGGACCGACGGCGGGCACCTTGTTCGAGCTCGATGCCATCGCCGCCGCGTACATCGGCGGGGTTTCGGCGGCTGGCGGTGTCGGAAAAATCACTGGATCGATGGTTGGGGCATTGGTGTATATGTCGTTGCGAAACGGAATGAATCTGATGGGTGTGGACGAGTCTCTGCAGTACATCATTCGAGGCGGCGTCCTGGTCCTAGCGGTCATCTTCGACGTTTCGACACGCCGGGTGAAGCGCTGAGTTCAGAAAGACCTCGAAAAGTCGTTCCATCCCACCAGCCGTCCAGCGGCTGGTCGTGTGGTTCCTGGGGGAGGGATTCCACGGTTTGCACCGAGAATCCTATCCCCAGGGCCAACGCATGGGTTCGGTATTCTGCCAGCCACCGGTCGTAGTACCCGCCACCCCGTCCCAGCCTGAAAGCACCTTCACCCGGGGTTGCCGAAAATGCGAGGCCGGGCACCAGGCACAGCGTCTCCCGCTCTGGTCTCCAAACTGGTGCGGTTTGCGGCGGCTCTCTCAGACCCCAGGGCTTGGTATCCCACGGTCCTTCGAAGTGAGACACATAGTGAAACGAAAGGCTTCTTTCTGGACCCGTTCTAGCCAGGGCCACCTGCTTACTCTGCTTCAACCACCAGTTTAGAAACTCAGATAAATCGGGCTCGTCTTTTGCTGGCAGCGTTGTGAGCACCACTTGGAAGCTTTTTTTTGAGGTCCACTCCATCAAGGCTTGGTTCAAAAGCCTTGTTTCTTCACAAATTTGGTTTACTGGGAGGTTGCTGAGCCTCTGTCGGAGATTTTGACGCAAGAAATCCTTGTCGGGGAGCTTGCTGTGCACTACCTTCGAATCCATGGATGTGTCCTATTCCCTTCGCTATTATGAACAACTCTTCGATGGCCGTACCACCGAATTCTGGGAACTAGTCTCTGCCCTGGAACAACAACTTGAGGCTTACGCTGCCGATCTGTCCAAGGTGCTTGCCACCAAAGACCGTGCCGCCTTGGCCCGCTTGAGACACACTCACCGCCCTATGATCGAAAACCTGGCATTAGTAAGCCTCAAGGCCTTGGAGGCCGAAGTGAAACGTGCCCTTGACGAGGACCTTTCCTCCCAGATCCTCCAAGACCTCGCCGACCAGTTTGCTTTGGAAGCCCGCTCTGTGGCCCGTTCTCTCAACGCAGAGCGGTTTCCAAACGCGCCAAGGCCTCAAGGACCTTTTCCCGGTGGTTGAAGGCGCTGATACGGATATAACCCTGGCCGCAGGTACCGAAGCCTGAACCGGGGGTCACCACCACCTGAGCCTTCTCGAGAATGGTATCGAAAGTCTCCCAGCTATCCTTGCCGGCCTTGACCCAAACATAGGGACCATTCTGTCCGCCGGTTACCTCAAGGCCCAGCGAAGACATTTTGTCCCGGATGAGTTTGGCGTTGGCCATGTAGTAGTCCGTCAGCTCCTGAACCTCTTTTTTCCCTTCAGCCGTGTAGATGGAGGCGGCCGCCACCTGAACCGGATAGCTCACCCCGTTGAATTTGGTGCTGTGACGGCGGTTCCACAGATCAAGGAGCTTGTGGCTGTTTCCTGCTTCATCCCACGCTAGAACACTGTCTGGAATGACGGTGTAGGCGCAACGCGTGCCAGTGAAACCAGCCGTCTTGCTGAACGAGCGGAATTCCACAGCGCATTTCCGGGCGCCCTCCAACTCAAAAATCGAAAGGGGGATGGCAGGATCTCTCACAAAGGCGGAATACGCGGCGTCAAACAAGATCAGTGCCTTGTGCTTGAGAGCCCAATCCACCCAAGCCTGCAGCTGGGCCCGTGTGGCAACGGCCCCTGTGGGATTGTTTGGAAAGCACAGGTAGACCAGGTCCAATGGAAAATCCGGAGGTGACGGAACAAAACCATTGGCGTGGTTTCCTTCCAGATAGGTCAAACCTTCATAACGCCCATCGACGGCCGACCCCGTTCGTCCCGCCATCACATTGGTGTCGACATATACCGGGTATACCGGGTCAGGAATACCGATACGCAGGTCCTGGGCAAACAATTCTTGGAAATTTCCTGTATCGCACTTGGAACCGTCACTCACAAAAATCTCATGCGCACCGATCTGGGCACCACGGGCCTGAAAGTCATGGGCAGCAATAGCTTCCCGCAAGAACGCATACCCCTGTTCCGGACCGTAGCCTTTGAAGGTTTCTGCGCGGGCCATTTCATCGACCCCCCGGTGAAACGCCTCGACAACGGTTCTACTCAGGGGTAACGTGACATCCCCGATTCCCAGCCGGATGATCTTTTTGTCGGGATGAGCCTTGGCATACGCTTCCACCTTCCGGCTGATGGTGGTGAAGAGGTAGCTGGCTTGGAGTTTCTGATAATTCTCGTTGATCTTGATCATGATGCCCCATCATGGCAAAATAGGAAAAGAATTTCCAGTGGAGGATTTCATGAACAAGATTTTCGGGGTAGCCTTGGCGCTTTCCCTTTTGTTGACCGGTGTCACTTTTGGCCAGGTTAAGGCCAAGGATGGTGTGTATTTTGCCCAGGATTCCGCGTTTGGTTCCAGTGGTTGGAAAGATCAGGTTGTGCTCAAAGTCGCCGGTGGTAAAATCACCGAGATGAACTGGAATGGTGTGTCAAACCTCGCCGGAGCCGATAAAAAAACGGTGGCTGCTGCCGGGGGCTACGGGATGGGCAAAGCCTCCAAAATCAAAGCGGAATGGGATGCTCAGGCCAATGCAGTGGCTGCCTGGGTGATCAAAACCCAAAATGTTGCCGGTAAGATGACCAAGGATGGTTATGCCGACGGTATTACTGGTGCCTCAATGCACGTGGATGGTTTTTTCAAACTGATTGATAAAGCCCTTGCTTCTGCTCCCATCGCCAAAGGACCCTTCAGCAAGGACGGCTGGTATTTCCAGGCCGCTTCTGATTTCGACAAAGCCTCGGGCTGGAAAGACAATGTCATGGTGACCGTTGTCAACGGCACCCTTGTCGATGTGCTTTGGAACGGTGTCAGCAAGGATTCGAAGAAGAAGTCCAAGCTGGTGGAAGCCGAAACCGGCAAGTACGGTATGGCTAAGGTCGCCAAGCAGGGTGAGTGGAACGTGCAGGCAGTCCGGGTTCAGGATGCCATTCTCAAGGCCGGCGACCCCGCCAAAATTCCTTTGAAGGCCGATGGAACCACCGACGCCATTACAGGCGCCACCCTTCATCCCACCGCTGTCAGTCTGGCCCTTCAGGCCCTGAAAGCGGCCCGCTAAGCCTAACCAGCTTGACGCTCGGACTGGTTTTCCGCTATGCTGGCGGCTCCAGTCCGAGTCCACAGCGAACTTGGTTCCCGAGGGAAATCCGGTCTGGCCAAGGAGATACTTATGAAAGCGGATATTCACCCTAAATATGACTATGTCGTCTTCAAGGACGGACTGAACGGTATGTTGTTCCTGACTCGGTCGACCATGTCCAGCAAGGACAAGATCAAGTATACCGACGGCAAGGAGTATCCGCTGATCACCGTGGAAATTTCTTCGGCGTCGCACCCGTTCTTTACCGGTCAGCAGCAGCTGGTCGATACCGCAGGTCGGGTTGAGCGCTTCAACAAGAAGTACAAGATCAACAAGCCTGCCGAAGCTGCCGCCCCCACAGCAGAATAATTCTCTGCAAGCGGAGTTCCCAGAAAAGACCACCCTTGCGGGTGGTTTTTTTATGCCTTCAGCGTTGCCCAAGTTGCTCCGCGGTTGCCTGAGTCATCCTCATACTCGGTTACAAATGGTGTTACGGACAATACTTTTCTGACGGCTTCCCGTTGAAAACCGATGCCCTTCCCATGCACGATTCTGACGTGCTTAAAGCCCAAGCGCCGGGCTTCCAACAGGTACTCTTCCACTACGGATGGGATGTCTTTGGGTAGAAAAGTATGCAGGTCGAGTTCGCGGCTCAGTGTGAAAGGGGCAGGTTCTTGATCCGACATTTTTTTATTGGTTCCTTTTTTGATGTCTTGGGCTTATCTTGACAAAAATAGGAGGCTATTACCATGGCTGAACAGAGCAAAGAAAACAAAGAAACCAAGGCTAGGGAACATGTGCCCTTGATCCTCGATCCCTGTGACAAGGCGCATGACGCCGAACAAGACCGTTTTGTTGATGAAGACGGTGCCTGTGATGAAGGCGTCAACTAGGCGGTTTAGGGTTTGACAAGGGGGCAGCCGGTACAGCCGCTTTTTGCGGAAGAACAGCTGCACCCCTGCTTGTTGGCACCGGGTTTCATAAGTCTCCAGAATTTCCACAAAGCATAACAGGCCGCCATTACGACGATCAGCGAAACAACAACAAGTTCCATCTCAAACTCCTATTCCCAGCAGCGTTCCCATCTGATACACCCCGAAACACAAGGTCCATGAAACCATAATCGAGAACAGCACGTAGAAGACCAGCCATCTTGTTCCTAATTCTGCCCTGATGGTGGCCTGAGCGGCAAAACAAGGCGCAAGAATCAGAGTGAAGAGCATGAGGGTATAGGCGACCAAGGGGTTGAAAACGGGATCATTTCTGAGGGCAGCCTGAAGGGAGGCTTCCTGTTTGGTGGAATCCCCTACCTTGTAGAGAATGCCCAGAGTCGAAACCACCGTTTCTTTGGCGGCAAAACCTGTTACCGTGGCAATCGCTACCTTCCAGTCGAAACCCATGGGAGCAACAAGCGGCTCAAGGGCCTTGCCGACCCAGCCTGCAACACTGGCCTCCATCGCTTGTTCGGGGGGTGTGCCTTCTGGTGATTGAGGGAAGGTGGTAATTGCCCAGATCAACACCGAAGCAGCCAAGATGACTGTCCCCGCTTTCTTGAAGTATTGAAAGGATTTGTCCCAGACATGCCAGACCACACCCCGGAAGGTCGGCATCCGGTAGGGGGGCAGCTCCATGACAAAGGGGGTTGTTTCTCCGCGCAGCACCGTTTTACGGAAGACCCAGGAAGACCCCAGAGCCAGAAGGACGCCGATCAGATAAATGGAAAGGACCACGGCTCCAGCATGGGATGAAAAGAAGGTGCCCGCCAGCAGTATGTAGACAGGAAGCTTGGCACCGCAGCTCATAAAGGGAGTCACAAGAACTGTCACAATCCGGTCCTTGGTGCTTTTCAGAGTCCGTGCGGCCATGATTGCTGGTACCGAGCAACCAAACCCCAGCATCATGGGGAGAAAACTTTGACCATGAAGTCCAAAGATATGCAGGAATTTGTCCATAACAAAGGCTGCTCGAGCCATATATCCGGTGTCTTCCAACAAGCTGATAAAAAGGAACAAAAGGATGACAAGTGGCACAAAGCTCAATACGCTGCCGACACCACCTAGAATTCCATCTACGAAAAGGGATTGGAGCAATCCCGGCTCGAGGATGGTTCTTGCCCTTTCTGCCATCCAGCCGAAGAGGAGGTCCAGCCATTCTTGCGGGAAGGCCCCCAGCGTAAAGGTAGCCTGAAAAATCAGCCAGAGTATGCCCAGGAACAGAGGTAACCCTAACAGGCGGTTGAGGAGCACCGAGTCAATTCTTTCGGTCAGGGGTACTGTCGCACGGTCACGAGTGACCGTTTCCTTGGCCGCTCCATGGATAAAGCCGTAGCGGGCCTCGCTGATGAGAATCTCCGCATCCCGGCCGGAATGCCGTTCTAAAGTAAGGATTCCTGCGGCCAGGGAAGCCTCAACCAGAGACCTGTTCTTATGGGCAGATAATTTTTTGGCGGCGTCGGCGTCTTTCTCCAGCAGCTTGAGGGCCATCCACCGGCTGGGGAACGAGGCAGCAAAAGGAAGGTCGGTATTGAGAACTTCAATGATACCGGTCAAAACGCTTTCCAATTCGTTTCCGTAAGGAGTCGGTATCGCCGCAATAGGACTTTCTGCCACCGCTACAGCGGCATCGAGAAGCTCCTCTAGGCCCTGACCCTTGGCTCCGACGGTCCGGACAATGGGAATTTGGAAAAGCCGTGATAATAGACGATGGTCGATGGTCAAACCCATCGCCTCGGCCTGATCGATGATGTTGAGGGCGGCGACAATGGGAATGCCGAGCTCTTGGAATTGTAGGCATAGAAAGAGATTGCGTTCCAAATTGGTGGCATCAAGCACATTGATGATCAAATCTGGTTTTTCATCCAAGACAAAGTCCCGGGCAATAATCTCATCCAGCGAATAGGCCGTCAGACTGTAGGTGCCGGGAAGGTCAAAGATCGCAATCTCCCGTCCCTTGTGCATCAACCGGCCTTCCTTGGTGTCGACGGTGACACCGGCATAGTTGCCTACCTTCTGATGGGAACCCGTCAGTTTGTTGAACAGAGTGGTTTTTCCACAATTAGGGTTTCCTGCCAGGGCAATGCGAAGAGGCTTCACGAAGGAGTCACCATTCGTTCGATCTGAATGCCTGCCGCTTCGGCGCGACGGATCGAGACATGATAGCCGAGGATGCAAACTTGAAAGGGGTCGCCGAAGAGGGCTTTTCGAACCACTTTTCCCTCCACACCCTTGGTGAAGCCCATGTCAGCCAGCCGTTTACCGGTTTCGCGGGAGAGTTCCACCCCTTTCACAATGAAGCTATCGCCAGTTTTCAAATCTCCAATTGTCATTCCTACCCCTCTTAATCAGAGTTAACTTAGGTTATGCTAACCGAATAAGACTGTCAACTCACTGAAAGGGATTTATTTCCTTGAAGAAGGTACTACAGAGGTTTGGGTTCAGCTTTCGGGGGACGTGAACCGCTTTCGGAATTTCCAGAACGCCGTCGGCGGGGGCGGGGGGGGCGTTTTCGAGGAGCTCGCACGGCCCAAACACGGAACAAAGTGCGCAGACAATTCTCCAACTCCTGGTTGGATGGAATGATCGGTTTGAACCACTCCTTCAACTGGGCGATCAGTGGTTCAAAGTCTTCCTGGGTTGCTTTCGCTGCCCACCCCTGCGATTCCAGCAGGGGTGCAATCAGAAACGTCAGCTCTGTGGCCCTGTCAGGTTCCTTCCCCGCCTTCATCTCAGCATCGAGCAGGTCCAAACCACCAGTCAAAAGTTTAGCAAGGGGGTTGAAGAAAGGTTTACTGAGTTCTTTCCCCAGCGAAGGAACGAAAGAATCGAGAACCTTCAATTTGGCCATGGTAGAGAAAATCGGGCGAGCCATTCCAGAGTGAAGAATTTTATAGAACTCTTCTGTAAGTCTCGAAGGAGAAATGGAAGCCAGCAGGGAAGACTTCTGTTTGATTTTGGAAGCGAGGTTCCACGGAATGGAAAAACCGCTGGTCGTAGCGTACTTGGTAGCACGGATCATTCGAACCGGGTCTTCATCAAAGATGAGTTCCAATGGAATGACATTTTTCAGTTTCTTCGCTTTGACATCACGAACCCCGCCTACTTGATCAACAATGTACTGGTCCTTGGGATCGTAATAGAGCGCATTGAAACTGAAATCACGACGCTTGGCATCTTCCTCCAAGGTACCGAAGACGTTGTTGTCTCCTTCCACATTGCTGCGGAAGGTTGCCACTTCGATGATTTTTCCGGCTGCGAAGTAGACATGAACCAAGCGGAACCTTTTACCGATGATCCGGCTGAAAGGAAGAACTTTCTTGATGGCTCTGGGGTGAGCATCGGTGGCTATGTCGAAATCCTTTGGTTTTCTTCCAAGGAGCAAATCACGAACCGCACCGCCGACAATGTAAGCCTCGTACCCGGCAGACCGGAGCTTCCGGGTGATGAAAAGGGCATCGGGGTCAATCAAGTCGAGCTTCAGGCCATGCTCTTCTTTTGTATAGACTTCGGCCTGTTTGACGGGCTTACCGTCTGCGGATTTCGTGTAACGGACTAACATTCCGTTCAGGATACAGGGGTATCGGGATTAAATCAACAAGCCCGCAATAATGCCATCAATCACCTTGTCAAAGCTGTCCCGCAACCCCGTCGCTTGCTCAAGGAGTGCTTTGCCTTCCTCAGACAATTTCACCGCTTTGGGATCCATTGCTATCGATCCCAAGAACGGAACAGCCAATTCCTGAGCGGCAGCCAAACCGCCGCCTTCCCCAAAAAGAGGAAGAATTGTTCCGTCTGCGTTCAAGTAACCAGCCATATTCTCAACCAGCCCCAAGATGGGCATTTTCAGCTGTTTGCTGAAGTCAATGGTCCGGCGTGCATCAAGCACTGAAACCGACTGCGGAGTTGTCACAATGACCGTTCCACGAGAAAGCGAGGAGTTGAGAAGTTGGCAAACCGTCAAGGGCTCATCTCCGGTACCAGGAGGGGAATCAATGATCAGGTAATCCAGATCGGGCCAAAGGGTATCGGCCATCAACTGGTTGATCAAGGCGATTTTGATCGGACCCCGCCAAATATAGGCGGTATCGACAGGACGGCCCGTGAGGGCGAGGCTGACCACAAAAAGATTGGGGCGGGCTTCAAAAGGTTCGATTTCATTTTCGCGGATAGCCATGACCTGATGGTCAAGACCCAACATGTGAGCTACGTTTGGTCCGTGGATATCAGTATCGAGAAGTCCGACACGGTAACCCCTCTGGGTAAGCCCCACGGCCAAGTTGACACTGACGGTGCTCTTCCCAACGCCGCCTTTTCCTGAAAGCACGACGATTTTGTGTTTGATCTTTTTCATGTGGGCCCGCAGGCGCATCATTTGGGCAACTTTTTCGTCGCCTTCGGGTCCATGCATGGAAAGCTCCTAAGCTCAGGTCGCGGCTGGAACGGCTGCTGGTTTGGACTCAGCAGGTTTGGTCTCTGTTTTTGTTTCTGCTTTCTTGGAATCGTTGATATAGAATCCGCTTCCCTTGAAAATGATACCGGCTCCTCCCCCGACTTTTCGCTTGATCGAGCCTTCGCAGGAGGGGCACTCTGTCAAAGCGTCGTCCTTCATCGACTGAAAAGCCTCGAACTCATAGCCGCAATCGCGGCAAACGTAATCATAGGTCGGCATGGCAGGTCTCCTCGCGGTGCATAAAATACCAACAAATCTCATCGCAGGGCAAGGCCTCGCTGGTTCGGCTTGGCCTTGCGTTTTTGTTCTTTCAGGTTAGACTGGCGAGGGGGCGAACTTGAAGACCACCATCACTTCTCATCTGGAAGACTACCTAGAGACTATCCTTTTTATTTCTCAAGATCGTGACGAAGTGCATGCTTCGGCCGTAGCCGATAAGATGGGCGTCACGCGCGCCTCCGTTACGGGAGCCTTACGGGCATTGGCGGAAAGGGAGCTGATTCTCTATCATCCCTATCAGCCTGTTGTCCTGACAGCCCAGGGCCGAGAAGTTGCACAAGCCTGTGCAGACCGGCATCACTTTCTGCACCGGTTTTTCCGCGATCAGCTGGGTATGCAGAACGAAGAAGCCGAACTAGTAGCCTGTCGGGTCGAGCATGCAGCCAATGCGACGGTTCTCGCCCGGCTGGCCGAGTTCAGCCGTTTCCTGGCGGATTGTCGGCAGGTGGACTTGGCCTGGGGGACAGACGGGCAGCTTAGGTGCACGAGGGAAACTCATTCTGAGGGTTGTGCCGGTTGCCGACAGTCGCAAACCTCCAATTCCGACTAAAATAGTAGGCTAATCCTTGACACCAGAACGGTGAAGAGGTACTTTATCCGCATGAGTACCGATGCAGAGATCCTGAAAACCTTCCCTGCCGCCGCTGAATACCTCACCAGTATCCATTTGATCTGCAGGGATTATGGTCATGCCGCCAATCATCGTCTGGCTGAATGGCTGGGCGTTTCAACTTCGGCCGTAACTCAAGCCTTGGGCAGGTTGAAGAAGATCGGGCTGGTCAATCAAGAGCGTTACGAACACGTTTTTCTCACTGAAACCGGCCGGGCACTTGCTCTCAAAGTTCTCAAACGTCACTACCTTCTTGAGCATCTTTTAGTCAAGACCTTGGATTTCGCTTGGGATAAATCGGATGAAGAGGCCAAAGTTCTTCAGAATCAAATCAGCGATGACCTTGCCGAGCACCTTGACGCCAAGCTTGGCTATCCTCAGACCTGTCCTCATGGAAATCCTTTGCCTGGAACTTCAGTAGAAGCCAAGCTTTTGGCCGCTCCCCGTCTGCCTTCCGCTTCCGTGGGAAGCTCTGTTCTTCTTGTGCGCATCACCGAGGAGGGCGAAGGAATCCCAGCCATGTTGCCCTTGTGTGAAAGGGCCGGCCTGAAACCAGGCATCCGGGTGAAAGTGGAATCATCCGTGCCGGAGGGTGTCACACTTCTTGTTGAAGGCAGTTCACCTGTGTTCGTTTCTGCACTGCTTGCCAAGCATATCTGTTACGATTCCTCTTTGTAGAGAAAATGCATACGAATCCTGCAACCTTGTTTTGGACTTTCCAAGGCTTCGATTGTCCCGCCGGAGCTTTCTACTAGAATTTTCACCAAGTTGAGGCCTAAACCAAGTCCTCCCGAGTTTCGGCTGCGGGAGGCCTCAACTCGATAAAAACGGTCAAAAACAGCATCGCGATGTCCGGCGGGAATTCCCTGACCGCTATCATCAACCGTCAGTTCAGTTCCCTTGGAATTTTTGGTGAGCAGGATTTCTATGCTTCCATTTTTAGGCGTATGCCGATGGGCATTTTCCACCAGATTCACAAGGACCCGGACCAAATCGGCCTCGGCTAGGGGGAGGGTTAAAACTTCGGAATCCGCTTGAAACGTCAGAATTTGCCCCAGGGTTTGTGTCCGCGTCCGAAAGGTATCGACGACCCGGGCGATCACCAATCCCGGATCTCTTGTGAGTCTTGACGGGCTGGGTTGAAACCGGGCGCGCTCCAAATCCTCCCAGGCTTGGACGAGGTCCTTCAACCGGCGGATTTCTTTCCCCAGGGTGGCAAAGCGCTGGGTAGATGGTTCGAGCACTCCATCCTCCAAGGCTTCAAGCTGGGCTTCCAGGTTGGCCAATGGAGTGCGAAGCTCATGGGCGGTATCAGCCCCTGCGGTATCTCTCAGCGCTTGAAGGTGGGCTAAACGCTCTGCCAGCTGACGGAAGGTGGTTTCCAGCTCCTCGATCTCTGTAAAGGCTGTGGAAGTGAGGTCTGGAGGGGAATAGTCTCCAGCGGCAAGTCGGTACGAGACGTTCTGAAGCTGTTTCAAGGGTTGGACCAACCATCGGGCTGTCCAATATCCGAGGACGGAACTGAGTACCAGACCGGCCAGAGCGGCTGCAGCCAAAAGAAAATCCATGCCTTCCAAAAAAGCCAAATCCGAAGGGCCCAGGCGCCGGGGCTGAAAAATCTCGAGAACCATCGTAGCCTCGGCTCCGTGGCGGTCCTCGACAGGGTGTTCCCAGGTTTCCCAACGGCCCGTTTCCCAAGGTATCCGAGATTTCAAGTTACGCTCCAAAGTGGCAAAAACCTGAGCTACTGTCTCAGGATCATCCGTCCGGGCATCCCAAACCGGCTTTCCTTCTCCATCTTTTAGCGCCAGGACCAATCCTTCCAAAAGAGCTTCCCTACCTAAAGCTGCCACTTCCTGTGTGTTCCAAAGCCCGTCTGGCGAATGAAGGCTGTTTAAAATACCCATAATCCGTCCGTGAGTGGCGGCTTGGGTATTATCGAGGTAACTCTGAAAGCTCGTCTCAATACTAAACCGGAGAACCAAGGCCAGAATTCCCACGGCGAGTGCGAAAGGTACTGAAAAAAGGATGGCCAAAGCCGTCGAGAGACGGGTCGGTTTCATACGGTCCACCGATATCCTCTGCCGTAAATGGTGACCAGCGATGGTTCGTCCCCCAAGGCGGTTTTGAGTTTAGCCCTGAGGTTCTTCACATGGGCATCGACCGTCCTGTCTGACACTTCAAGGGTGTCAACCCAGACCTTTTCCAAAAGCTCCTGGCGCGAAAAAACTTGGTCAGGCCTTCCAAGAAAGAGCGCAAGGAGATCAAATTCATGGGGTGTCAGGGCCAATACTGCACCGGCAAGCTGGGCGGTTCTTGCCTCCGGATCAAGGCTCAATCCCTTTGCCCGGTCTTCCAGAAGCCGGGACGGTCGCACCTGCCTCAAACGTGCTTGAACCCGAGCTGTCATTTCCCTGACGCTGTAGGGCTTGCGGACATAGTCGTCGGCACCAAGGGCAAATCCCTCGAGCACGGCTTCTTCTTGAATCATGCTGGTCGCAACCAACACCGGTACCTTCGACAATCCTTTGATTCTCCGGCACAGTTCTTCCCCCGACAAGCCTGGCAGCTTGCGGTCCAGAACGACGAGATCCGGTGTGTGAAGGCGAAAAAGACGCCAGCCAGTTTCCCCGTCGTCCGCCTCGTCAACGGTCAGGCCTTCCCGGCGCAGATAGGCTGCCAGGGCTTCTCTCAGCGGCGCTTCGTCCTCGACGAGAAGAATTCTGTGCATTGGCCATGATATACTGACAAGATGCCTAAGTACGAGTGGAAGAAAAGCGAAAAGCAGTGGTATGCACCGACGTCGGTACCGCAGGAAGTGGTGCTGCCCTCCTTCGGATTTTTTGTCATTGACGGAAAAGGAGATCCCAACGGTCCCGAGTTTGCCGAGTGCGTGGGTGCCCTTTACGCGCTGACCTACGGGGTCAGAATGTCAGCCAAGGCGGGTCTGGTACTGGCTGGATTCTTTGAATACACCGTCTATCCCTTAGAGGGGCTCTGGGATTTGTCCGCCCCCCCCAAGGCCCTGGGAGCCTTCAACAAAAGCGATCTCGTCTACCGGGTTATGATCCGTCAGCCCGACTTTGTCGACGAGGCTGTTGCGGCTCTTGTGATCGAGGCCGTCAAAAAAAAGAAGTCACTTTCAGCGCTCGACAGGGTGCATTTCGAAAGGATGGAAGAAGGCCGTTGCCTTCAAGTGCTCCACACAGGACCTTACGATACTGAGCCCGCCAGCTTTGCTAAAATGCAGGATTTCTGCCGCAAATACAGCTTGGCGAAAATCGGACACAGGCATCGTGAGATTTATCTTTCCGACCCTTCCAAAGCGGCACCCGAAACAATGAAAACCATTCTGCGGATTCCGGTCCGTGATCATTTCGCCTGCGACTAAAGCACGGTGCTCAAGGGTTCTAAGATGGGCTCAGCGTTCCTTTTTCTTCCAGCGAGGGTGACCGGCTAAGTAAAGGATCACACGGACAACGACGGTAACAACCAGAATCACGATTGTGAACAGCAAGGAAAAGCGCAGTTGCCCCACCAGTTCTGAAATTCCAATGGTACTGTTGGCCGTGCGATTGGCAATCAACAGGTCAAAATCTTTTTGAAGGACCAAACTCTTGGCCTCCATCTTGGCCAAGGCCTGCAGGTCGGGAACTTCCGGAACCGATGCCAGGAAAGCCTTAAGGTCTTCCTTGGCTTTCGCCATCGCATTTTTGGCCTTGGGTGTATAGAAACGAGGAGCCGCCTGGGTCATGGCGGCTTTCAGTTGGGCAACTTTTGTCTTGATCGACAGCCGTGCCCGCTCGAGGTTTTTCTTGTCGGAGAACAGAAGAAGGTCTTTTGCAGAACTCTCGATACCGAGCAGCGCCTGATAGGCCGATTGTATCGCATCACCTCCCCTGACATCGTTTTCGTAAACATCCCTCAGGTTGGTTTCCAGTGTTGTCAGGTATTGAATCGAGAAGGCGCAACTGATAACGGTTACCGACATGATGGCGACAAAGGTCCAGGTGTAGTGTGTAGCCCAGTAAAAAAGCGATTCGAGAATTTTCATCTTCGGACAGACACCCCTCGGCCCGCCAAGTAGTCCTTGATCTGCTTTAACGTGTAAGTGCCATAGTGAACCATGCTTGCCACCAGTGCGGCATCGGCGCTTCCCTCCTGCAAAACGGCGCGCAGGTGCTCAGGAGTTCCCGCACCACCAGATGCCACCACCGGAATCGGCAGAGCTTCACTGATGAGTTTTGTCAGTGGAAGCTCGTATCCGGCTTTCGTGCCATCGGCGTCTATGCTGTTGAGCACAATCTCGCCGGCCCCCAGTTTGTGCGCTTGACGTGCCCATGCCAGGGCATCCAGCTCGGTAGGAGTCCTTCCCCCGTTGATGACCACCCGGTACCCCGAAGGCATGGTTGGGTCGGCAAGCGCATCCATCCCCAGGACGATGCTTTGGCTGCCATACATCTTGGCACCTTGACGGATCAAATCGGGGTTCTTCACAGCTTGGCTGTTAAGGCTGACTTTTTCAGCTCCCGCTAGGATGACCGCCTTGATGTCCTCGGCCGTAGCCAATCCTCCACCGACACAGAAGGGGATAAAGATCCGTTGAGCCACTCTCCGAACCACATCAATCATAATGCCGCGCTTTTCGGCACTGGCCGTGATGTCATAAAACACCAGCTCGTCGACCCCCTGGTGGTAATAGGCTTCTGCCATTTCGACAGGATCTCCCAAATCGATGTTGTTCTGAAATTTCACACCCTTGGTCGTTCGACCCTCTTTCACATCGAGGCACACAATTACCCGTTTCTGCAGCAATTCAGGGCCTCCATCTCAGGAAGTTTTCGACGAGCTTCAATCCGGCCGGGCCTGATTTCTCCGGATGGAACTGCCAGGTTGCGAGAGTGTCCTTAAGAAAACCGACAACAAAGCGAATACCATGATCGGTGGTCCCAAGGACGGTGACAGACGCCGCCGGCTCTGTGTAGTAGGAATGAACAAAATAGAAAGAGGAGTCTTGTGGTACTCCAGCCATCAGGGGATGCTCTGTTTCAAAATGCACGGAGTTCCAGCCCATATGGGGTACTTTCAACCCTTGTCCGCCGGGCAACCGCCTGCAAAGCCCCGGTACCAATCCCAGGCAGGTCGCTTCTCCTTCCTCGCTGGAATCCAGGACAATTTGACTTCCCACACAAATGCCCAGGATGGGACGTCCCTGTGCTGCAAAGTCGGCAAGCAGCCGGTCCAGACCACGGGCTTTCAAGTTGTCCATGCTGGTAGCAGCATGCCCGTCTCCAGGAAAAATCAGGCTGTCGGTGTTCTTGAGGTCTTCAGGATTTCCCGATAAAACCCAATGATGACCGAGGTGCCTGAGGGCATTCTCGACGCTGGTCAGGTTTCCGGCATCATAGTCCAAAATACCAACGGTCATCGTGAGGCCTCCTGAGCCAAAGGGTCGGCCAGAAGTTTTTCAGCCAGGACCTTCAAATCGGCTTGGTCGAACCGCAGTGTTTCCCCTGCAATGTGCGAACCTTCCACAGTCCAAACCAGATCCTGTCCCAAGCGGGCTCGAATCTGTGAAGAAAACAGCCTCAGCAACACCGAGGCAGCCTTGGCCGAACGGTCGTCTGGAAACCAAAGAAGAACCGGACCCTCGAGAAATCCGTTTTCCGAAATTGAGAGCATGACATCAAGGCGTTCGACAGGGAGAAGTCGGGCTCCGGCGGAACCAAAAAGGGCTTTGCCAGGGTCCCAGAAGCTGATCCAGACGGCGGTTCGTTCCAGGGCTGCTGCATTCAGGTCTCGCAGGGCCCCTTCGACCGCCTCGGCGGGTCGAGGGTCATGCCGTCGAATGGCCACCAGCCCATCCTCGGGAAGGCTCACCGAGAGGTCCCGCTGGGAGTTGACCCATACTCCTTCAACACGCCCTTTCTTCCAACCAGGATTCCAGTTGAGGGCAAAGGCGACCTCACCCCGTGGAAAATTCCCTTCCAGCACAATCCGAACGGAATCAGCTGCATTCTCAAGATCGTCGAGGTTTTCAAGGTCCAACCCAAGCCAGATAGTCTTGGTACGGCTTCCAACAGCCTTCAACGCGGCCTGCCTCTGGACAACCTGACTCCAGGCGGTGACTTGGGCTGCATCGAGGCGGACAATGACCCTGGGCGTTTCTCCCAGCCAAGCGGCTGCCGCTCCCGGCTCTCTCACTACCGGAGGGGTCGTGGCACAGCTGCCAAGCACAAGAGCTAAAATCGCTATGGATGCTCCTGCCCGGTAATCCATGAGAATCTCAAGCCTTTTCCAGAATGAACAGGAACTCTTCCTCTCCAGAGTCACCTTCCTGGCATCCGGAACTTCCCTTTGTGAGGTTGCTGTCCCAGGTCGCAGAGAGAGCAAGTGTCTCTGACTTTAGAAGATTGCCATGTTCCACAAGCATTTCCTGGATAACGGTGCTGCCGCCAAATGTCAGGAGGATCCGGTCACTGACTGCCAGACCCCCTTCCTTTCTCGCGTTCTGTATGGCGCGGACAACATCTCTCAAATGCCCTTCCAGTTTCAGCTCCTGGGTCACCTCGCCATCAAGGGCCACGGTCAGGCTTCCTTCGTTGAGAACCTTAAGGCTAGCTCGTTCTTTGCGTGTCACCATCACGGATTCGGCATTCAATTCGACGGGAATTCCAGCAATTTCGAGATGCAGACTCGATCCGTCCACAATGGTGCCGATTTCGGCGGCAGACAGACTCTCGATACGGATTGCCGCCGCCTTCATCTGGGCTCCGAGAATTTTACCCAGCACTTTGAAGTTGGCCTTGGCTCCGTATTCCACCAGGGCTTCCTCGTCGTCTTGGAAAATCACTTCCTTGACATTCAGTTCTTCCCGGATCAGATCCTCCATTTCCCGGAGCACGGCTTTTTCGGCCTGGTCCCTGGTAACGAGGTACACAGCCTTCAGTGGCTGCCGGTTCTTCAGGTTGTGCGTATTGCGCAAGGCTCTGCCCAAGCCGACCGCTTTTCTGGCACCAGCCATTTTGGCTTCGAGGTCGGAGCGTCTTCTGCTGGCATCGTACTTCGGCCAGTCGGTTAGGTGAACTGACTCGGCGTCCTTCTCACTTTTCAGATTTCCCCAGATCTCATCGGTGATAAACGGTATCACAGGGGCAGCCAGGGTGGAGAACCGCTTGAGCACTTGATACAAGGTATCGTAAGCCTCTGTTTTATCGCCATCATTCTCGCTTTTCCAGAACCGGCGGCGGCTGCGTCGGATATACCAGTTGTTCAACAGGTCGAGGAAGGCGACCAGACTCTCGATCGCTCTGGTGACTTCATAGGCTTCGAGGCCTTCCGTAACAGCCTGGGTAACAGCCTCGAGTTCCGAAAGAATCCAGCCGTCCAGAGGATTGGTTGGCGAATGCACCGTACCGGCTGGCGTAGCGCCATCGAGATTCGCGTAGGTGACAAAGAAACTGTAGGCATTCCACAAGGGCAGCAGAATGTCGCGCAAAACTCCTTGGACCCCTTCGTCGCTATACTTGAGGTCGTCAGCATGGGTTACTGGAGACGTCATCAGGTAGAGTCTCAGGGCATCGGCTCCGTAAGTCTTCATAACCTCACTGGGGTCGGTGTAGTTGCGCAGACTTTTTGACATCTTCTTGCCATCGTTGGCCAGGACCATGCCTGAAACCACGCAGTTCTGAAAAGCGGGCCGGTCAAAAAGGGCCGCTGCCAGAATGGTGAGGGTATAGAACCAGCCCCGGGTCTGATCCAGACTCTCGGTGATGAAGTCGGCAGGAAAATGCGTGTCGAACCAATCCTTGTTTTCGAAGGGGTAGTGAACCTGACCGTAAGGCATGGCACCGGACTCAAACCAGCAGTCCAGAACCTCGGGAATACGCTGCATGGTTCCTGCCCCGCAGGAGCATTTCCAGGTAATCGGGTCGACAAAGTGCTTGTGAAGGTCGTCGGGCCGGGTGCCTGAAAAGGCCTTCAGCTCGTCGCGGCTGCCGATGCATACCTCTTCGGAGCAACCTTCCTGATCGCACCGCCAAATGGGAAGAGGGTTTCCCCAGAAACGATTGCGGCTGATGGCCCAGTCTCTTGCACCTTCCAGCCATTTTCCGAACCGTCCTGTCTTGATGTGATCAGGAACCCAGTTGATCTGGTTGTTGGCTGTGAGCATCGATGCCTTGATCGACTCCACATTGACAAACCAGCTGCTGATTGCACGGTAGATCAAGGGGGAGGAACACCGCCAGCAGTGGGGGTAGGAGTGTAGGATCTGATCGCGTTTGACCAGCTTACCCTCGGCCTTGAGCCGCTCAAGGATGTCTTTGTCGCATTCCTTGACGAACCGTCCTTGGTAGTCTGACACCTCAACCGTAAACTTGCATTCGGCGTCGACGGGGCAAACCGTTGAGATTCCCGAGCCCTTGAGAACGGCGTAGTCGTCTTCACCGAACCCGGGGGCGGTGTGGACAATGCCTGTACCATCGCTGTCGGTAACGTGGTCACCGACAAAGGTTCGGAAGCCACCGTTCACAGCTTCAGCGGCAAAGTAGGGGAACAACGGTTCATAGGCAAGGCCGCCGAGTTCAGAACCTGGTTTGGTCCAGAGAATTTTTACGGAGGCTGGATCTTTGTAATACCCGCCCAACCGGCTCTTGGCAAGAATAAAAAACTCTTCCCCGTCTTGGATCTTCACGTATTCGACGCTCGGGCCCAACGAAAGGGCCAGGTTGGAAGGGAGGGTCCAAGGGGTAGTGGTCCAGGCGAGGAAAAAAGTGTCGGGGTCGGTGCCAGCTTCGTTCTTCAGCCGGAACTTGACGGTGACAGCAGGGTCATGCACGTCTTTGTAACCGCCCAAGTTCAGTTCGTGGGTGGAAAGCACCGTCGAGCACCGGGGACAGTATGGCATAATCTTGTGCCCCTCGTACATCAATCCCTTGTCGTAGAGCGTCTTCTGAACCCACCAGATCGATTCCATGAAATCAACGTCCATGGTTTTATAGTCGTCGTCGAAGTCCACCCACCGTCCCGCGCGGGTCATAATGGTCCGCCACTCCTTGGTGTATTTGAGGACAGCCGTGCGGCAGGCTTCGTTGAAGTTGGCAATCCCGAATTCCTCAATCTCATGCTTGGAGTTGAGTCCCAGGTCTTTTTCCACGATGTTCTCTACCGGCAGGCCGTGGCAGTCCCAGCCAAAACGACGTTCGACCAGTTTACCTTTCATGGTTTGGAAGCGCGGGATAATATCTTTGATCGTACCGGGAACAAAGTGACCAAAATGCGGCAAGCCTGTGGCAAATGGCGGGCCGTCGTAGAACACAAATTCTTCACCGCCACGGCGTTGCTCAATGGACCGTTGGAAAATGCGTCCTTGTTCCCAAAAATTGAGGACTGACTCCTCCATCGCTGGGAAATTCACTTTGGGATCAACTGGCTTATATTTCGGCATAGCCGAAACAATAGCAAAAAACCGGGGAAGGGGAAAAGGGGGTTGGTTTTCCCTACATGGTTTTCCAGAACTTATAATTGGTTTTTTCGATTTCTTCCAGACTTGGTAAAGGGTAAAACTTGTTCTTGTCCTGACTAGCGAACATGAACCCGTGGCGCAGATTCCTGAAACTGATCTTGCCCAGTGGGTTGTTCAAGGAAAGCCCCTTGGTGTGCTTGTCCTTGAATTTTCTCATCTCGAGAATCGAATCTCGTAAAACAGCCGGGTGGATATCGGGAATCGGCGGTTGAAGAAGCGGGTTGGTCTGTATCTCTTTGAGAAATTCCTCAATGTCCAGATCGATCTGTGTATAGAACATCTTGGGTGCCCCGACAAAACTCTCTGGATTGGTGATGTACTTGCTGAATTCCAGGAAGTTGTAATCGGACAGCACCATCATGGAAACCGGTGTGATTTCGCCGAAAATCCGGATAAATCCAGGCTGATGGTGGGCTTCATAAGGCCCGGATGCCAATTCAAGGGTATAGCCCTCGGGGGTGGTAATGTACAGATTCTTAATGGCGTCAAAATCAACGTGTTCCAACACCCGGTAGGTCGCAACGTACTTGGTGCTCTTGGGCCGACCATCCTCATGGGGCTTCAGGTCTTCCATGACCTCATCAATCTTGAAATACGGGTTGCGGAAAGCGACATCCACCTCTGCAAAAATCAGTTTACCTGCATAGTATTTGCTTGAGCCGCTAATGAAATGTTTGCCAAATTCCGGTGGAGGAAGCTGGGACCCAACCAAGGCTGTGTTTGGGAACAGAATCATATACAAGTGATTGTCGAATGCCATTGTGGTGCCCCCCGGGTATCTATTGGTATCCCCTCCATTAAAGGGGGGGCACACCGGGTTGTCAATGGAAAGAAATCCCAAATTAAATTTGTAAAACCCCTTGATCTTTTCGCTGAGGTGGTGTTTATTAATCAACGTCCACTGAGGACACGACATGGTGGTTGTAGCTCAGTTGGTAGAGCTCCAGATTGTGGTTCTGGCTGTCGCGGGTTCGAGCCCCGTCATCCACCCTTAAGCTGCGTTCGTAGCTCAGTTGGATAGAGCGCCGGACTTCGAATCCGTAGGTCGCACGTTCGAATCGTGTCGAGCGCAACTTTTTTGATTTTGGTTTTGACATTGTGAATTGAGGGGCCGGTAGCTCAGCTGGTAGAGCAGCAGACTCTTAATCTGCGGGTCCAAGGTTCGAATCCTTGCCGGCTCAGTTCGCTTTTTTCTCCCTGAAGGGGGAGGGCTTCGCGAGAGTGGTGAAATTGGTAGACACGCTGGATTTAGGTTCCAGTGCCGAAAGGTGTGAGGGTTCGAGTCCCTTCTCTCGCAGTTCGGCGGAATCTGAATTGCATGGCCGCCGAAAACGCCGTGTGTTTGTTTATGCGAAAGTAGCTCAGTGGTAGAGCTCCACCTTGCCAAGGTGGATGTCGCGGGTTCGAATCCCGTCTTTCGCTCTCGCAAAAGGCGGTCCGGAGTACTCCGGATCGCCTTATTTTTTTCTGCACAAGATACTGATGACCTAGGGGTTGCTATGATCATTGACCAAAAAATCAAGAAGCTGGAAAAGTCTGCTGTCCAGCTCACCCTGACCATTGCCAGGGACGCTGCTCAGAAGGAGTACTCCGGACTCCTGAACAAGTACGTCAAAGATGCCGTGATGCCTGGATTCCGAAGGGGCAAAGTTCCTGTCGGTGTCCTGGAAAAAAAATTCGGTGATGGTCTCAAGGCCGAAGCCCTTCAGAACCTGGTGGACAAGTCCCTTCATGAGGTCTTCGAAACCATTGAAGAAAAGCCCTTGAGCTATAGCCAGCCCGAAATCATCGACAGGAATATCACCCTCGATCTGACGAAGGATTTCACCTTCACCCTCCAGTACGACACGTTCCCCGCCTTTTCTTTACCTGGGTACAAGGGCATTGAAATTGAAGAGCCACAGGTTGCCGTCACCAAGAAAGACGAAGACCGGGAGTTGGACCAGATCCGCGAGCAGAATGCGCTCGTTCTCGACAAAGCTTCGGGCAAGGTCGCCAAGGACGATACCGTCACTGTCAACTACGTCGAGGTCGGGGCTGATGGCACCGATGTCGAAAGCACCAGGCGTCAGGATTTTGTCTTCACCGTCGGCTCTGGCTATAATTACTACAAAATCGACGAAGAAATCATCGGTTGGAAGAAGGACGACGAGAAAACCGTCGCCAAGACCTATGCCGCCGACTTCGAAACCTCGGAGTTGGCTGGTACCACAAAGTCCCTGAAAATCAAGGTGACTGCCGTCAAGGAAAAAAAGCTCCCCGAGCTCAACGATGATTTGGCCCAGGATGTGAGCGAAGAATTCAAGACCCTCGATGACTTGCGAAAGAGCATCACCGACCGGTTGGGCAAAACTGTTGAGAACACTGTCAAACAGAAAAATCTGGACGCTGTCCTTGAAAAGGTTGCCGCCGAGGCCAAGATTGATCTGCCCGAGTCCATGATCCGGGCTGAACTGGACCAGACATGGCGGACGTTCGCCTCACAGAGCCGCATCCGTCCCGAGCAGCTGGAAGAAATGCTTGGTCACGAGGGCAAGCACAAAATGCAGGACCAGTGGCGGCCTCAAGCAGAAGAAGGTCTGCGCAAGCGTCTGGTAATGGAAAAGATCCTCGAAGCGGAAAAGATCGAGTGTACCCCAGCCGAACTCGAAGCCGAGGTTGCCAAACAGGCCGAGGCCAGCAAGATCAGTGTTGAAGAAGCCAAAGAATACTTTGAAAAGAACGGGTTTCTACATTATATCGAGCATGATGTGCGCGACCGGAAGCTGGCTGACTACCTCTTGAGCCAGAGCAAGATCAAAAAAGGAAAAAAACTAACTTACCTGGACTTGATGGGTCAAAAAGAGTAATTTCTTGCCCATGAACCCGTCTATGAATTCCTACATGAGCAACTTGGTCCCCATGGTGGTGGAACAAACCGGCGCCGGTGAACGGGCCTACGATATCTTCTCACGTCTGTTGAAGGATCGCATCGTTTTTATCGATGGTGAGATTCATGATGTGATGGCCGATCTGGTTGTCGCCCAGCTTCTCCATCTCGATGCGCAAGATCCTGAAAAGGATATTGCAGTTTACATCAACTCTCCTGGTGGAAGCGTGACGGCCGGTCTTGCCATTTACGACACGATGCAATTCCTGAATTGCGATGTTCAGACCACCTGCGTTGGCCAAGCCGCTTCCATGGGTGCTTTGCTTCTCGCCGGCGGAACGCCCGGAAAGCGGTTCTCGCTTCCCTCAGCCCGGATTTTGGTTCACCAGCCTTGGGGCGGTGCACAGGGCCAGGCGCGTGACATCAAGATTCAGGCCCGCGAGATTATCCGGCTCAAGAATCTTACGATTGATATTTTCGCCCGGCATACGGGAAAGACCGCTCAGACGGTCGCTCAGGACCTCGAGCGCGACTATTTCTTGTCTGCTCAGGAGGCCGTGGATTATGGCCTTATCGACCGGGTCCTGGTTCGGGAGAAACATGGCCAGAAAAAATGACGTCCTAGACCACTGCTCGTTCTGCAAGCGGCCCGCCAACCAGGTAACCCGCCTGATCACGGGTGAGGGCGTGGCAATCTGCAGCGACTGCGTTGGTGCCTGTACAAGAATCATCGAGCAGGAGCAGTCTGAAGGCGGTGAGTTCAATCTCGGTACGGACCTTCCTTCCCCCAAGGAACTGAAGTCTTTTCTCGATCAGTACGTCGTAGGCCAGCACGAAGCTAAGAAGGTTCTTTCCGTGGCGGTTTACAACCACTACAAGAGAATCGGAAACCCAGCGGCAGAAACAGAAGATGAAGTCGAAATGGAGAAATCCAATATCCTTCTCATTGGACCTTCGGGCACAGGAAAAACTCTTCTTGCTCGAACGTTAGCCAAGAAGTTGAAAGTACCTTTTGCCATTGCCGATGCCACCACCCTTACCGAGGCCGGATATGTCGGCGAGGATGTTGAGAATATCCTGTTGAAACTCATTCAGAGTGCCGGTGGAAATATTGCAGCCGCAGAACGCGGTATTATTTTTATCGATGAAATCGACAAGATCAGCAAAAAGGGTGAAAACGTTTCCATAACTCGGGACGTGAGTGGAGAAGGCGTCCAGCAAGCTCTCTTGAAGATCATCGAGGGAACTCAGGCCAATGTCCCTCCTCAGGGTGGACGTAAGCACCCCAACCAGGATTATCTGAAGATCGACACAACAAAAATTCTGTTTGTTTGCGGTGGTGCCTTTGTCGGGCTCGACAAGATCATCCAAAGACGAACTGCCAAATCTGCGCTTGGTTTTGGAAGCTCTGTCCAGGTCAAAAAAGAAGATACGCATCACCAGTTATTTCAGAATCTTCACCCCGAGGACTTGATCAAGTTTGGACTGATTCCGGAGTTCATCGGCCGCCTTCCCATTATGGTAAGCCTTGAAGAGCTGACCAGGGACGATCTGCTGAGAATCACAACCGAGCCTAAGAATTCCATCATTCGCCAGTACCAGGTGGCCTTAAAACTAGACAATACCGATCTGCATTTTGAGCGCGAGGCCATCGAGGCAATCGCCGACCAAGCCATCGTCCGAAAGACTGGTGCCAGAGGTTTGAGGGCGATTGTGGAAGGTGCCATGCTTGACTTGATGTATGAGATCCCTTCCCTCCCCGGAAAGAAAAAGGTCGTCATCACCAAGGAAGTGTTTTCTCAAGGTGGAAAGCCGGTCATTATGACTGACCCCCTCGAAATGAACAAACCTTGGGTGCGCGAACTCTTCGAGTTTACCGGGAAGGTTGCTGGCTAGTTTCCCCATGCTGGGTCTTCCCCGGGCAAAACCCCTGAAGAAAGATTTGCCGCTTCTTGCCGTCAAGGATGTCCTTGTCTTTCCACAAATGGTGGCTCCTTTTTTTGCAGGAAAGGGAAACAGCATCAAAGCGCTCGAAGTCGCTTTGGCTGAAGGGCAGGAAATCTTCCTTGTTCCGCAAAAAACAAAAGATGATATCCCTGCAGAAAGTGATCTTCATAGCCTGGGTGTCGTCGCGGGGATTCTTCAAACTCTGAAGCTTCCCGATGGCACGGTCCGTGTTCTGGTGGAAGGCCGCGAAAGGGCCAAGCTGGTCAAGTACCAGGCGAGAACTGACTACGTCCGTGCGGAGATACAGCCGCTGGAGCAGAATGCCGTCGTCAAAAATGAAGTTCTTAGTCTGACTCAGGTGGTCCTGACGACACTGAAGGCCTATAAAGATCTTCAGGCGAAATTGTCCAAAGAGAAACTTGCCGTTTTGTGGGAAACAGACAAGCCCGATGCCTTGGTCGACCTTTTGGTCCCCCATCTGAATTTGACCGATGAGAAAAAGTTGGAATTTTTCCTGGAAACCCGGTCGTTGGTTCGCCTCGAGAATTTAGCTGTCACCATCCAGGTGGAACACGAGCTTGCTGGACTGCAACAGGAAATTCACAAGAAAGTGAAGGGGCGGCTCGAGCAGAACCAGCGGGAATATTATCTCAACGAACAGCTGAAAGAAATTCACAAAGAGCTTGGGCATGACGACGGCGATCCGACAGGTGCCATTGACCTGAAGCGCCGGGTGGAAGCGCTCGATGCACCGCAGGATGTCAAAGACAAGGCTCTTAAGGAATGCAACCGACTGGCCCGCCTTCAGGCGACAACTCCAGAATCGGGCATACTGCGAACCTATCTAGAGTGGATCACCGATCTTCCTTGGGGAAAAAAAACAGAAGATCAGTCCTCGATCACTGCAGCAGAGGCCGTGCTGGACGAAGACCACTTTGACATGAAGAAGGTCAAACAGCGTATTTTGGATTTTCTGGCTGTTCGGCGGGTGGCTGACCGACTAAAAGGACCCATTCTCTGCCTGGTCGGTCCACCAGGGACTGGCAAGACCAGTCTTGGGCGTTCTGTCGCTCGAGCTTTGGGCCGACAGTTCGTCCGGATCAGCTTGGGCGGCGTGCGGGATGAGGCGGAAATACGTGGTCACCGCAAGACCTATGTCGGAGCTCTTCCCGGAAAGATCGTGCAGAGTATGAAGAAGGCCGGCACTTCCAATCCTGTGTTTCTTTTGGATGAAATCGACAAGATGACCAGTGACTTCCGGGGTGATCCTGCTGCTGCTCTTCTGGAAGTCCTCGATCCGGAACAGAATTCCACCTTTACCGACCATTATCTGGAAGTGCCCTACGACCTTTCTGACGTGTTATTCATAACAACGGCCAACAGCCTTCATACGATTCCCCGACCCTTGCAGGACCGGATGGAAGTGATCGAAGTGCCAGGTTACACCGATGTGGAAAAGCAAAAAATCGCAGAAGGGTTTATTGTCCCCAAACAAGTGCGAGAAAACGGGCTGAAAAGCCATCAGGTCACCTTCACCCCTGAGGCTCTTCAAACGATCATTCATCGTTATACTGCCGAGTCAGGTGTGCGTGGTTTGGAGAGGCAGATTGCTTCGGTGTTGCGCAAGACTGTCCGCCGACTCCTGGAAGAGGGGAAGTTGTCTCCCGACGAGGCTGCTGAACCGCTTTCCCTGCAGGTTTCTGAAGATCAGGTGAAGGCTGATTTGGGGTTGCCGCTCTGGCGGGACGACAAATCGCTGGCTGAACCTCGTCCGGGGGTTGCCAACGGCTTGGCCTGGACCGAAGTCGGAGGAAAAGTTCTCTCGGTAGAAGTGAGCCTCTTTCCAGGCAAAGGGGAGTTGATCCTGACGGGCAGTCTGGGTGATGTCATGAAAGAATCTGCGAGGATTGCCCTCAGCTACCTCAAAGCGCATGGATCCCAATGGGGACTGGAAGCCGAGTTTTCGAAGGATAAGGATATTCATATCCACTTTCCGGAAGGCGCCATCCCGAAAGACGGTCCTTCGGCTGGAATCACAGTGATCGCGTCACTCTTGAGTGCCTTCCGAAGTGTTCCTCTTATACCTGGCACAGCAATGACCGGTGAAGTCACATTGACGGGTCGGGTCCTCCCCATTGGAGGGGTCAAGGAAAAAGTTCTGGCCGCGCATCGCCGGGGTTTGAACCGGATCTTTTTGCCAGAAGACAACCGACGGGATTTGGAGGAAGTTCCTGAAGAGGCTGTAAAAGGCTCACAATTCTTGTTTGCCTCTTCCGTGGCGGAAGCCTTGCCCCAGCTATTTCCCAATGGAACGTTTCCTGGAGAAATAGGTTGGAAATCGGCAAACCGTGTCCTAGAATAAGGGTATGGAAGTTCGCTTCTGCCCCGGTTGCAACCAAGTGGTCCCCCCCCACTATCTGTATTGTCCCCAATGTGGCGAAGATTTGGCCCGCTCTCCAGATTTGGAGATTCTTTTGGACAAATGCCTTCAGCCGCTCGTGGAAATGGAGCGGAGAAACAATCGTTACCGTCTTGGGTTGTTGTTGTCGCGGCTGGAACTTCTGGATGAGGGACTGGGACTGTTTCTCGAAGAACAAAGGAAAGATCCTCGGGCATCCTGCCGATAAAGGTACCATGAAGACCCTGGTCTGCCTCGTTATTGGGTTCCTGACGCTCGCGCCCCTCACCGCCGAGGTGGTTTTTTCGGGTCTGGATCTCGATTCACAATCTCGTTTGCTTTTTTCGGCCCGCAATACCACAACGTTTGGAAGCGATTACCAAGTATGGTTCCGTGCCGATTTGGCCGCTGGAACACCCCCAGAACCGATGACGTTCTACCCGGAATCGGCAACCTACCTGGCGTCCCTTGGGCAGCTTCAGATTCAGAACCGGTTTGGAATTTGGAGGGTTGATCCCGTTTCCTTCAAAGTAACACCTGTTGCACCACAGGTGTTTGGACAGGACCCTGGTGCAGGTGAGGGGAAGCCACTTCCATTGGCATACTCTCCTGATGGACGTTCGGTTCTGGGTTTCCAGACAACCTCGTCCGTCTCAGGTTCTCTTGAGCTGCGAGATATCTCAACTCTGGCTCCCACAGTCATCTCAACGGGAATTGATTTGTCCTACCAAACGTTGCCGGCACTATGGTCTCCTGACGGACAATTCTTTGTTTATGAAAAGAAAGGCAACCTCTATTACTTCTCGCTGAAACAATTGAAAGAGAAGCGTATCCCCGAGGAAAGTTTAAGAAAGATCGGTCCTGGTCTTTTGAGCAGTATCACCTGGGGTGGAACCGGCGAACTCAACTATGTTGTTGATCAGATTCTTTACCGCATTCTTCCTGAAGAGTTTTTCACCAGAAGTCTCTACCGAGCCCAGTTTCAGACTTGGGGCATTGTTGGAAAACTTCCTTTTCCTTTCCGACCTGCTCTCGATCGGTTTTGGCTCTCCCCTGACAGCAAATCGGTTCTTTTCAATCTGGGAGGGAGAACTCTTTTTGTCTACCCTCTCGAGTATTTGGATTTTTACCAGAATGCAAAACTGGTACCGCTGACCTATCTTCCTCTTCCTCAAAATCTTTCCCTAAAAAAGGTTATCTGGACAAAGGACAATAAGATTACACTTTTGGCGTCGGCCCTCAAGGGCGGGCGGGAAGAGACCCAGGTCTTGCGACTTTCATCCACGTCTGTCCAGACTTTGGATGCCGGCGTTGGAGCTGTTCTTGATTTAGCTCCATCTGCTGATGAAAGCTTGATTCTGCTTGTCCGTAAAGAGGGAGTTTCGGTACGTGATGTGACAACCTTCGCCGAGCGGAAAGCCTATGCGCTCGATGGACTGGTCGCCGCCGTCTGGAAAGATGCGACGACAATTCTAGCAACGGGACGCGCTGCTACTGTATCGATCAATTTTGTCGAAGGTGTCGTTCGGACTCTGCTCATTGGGAACTTTGACCAGGTAGGGACGATTGAGGGGGGGCAGTTGGTCGGAAGGCAGGGTGCGACATGGTACGTTTGGCAACCTCCGGTGGGAACCAGTTCCTCTTATTGGAAAGTCTCTCCTTCCGACTTCAAATTCCTCGAGGCTCAAACGGCCAATTCCTCGTATCGTGCCTTTGCCTCGGATCTCCCTTCTGGTCCTTATCGAAACACCCTTCTGATCCGTAATCTGAAAGCCCTTACAACCAAACCTTTGCTTCCACCTCCCCAGAAGCTGTATGAGGCCTTTCCATTAGTGGAATCAGGACCGGAAGATCCGACAGGTGACGGTATCGATTCGCCCTTCCGCCACGGTTCCCGGTTGCGCTTGCGGGAAGTCGGTTTAGCGATCGATGCTCTTGATTCTTCGGAAGGTCTACCGGAAGTTCTGCGCGCTTTGCGGGACTGGGGTTTCAAAGCCACTTTCTTTATCAATGGAGAATTTCTGAGACGGAATCCCCAAGCGGCCAAAGAGATCGCAGACGGTGGGCACGAAACTGCCAACCTGTTTCATATTCCTCTGGATTTAACAGCGCCGGGCTTCATTATCGATGCGTCTTTTGTCCGGCAAGGTTTAGCACGTCAGGAAGACGATTGGTTTGCCGCCACGGGGAAAGAACTGGGACTCCTTTGGCATGCACCCGGCTGGGTTGAAGGCCCTGCGCTTTCTGCAGGCGCCAAGGCTGCCAACTACAAGACCGTTGGAACGGATTTGGCCTTTGCTTTGAATGCGGGAAGAGTCGTCGATGTTCCAACACTGATTGAATCGGTTCTCAAGGCCAAAAAGCCAGGCTCCATCGTCCCCTTGACCCTGGGGATGAAAGATAGTACAACCGGTGAAAGCTTTTTCACCCGATGGGATCTTCTGCTGAATGGCCTGGTTGAAGCCGGATATCGCGGAGTGACCGTTTCCCAATTGATGGATCACTCCCGACCATGACCAGTCCTCAAGGGCGGACCCTTTTCCGCCGAGATAAAAGGGAAGCATCAAGGCAGAGAGGAGGGGAAGCATGAGTGTTTTGAAAAACCCGTTGAACGCGTACCGGGAGGTTTCGGTTCGAACCGCAACCCAGGGGAAGCTCATCGTCATGCTCTACGACGAAGCGGTCAAGCAACTAGACATGGCAGTTTCCCTGTTGAATGCCAATACCCGGCACCTCGACAAGGTTCACAATTCGCTCATCAAGACCCAGGACATCATTACCGAATTGATGGCGGGTCTGGATTTTGACCGTGGTGGAGAAATCGCCCGGAACTTGATGAGTTTGTATGTCTTCTTCAATGAAAAAATTCGAGAAGGCAACTTGAAGAAGGATCCCGAGCCTTTGATTCAGGTGAGGGCTTTTGTGGCTGACCTGCGATCTGCTTGGATTCAAATTGCGAATTCCAGGGTAGAAGAGTTGCCGGCTTCCAGGCCTGGCGTCAACATTGCGGGGTAAGCTATGACGTTGACCCTGACCAAGGAAGAAGTGGATAAGCGTGTCGCTCTCCTCAAGAGGCTGAAAGCTACCCTTGCCCAGCAGAGAGAGAAATTTCACACTTACCTGAAAGTGCTCGACGCAGAAAAGACTAGCATTGAACAAGATGCTGTCGACAACCTTCGTGCCCAGGTTGCGCTGGAAGAAGAGCTGATGGTCGATATCCATGCGATTCAGAAGTGCATTGATCCTTTGGAAGCGGTACTTCAAGAGGCCTATCACGGGCCTGCTGACCACGATGTCAACGATTTGCGTTCTTCGCTAAAGAGCCTTAAGGATCAGGTTCAGGAAAAAAGTCTGGAAAACCGAGGTTTGTTGTCCCGATCCATGGCCCTCCTTGAAATGGAGATGGTGCGGGTAAGGCCCCAGGTCCGCAGCCGCAACCCCTATGCCGGTGCCAGGTCGGCCTCGGTTCTGGTCGACATCACCACGTAAACGACGTACACTGTGGGCATGAACAACCCCGGTGACGCTGGTCCCAAAGTCCTCCTCCTTGATGCTTTTGGTCTCATTTTTCGTGCCTATCACGCATTTGCTGATCGACCCATCCTCAATGGCGAAGGCAAGAATATCAATGCTTTTTTTGGTTTCTTCAAAACCCTTTTCCAGCTGGCCCGCGATCAAAAACCTACCCATTTGGTTGTGATGTATGATTCTCGTACCCCCACCTTCCGCGATGAGCTTTTTGCTGAATACAAGGCTCATCGGGACTCTGCGCCTGACGATCTTCTGGCTGTCTTGCCTGAGATAGAAGCCCTCCTGGCGGCTCTAGGGGTTCCGGTTATGCAAAAAGACGGGTTCGAGGCAGACGATCTTATTGCCACAGGTGCCAAGTGGTGCCGAGAGCACGAGGTAGACTGTCTCATCGTCAGCAACGACAAAGATTTGCTGCAGATGGTGGGGGGGAGCGTCAAGGCTCTTCGGAGCGGATTCAAGGGTGGTTGGACGGTGGTTGGTCCTGAAGAGGTGTTCGAGACAAGGGGTGTCCATCCACATCAGATCGCCGACTGGCTGGCCCTCGTCGGAGATACGGCTGACAACATTCCTGGTGTCAAGGGAATTGGGGATAAGACCGCAATCCAGTTGTTGACGGATTTTGGAAGCCTAGAAGGGGTTTATGAAAACCTCGAAAAGATCACCAAGGTTGCACTGAAAAAGAACCTGGAGGAAGGTCGGGACTCCGCTCGCCTGAGCAAGAGTCTGACAATTCTACGGGATGACCTTGACCTAGGTTTTTCCCTGGATACGACAGCTCTTGCCTGGAAACCAGGCCGAGAAGCTGCCGATCTTTTTATCAAGCAAAATGCCAAAGGTCTGGCAGCTGAGGCCCTGGCCCTTTCTGGTGAACGCACGAAACCTCTGCATATACCGAATCCTGAAGTGCATTTTGCGGCGGAAGCACCTGCCAAACCCGCTGGTCCATCCGTCCTGACTGGAACCTACCAGACCATTGTGACCCTCGAAGCTCTCGATTCTTGGATAGCCAGGCTTAGAGCCTCTGGCGAGGGTGCTGTCGACCTGGAAACGGATACACTCGATACCTTTGCCGCACGCATCGTTGGAATTTCCCTTTCTTGTGCCGTGGGTGAGGCTGCGTATGTGCCGCTGCTTTGCTTAGAATCTGGTTCACTGGAAGCTCCCGACCTCTTGGAATCGAAAGTGGTTTTGGCCCGCTTGAAGCCGTTGTTTGAGGATCCAACTTTTCGGATCATCGGTCAGAATTTCAAATTCGACTGGAAAGTACTGCGCCGTCATGGCATTACGGTGCCGAGGTTTGGGTTCGATACGATGCTTGCCGCTTGGCTTCTTGATGCCGGTGCCGGCCTTTATGGCCTCGAGACTCTTGGAATCAACTATCTTGGTGTGAGGGGTGTCTCGTTCGGTGATCTGGTGGCGAAAGGCAAGACTTTTGCCGACGTTCCTTTGGAATCAGCAAGCCGATACGCTGCTGAGGATGCCGACCTGACCTGGCGTCTGTACAAAGAACTCGCACCAAAGCTGGAAGTTGCCGGCCTCACCTCGCTTCTTATTGACCTGGAGCTGCCACTCGCTCACCTTTTAGCCCGCATGGAGGATGAGGGGATTCTTCTCCGAAGTGAGGAGCTCCGGTCATTCGGTCAAGAACTGGTGCTGAGGATTGCCGACCTGGAAACGGAAATATTCGCCCTTTGCGGAGGAAAAACTTTTAATCTGGGTTCACCCAAACAGCTTCAAGATATCCTGTATGTCGACCGGCAGCTCGTTCCACCGGGACGAGCCAAAATCAAGACTGGCTATTCCACTGACTCCGATATACTGGAAGAACTGGCAGAACAGGATCCTGTTCCGGCAAAAATACTTGCCTGGCGGACCTTGAGCAAACTGAAAAGCACCTATGTTGAGACCCTGCCGTTATTGGTCAATAAACTGACCGGAAGACTGCATACTCAGTATATCCAAACGGGTACGGCAACAGGGCGGATCGCCAGCAAGGATCCCAACCTTCAGAATATCCCAATTCGAGAGGAAGATGGCCGCCGTATCCGGCGGGCTTTCGTCCCGAGAGATGGCTGGACCTTTGTTTCGGCGGATTACAGCCAGATCGAGTTAGTTGTCTTGGCCCATCTTTGCCAGGACCCCAACCTGCTTGCCGCTTTTCGGGAAGGGAAAGATATTCACAGGCAGACAGCCTCATTGATGTTTGTCATCCCGGAGGAGCAGGTCACCTCAGACATGCGTAGGGCAGCCAAAGCGATCAACTTTGGTTTGATGTATGGCATGTCCGCGTTCCGGCTTGCCAATGAACTTAAAGTCTCCCGCAAGGAGGCTCAATCCTTTTTTGACGCCTACAAGCGGGAGTTTTCCGGTGTTGATTCGTTTTTTCAAACGGTGATTTCTGAGGCCGAAAAGACAGGGGAGGTAAAAACAATTTTAGGTCACCGGAGAACGTTAGCCAATATTACAGGCCGTAACCGTGTGGAGAAGCAGGCTGCCGAACGAATCGCTATGAACACTCCCATACAGGGAAGCGCAGCCGATATTGTGAAGACTGCCATGCTGCGGGTCGATCTTGCCTTACAGCGGGGAAATTTCCGGGCAAAATTATTGTTGCAAGTCCATGATGAGCTGCTCCTCGAGGTTCCCAAGGAGGAAGTTGAGGCCGTGAAGCAACTGTTGCGTCGTGAGATGGAGGGTGCCTTTGCCTTGTCTGTTCCCCTTCGGGTTGGAATTGAGGCTGGTGCCAACTGGGGTGAGCTGCATTGATCGTTGGGTTAGCCGGAAAAGCCTGCTCGGGAAAGGACACCCTGCTTCCGTACTTTGTCAAACGCGGGTTTGCGGTGATCGACGCCGACAAGTTGGGGCATCAAGCTCTTGATGCCAATCGTGAGGCGGTTCTTGCCCGGTTCGGAACTCTCGAGCGAGCCGTGTTGGGTCGCCTGGTTTTCTCCAACCCACAGGCACTTGCTGACCTCGAGGCAATCAGTCACCCATGGATAAACAGCGAGATACGAAAACACCTAGCTGAGGGAGCCCCTAACACTGTAATTAATGCTGCCCTGCTGCATAAACTGGGGCTCTATAGGCTTTGCGACCTCATCGTATGGGTCCGAGCACCCCTACTGGTGCGTGTTATGAGAGCAAGAGCCCGGGATGGCTGGCCTTGGATGCGAATTTTGCATCGGATTTTGGCCCAACGAAAACTCAGTCCTCAGGTATTTTCCGGGGATGTCGATATTCTGATTGTGGACAACCGGAGCTCTCCCGAAGAAGCCCGAAGGATGCTGGAAGACCGGCTCAAAGAGGACACTCATGAAAAACAGTAAAGGTATGATTATTCTTCTCGTGGCGCTGGCTGCCCTGACCTTGGTGGTCGTTGTTGGCCTGTTCTTCTTTTACCCCAAAGAACAGCCCAAGGCCCCCAATACAGTTGCCGGAACATCTTCAACAGATGGCATGACAACTCCACTTCCAGACGAGTTTGATCCTGTCGAGTGGACTCGCAATCCACAACCGACACCGATTCAAACACCCTCGGTGCAACCTGCGGACGAGCAGGGTTTTACCGTGACCTTGCCTCCCGAGACCTCCGTGACGCCTACACAGTCCTTGCCTCCCAGCCCCGGAGCCACCTTCCCCGGAGAGGTAGCAACTCCAGCTCCTGTCGTCTCTGCGCCGGTGGCAGCACCGAAGCCAGTCGCGAAGGTTGTCCCCAAGTCAATTGAGAAGCCTGTCGTAAAAACGGTGAAAGTGACGGAGTATTGGATTCAGGTTGCCTCCTTCAAGGACCGCTATCAAGCAGAGAACACTGCAAAATCGCTTGAATCACAAGGACTCAAAGGTACATTGACAACAGCTACTGTCAATGGACAGGCTGTTGTCCGTGTCCGCGTAGGCCCTTATGCCAATCAGGATGAAGCACAGAAATTCCTAGCTTGGCTCACACCTGTTAAAGAATTCGCGGGTAGCTACGTGACAAAAGTTTCTGCCAGCCGGGCACCCTGATTGTCCTATGGAGCCGTTGCTCCTAAGCTTTTTCAGCCTCGCCTCCGGTGGGGCTGTCCTTTTTTTTCTAAAGAGACTTGATCGTCACCGCCTGGATCAAGCTGGTGGCATTTTTGTTTTCCTGTTTCCTCTTGTCGGTGCCCTGAGTGTCTTCCCTGGTTTGCTGTTGTATTCCTGGGCTGAATTCCTTGTTCCCTCTGGAACAAGCCGTTGGTCACAGGTTCTGTTTATCTGGACAATCAATGCCCCCGTCGAGGAGCTCGCAAAGTACTTTAGCTTTGTTCTTGCTACTCAGCTCCTTAAGAGCTTGAAAGAACCTCAGGATGGAGTTCTGCAAGGTGCCGCAACAGGATTGGGATTTGGCCTTGTCGAGAACTATCTATACGGTTTGTCCGGTGGCTGGGAACTCCTCGCTCTCCGTGCCCTTGTCAGCCTTCCTGGACATGTCATCTATGGTGCTGTCTGGGGCGGCTATCATGGTTTCGAGGTTTACCAGGGTAGGGGGGCCATCCACCGATGGTGGATACCTTTGCTAGCCTTGATTCCGGCGGCATTCGCCCATGCTGTCTTCAATACTCTCGCGTTTTTGGGCACATCCCTGGCTGTGACTTTGATTGTTGACATCTTCGCTCTTGTATTGGGAGCTTTTCTCTTCCTTCGGCTTCGCGATTCCTCTCCCTCCAACCTCAGGCGTCCACTTCGCCTATGGAGACAAGCGATTCCAGAACTAGAGCATGCTTTGGCTTTGAACCCTGATTCCGACAGTCTAAGGCAGCGATTGGCAGCCTATTTTCTCGTCTCCAATCAACCAGATCGAGCCCTTGCTGTTTTGGAACCATCGAAAGAAAGTCCTTGGACAACTTTTTATCGAGACGCCGCGAAGTTTCGTCTTGAGCCTCAAAAAACATTGCCGCCATCCTCATCACTTGACCCCAAACTGTTTCAGGTTCTTTCGGGGGCTTGACCGGATTTCCTCAACAGGTTTTTCTGATCAGGGGCTTATGAATGAACTCAAGTGAAAAGACTATCTTGATCGATCGGTTTCTGGCAGGTGCTGATTCCTTTGACGACGTTTTGGCTATGGATCCGGCATTGCTGGCTTTCAAACCATCGATGGACGCCTGGAGTATCCACCAACATGTTGTCCATTTTGTTGAATCCGATATCGCCACCTTTCACCGCTATCGAAAAGCCTTGGCAGAGCCTGGTGGGCCTGTGGTGGGTTATGATGAGGAAAAGTGGACAGCGAACCTTGATTACCATGAAACCTCTCTCGAAGATTCTTTGGCTATTCTCAAGCTTTTACGGAGGGTCACGGCTAAGCATTTGCGTTCCATCGTCAACAGTGACTGGGCTCAACTGACATACAGCCATAACGTCAATGGTACAGTAGATCTTGAAGCTTGGATTGTTAGCTACATAGAGCACGTGTCGTTTCATCGGACCTACATTGAGCGAAATATCAAGTCATTCGCCAAGGTTAGGGAATCCAAGAAGGAACAAAGTGAAAAGAAAGGGAAGAAAGGGAGTTGACTGGGATAAGGGGAAAAGGTATGGTGTCCCTCGT
>JAIFLN010000086.1 GCA_020049045.1 Spirochaetota bacterium | reverse complement strand
CTATTTTTGTTTGATTCCTTGGTTGCGCGACCATGTTCACGTGCTGAAGGCGATGAAGTACTTCACGCCCCGGCTCAAGGACGGGATTGACTTGTACCACGACTCCCAGCGAGAAGACGGGATGATCTGGGACAACTGGCACCCCAAGAAGCCTGCGGTGACGATTCCCGACCACTGGGGCCAACGTTTTGCCTACGGGGACTTTGCCCGGGACTTTCCCGACCATCGGAACGTCTTCACACGCATCCCGGTCGAAAACGACGTGGAGTACCTGTTTGTCGAAGGGCTGTACTTCACGTGGAAGGCCACTGGCGATGACGCATGGATGGCCGCTTCGCTCGACGCTGCCTGCCGTGCGCTGGAGTACACCCGCAAGAGTCCTTACCGCTGGTCCGAAAAGTTCGGGCTGCTCAAGCGCGGGCACACCATCGACACGTGGGATTTCCAGAGCGACATGGATTGTTTGTCGGAGTTTGCCGGTTGGCCGGACCCGATGGCCGTCCACCCCGATTGGACCGAAATGGGGGTCTTCTTCGGCGACAACACGGGGTACGCGCAGTCGTGCGAGTTCCTGGCGACCATGCTGGAAGCCGCCGGTCGGTCTTCGGTAGGCGCCGCCTACAACCAACGGGCCCGAGAGATTCGCGAACGCTTGGATGCCCTGAGCTGGGGCGGAGCGTTCTACACGCATCACGTGCCGGAGAACCCGGACCTGGTACGCGATTTGGGCGTCGACGAAACGACCCAGCTGTCGCTCTCCAATGCGTACTCGGCCAACCGGGGGATCGACCCCCTTAAGGTCAAAGCCATCATCGAGTCCTATCAAGACCTGAAAGACCGGCTCCCCGAAGGTTCACCGGGCGAGTGGTATACCATCTATCCTCCGTTTCCAAAGGGGTACGGTGGACACAACGACCTGTGGCAATACATGAACGGCTCGGTGACTCCGATCGTCGCCGGGGAGTTGGCCTGCGCGGCGTTCCATTACGGTTTTGAGACCTACGGGGTGGACATCTTGTCGAGGGTTTCCCGACTAGTTGACGAGCACGGCGGTCTGCTCCATTCCAGCTATACCGGGGCTGTGCAGGCGGTTCAGGAAAGCGACTTTGTTGCCCTCGAACTCGGCCCCCCCGCAGCGCTTGCCCCGCATTGCTTGCAGGATGCTCAGGTTCCCGAGGGACAGACCTCGCTGCTGGGCATCCCCTTTGTCTTGCCCGACGCACAAAGAGGCCTCGTTGTCGCCCAGGGCGAAACTCGGTCGATTCCCGTGGGCGAAACCGCGACGGCGATTTACGTGCTGCACACGCTGGCCAGCAGCCATCCGGGCCGGCTGGCGGGAACCATCCGCCTGGAGTTTGAAGATTCGTCTGTTTACGAGCAGGTGGTGCTGGAAGGTTTGAATATCCTGCCGTGCAGCCACTGGGACAGGCCTAAGGACCCCAGTGCCGACGCTCGGGTCGCTTGGCGAGGGTTTCAGGCGAGTCGCTTCCATGTGCAGTTCGTGGCCTACCTGCTGCCCAATCCCTTTCCTGACCGGGTACTGAAACGGGTCAGTTTCGTCGGCGGGCAGGATCAAGCCAGTTGGCAAATCCTCGGCCTGACACTCGGCAAGACGGAAGCGAGTTTTCACCCGGGGCCCATTTCTTTTGGCATCCCCAACGGTTGGTCTGCCGCCGCTGTGACGTACGCGTTGATCGAGGGGCTGGCCGGGGTTGTCGATACCGCCACCACGTTTCGGACCGCGACGATCGCCCCGCGCTGGTCGGCAACCGAGACCAGTTCGGCCTTGGTGGTGGTGCATTACCCGGCCTCTGACGGCTACGTGGCCTACCGATGGACGAAGAGCCACGACGAGATCAAGTTGCTGGTGACGGGCAGCGGCGAGAGCGTGGAGCTCAAAGTCCTGTTGCCGAAAGACACCAGCGCCGGCGAAGTGCTTCTCGGCAATCGCCGTGCCGACTTTTCGGAGGAACTCGTCGAGGCCTCCACTTATGTTGTCCTCGGGGCGCCTCTTCCGGGCCCGATCGAAATCACCATCAAGCTCCTTTCCCTACAGCGAGGTAACCATGTACGACACCGATAGCTACGCCAGCTCCTTCCTCAAGAAGAGCATCTATCAAGACGATTCGCGGATTTTCCACCGGCCCGACTCGACCTATGCTTACGCAACAAAGGTCGAGTCCTTTCGGGTTGCGCCGCACACGATCGTTGCCGAGCTCAGCCTCAGCGATGCCTCGCGGGCGAGCTTGACCATCGGGGCGTTTGCTCAGGGCGTCTTTCGCCTTGTACTTGAGCGTTCTTCCACGGTTGCCCATCCGACCAGTCCGTTCTTGGTTGTTCAAGACGAGCATCGTACGCTGGAGTTTTTGCAGGACGAAAAGTTCGGCAGGATTCTTTCGGGTGACGTGGAACTACGCCTTGGCAAGCAGGAGTTTTCGCTTGAGCTTTGGAAGAAGGGCCGGTGTCTGTTCGTTCTGGACGACGAAAAGGTCGCCGGTGCGCCCATCACGCCCGGTTTGGGCTTTCGTCATCGTGCAGAAAAAGAGGAAGCCTTTCTGTCTTGGAAAGCCGCGCGTGGCCAGAGGTTTTTCGGGTTGGGAGAGAAGTGGAATAAAGTCGAAAAGTCGTCGACGCGGGCCACGATCTGGGCCTGTGACACCTGCGGCACCAACTCCAACGACATGAGCTATAAGTCTCTCCCGTTGATCCACAGCACCAACGGCTGGGGAATGATGGTTCACAGCTCCTATCGTTCCGTTTGGGAGCTTGGAACCTTCAGCTACTCCTCGGCTTCGGCGTTGGTGGAAGAACCCAGGCTCGACCTGTTTCTGTGGGATGCCGAGTCGCTTAAACAGTCCATCGGCCGTTATACCTCCCTGACCGGGCGACCCTCCCTTCCGCCACAGTGGGCTTTGGGAGTTTGGATGAGCCGGTGCCAGTATGTTTCGCGTGCCGAGTCCGACGCCGTGGTCGAACGTCTACGTCAGGAGCAGATCCCGTGCGACGTCATTCATCTCGACCCCCTGTGGATGCCCGTCCATTACTACTTTCGCATTGGCGTCGACGCCTGCGACTTTGAACGGAATATCAAAGATTTTGGCAATCTCACTGACCTGTACCGTGACTACGCCGAAAAGGGATTTTCGACTTCGCTGTGGGTGAACCCGTATTTGCCCGAGGGCGTTCCGATCTTCGAGTACGCCGAAGCTCACGGATACCTGCTCCGCGATGAGTCGGGTGGGCTGGCCCGTCTGGAGCATGGTCAGCCGGTCGGAATTGTCGACTTCACGAATCCTGAAGCCAAGGCGTGGTGGAAAGGCAAGCTGAAGTTCGAGCTGTCGGCGGGCGCTGCGGTGATCAAACCGGACTACGGCGACCGCGTTCCAGAGACCGCGCTGGGTCACAACGGCATGTCCGGAAGAGAGCTCCACAATCTGTACATTCACCTTTACGCCGAAACCTGCTTCGAGGCTGCCGCCGAGGTTTACGGCACCGGATTTGTGTGGCGACGGGCGGGCTTTCTGGGCACGCAACGCTACTGCGGTACCTGGGCGGGAGACACGCAGACTACGTGGGAAGGTTTTGCCAACTGCCTGCGAGGTGCGCTGTCGGCGGGGTTCGGGGGCGAGGCGTTTTGGTCGAGCGACATCGGCGGCTTCGTAGGTTCCAAACCCGACCCCGAGCTGTACATCCGGTGGATGCAGTTTGGGATGTTCTGTTCGCTGACCCGGTTTCACGGCACCACGCCGAGGGAACCTTGGGAGTTTGGAGCTCTGGCGCTGGAAAACACGCGCCATTACGCGCAGTGGCGGTATCGCCTGATTCCGTATTTGAACGAACTTGCCAACGAGGCCACGCGCACGGGTGTCCCTTTGATGCGGCACCTGGCTTTGGAAACGCCCGACGAGCCCAACGTCCACACCTTGGATGATCAGTTTTTTCTGGGGGATCGTATGCTGGTGGCCCCGGTCCTCGAGCTGGGAGCCGTGAAGCGGACGGTGTACTTTCCCGTTGGCCTTTGGGTGGCGTTGGAAGACGAAAACCAGAGGTACGAGGGCCCGGGGTTTCAATCGGTTGCGGCGCCGTTGGATCGGATTCCCGTCTTTGTCCGCGTGGGCGTCCCCCTTCCTCTGTTTGAGACGGTTCCCCAGCACTTGAAGGGAGACCTGCCCCGGGTGATCGAGTGGAAGCCTTGAAACGCCGGTTGACCCTGGGCAGTGCCCTGCTGATCGGTCTGTTGACGTCCACTCTCGCGGCTCAAAGCCTCCCAAGCCCCCGCGCTATGGGCGTTGTCGTCGATCTGAGTGGCTCCTCGCCGGAGTTCATCGACGCCGCCAAGACCTCTCGCCCTTGGGAGGCTCTGTCGGGGGGGCCTGCGCTTGTCGACGAGGCCGGTTGGCCACGGACCGACGCCAAGACCGTCTTTTTCGACTACCGGCCGGTGTTCGCGTGGGCTCCTCCCATCGACGATCCACAAGCCTTCCAGATCGACGTCAGTGGCCGCTACCGTCTTGAGTTTACAGGACAAGCCGTCCTCAAGCCGAACTCGCAAGATCCGGGTGCCCAGACGTTTACTGTCGAAAACCAGAGCTACGACGCCAAACTCAATCGCACCACGGCAGATCTCGTGCTGGCCAAGGGCAAAGCGCTGCTCTACGTCGACTTTACGCAAACGAAAGGCGGCGTTCGCGACGTCCGTTTGATCCGCCCCGGGTTCTCTCCCGAGACCAGCGAGATTTTTCATCCCGCGCTGCTGAAAGCATTGGAACCCTTTCGGGTGATGCGGTTTCTTTACAACAACGTCAATCCTGCCTTTGACGCACCCAAAAACACCACCGAATGGTCGGATAGGACGCTGACCACCGATGCCAACCAGGCGCTCGGCGGCCTGGACGGGATGGTCGCGTGGGAGTACCACATCGCCTTGGCCAACCGGACAGGCAAGGATCTCTGGCTCACGCTCCCTGCGGCGGCCTCGGAGGACTACCTTCGAAAGCTCGCCGAACTCATGTTTGCCACGCTCAAGCCCGAAATCGCCGTGTATCTGGAAGACAGCAACGAGGTCTGGAATCCGCTGTTTCTTCAGTACGCCTACAACAATGCCGCCGCGAAAAAGGAAGTTGCTCAAGGACACTCCCAACTCAATGACGATGGGGCGACGAACCCCGCAGTTTGGTCGCAACGCCGTCATACCCAGCGAACCGTCGAGGCCGGCAAGGTCTTTTCCCGGGTTTTTGGAAATGGCAGTTTTGGCACAAGGATCCGACCTGTTCTGACCTGGAACATCGGCTCACTTCCTTCGTACCTTGACATGTTGGCGTGGGTCGGTCGGATTTACGGGCCTGTCAAAGACTCCCTCTATGGCTTGGCTGGCGCTCCTTACTTTAGTCCTGGCACGATTTCCTCCACCGCCTCGGTGAGCGCCCTCCTGGAAGCCATGGCCCGAGACAGCGACAACAGCGTTCGCAGCCGTCGCGACCTGATTGCACTGGGCCAATCCTACGGCCTCAAGAACTTGACCTACGAGGGAGGCCCCGACAACGGTGGCGGCGATCCAACCAACGTCGGCAACCGCATCCTGGCCAACCGTGATCCCCGCATGGGGGGACTAGTTATCCACGACATCGACAACAATTTTTTCCAGCAGGGCGGTGACCTCTTCGTGTATCTGAGTTTGGCTGGCTACTACAGCCGTTATGGAAGCTGGGGGTTGATCGAGGACCTGACAAACCTCAACACCGCAAAATACAAGGCGATCACGTACTTGCTCGATGGGGGAAAGGGCCCACCACCGCCACCTCCGGGCCTCGGGGCCAAGGTTTCCGACTCCCAAGCCGTTTTGTCGTGGCCCCGTTTGGCCGGTGCCACCAGCTACGTGATCAGTCGCTTTGACCCCGTAGAAAGTGAAAGGGTGACTGTTGCCGAAAACCTCACCGCCACCGAGTTCGTCGACACCGCGCTGGTGAACGACCGAACCTACGTCTACACCTTGGCGGCAAGAAACACTTTTGGGACCAGCGCTTTCGGCATCCCCCGTCAGGTGAGTCCGCATCCGGTGGCTGCCGATGCGACGTACGCCGACAACTTGATCCTGAATCCCCAGTTTGCGGACGGCAAGACCGGTTGGCTCACGTTCTATTCGCGGCCCGACGCCGAGGGGAGTGTGACAATCGACACGAATTCCCCCCTCGGCTCCGGTGCATCGACTCGGTTCGACATCCTCAAGGGGGGAACGCAGGAATGGCAGGTGATGTTGTTCCAGCCGATGGAGCTGTTTCAAGGGAATACCTACGAGATTTCCTTTCGAGCGGCGACCAACTCCTCGAAAATGGTTTCGTTGCTCGCCAGTTTTGAGAGTTCACCAAGTAACACAAACTACCTCACCCAGCCTGTAGTGTTGCAAGCTTCCCCCCAGACTTACGGTCCCTTTGTCTTCACGGCTCCGACCACCGACAAGGCCGTCAACTTCCTCCTCCGGCTGGGAAAAAATGATTCCACCACGGTCTGGCTGGGCGACATCGTGGTGCGCCAAGTGGGCGGAGACGCCCCACAGCCGCTCCGCCCAAGCCCTACTCGGGCCAACTGGTAGGCTCACGATGGCGAGCGAACCCTCGAGTCAGAAGCGTCTCGTCGTGCAGGCCGATGACCTTGGATCCAGTCATGCCGCGAATGCCGCGATCCAAGGGCTCTTTCTGCGCGGCGCGGTCACGAGTACCACGCTGATCACGTTGGGGCCCTGGGCGCGCGACGCGCTGGTATGGCACCGGGAAAACCCCAAGTTCGCTGTGGGGCTTCATCTGACGCACACCAGCGAATGGAACGCGCCCCGCTGGCGACCATTGCTCGATGAAACCAACGTGCCGTCGCTCTTCGATCCCGAGGGTTACCTGTGGCCGAGTGTGGATGCTCCGGGTGCGCACGGCGATCCGCAGCACCTGCTCGATGAGAGCCGGGCACAGTTGGCGTTTTTTCTGCGCTATGGAATTCGCCCCACTCACATCGACAACCACATGTTTTCCCTGGTGCACAACGATCAGAACTTCGAGAACTATCTCGGCTTCGGCAAGGCAGCCGATCTCCCCGTGCTCGTTCCGCCGTGGGCTCTCTGGAGCGAGGCTCGTCAGCGTTCGGTGAGCGAGTCGGCGCACGCCGTCGTTCCTCACCTTCTGACCTTGGAAAACGGATGGGAAGCCGTTTGGGATCAACTGACTCCCGGTCTCAATCTGCTGGTCACGCACCCGGTTCTCGATACCCCCGAAATCCGCCGGTCAATTCCTGGCTGGGAAGAGCGTTTTCGGGAATACCAATTGCTCAGCGGCATCGACCTGAAGCTCTCCGCTCGGCACGCAGGGGTTTTGCTGACAGACTTTGCCGGAGGACGCTATGGAGACTAACAACGTGACCCCTCAATTCGTCTGGTTCGACGAACACGGCCAGGGGACAGACCTCTACGCCGAGTTCCGCTTGAGGTTCGTGTTGCCTGAACGACCGACCTCGGCTTCGCTGTGCCTTTTCGCCGACACCGTTTATCAGCTCTTCGTGAATGGGAGCTTGGTGCACGCCGGTCCGGGTCGTTTTGATCCCCGGTACCCGGTGTACGACGAAGTGGATCTTGCTTCGTTTCTGAAACCGGGCAAGCAGGAAATCCGGGTTCGGGTTCGATCCTATGGCTATTCCACCTTCAGGAGCATTCCTTGCCGCGCAGGGTTCTTGGCTTGGGGAACGATCGCCTGGAGCACCGGGGAAGTCGACTTGACGACCGGCCTGGCACCTTGGTTTGTCCGGCGTATGACCGAGTACCGTCGGCCAACACTCAAGCTCAGCTTCGCTCTGCCCGGCGCCGAGGATTACGGCGTGGGAGCGACCATCGACCAATGGCTGAATGCCGTTTTGCTCAGCGGCCCGTTTCCCTGGGGACCTCTGACGGCGCGGAGCCTTCCTTTGCTGACTACCGAAGCGAGCCCGTTTCAGGTGTTGGCCGTGCGTCCTCTGAAGGCCGACCGGGGCCGCTGGTTCCGCAGCTTTGCGACACCGACTCCCGGCACTCCGGTCGCGGTCGAACTCGTCTTGCAGTCCCCCAGGGAGCAAACCGTTGTCTTGAACCAGTGGTTCGGTGATGTTTTGATCAATGGGAAGCCGGCGACGGCGCTCGCTGGGATTACTGGCAACGGCTTTCACAATCGCTGGGCCTGCCAGCTAAAACAAGGGGCCAACTTTTACCAAAGCAAGGGAAAAAGCTGGCAAGAGGTCAGCTTTCACTACCTGTCGGTTGCCGCAGAAGCCGGCGTCGAACTGGTTGCAGAAACCTGTTCCCTGCCAACCGCTGACAGCGGAGGATCCCCGGCCCTCGAAACGCTCTGGGACGACTATCGTTTGCCTGTCGAAGAGGTGAAGGCGGAAGAACTTGCCCGGCGATCCTGGAGCCGTGACTTTTACCCCGATGGGTATTGTCTTCAACTGGACTTGGGAGCCATGAACCTCGGGTTTCCTCATCTGGAGGCGCAGGGTTCGCCGGGAACGGTTATTGATGTTGTTTATGCTGACCGGTGGATGCCCGACCTCGTTCACCCCGAGATTCTGTCGTGGGTTCCTCTCGCCGATCGGCTCACCCTGGAAGGCAGCACGTTGGACTGGATGCCACTGGAACCGCGAGGCGCGCGGTTTGTCACGATCACCGTGCGTGGCCGCTGCGAAGAGTTCCGAATCCTCCGTTGGGAATGGCTCGGTCAAAAGTATCCTGCGGCAAGAGTCGGGCGCTTTTCCTGCTCCGATGCGTTGTTGACCAGCATCTGGGAGATGGGGCGACGAACCCTTGAGATCAACACCGAGGACGCCTACGACGATTGTGTGAACCGCGAGCGCGGCATGTACATCCGCGACACCGTCATTCAACACCAGATCGATCAAGCCATTTCTGGCGACAACCGGCTGTTCCGCCGCAGTCTTGAACTGTGGTCGCAGAGCAACGCTCCTGACGGCAAGTTTCGCGCGGTGTTTCCCCACGCCGCCGACTACACCATCGCTGACTTTGGGCTGAACGCCGTGGAAGCCTTTGCCACCTATGCCCGGCTTACCGGCGACCTTGGGCTCATTAAGCAAGCCTGGACCTCGCTTCGCAGCAACCTGGCTTGGTTTGATGCCTTGGCCGATGAGCATCCCGGGTTGCTGCTCGATGGAGCCTGGCACGTGAAGCGGCAGGTGAAGGACATGTATGGCGGATGGCACGGCGACAACGGTCTGGTGGCTGGCTACCTCGACAAAACCGGGCCCAGCTGTGGGTTTTCCTGCTTCTACCTGATGGCTCTGCGTGCCTTTGCCGACTTGGCTCGCCAAGTGGGGGAGGCAGACGACCTCGCGCACGCGCAGAAGCGCATCGACCGGCTGGAAGCTTCCATTCCGCAAGCCTTTTGGGATGGCACCAAGCAAGCGTTCGCCGACAACGAGGCGCACGCCACCTTTTCGGCCCACGCGTCGGTGCTGGCGGTGCTCGCCGGAGTGGTCGCGGACGAGAGCCTTCCCGCGGTGCGTGCCCATGTGTCGAAGCAGTGGCGCTCGATTTTCGTCAACGGCTACAACAACGACAGCGGAGCCTATCTCTCGCCTCACTTCGCGTACTACGCCTTCGAGGGACTCTTTCGGCTCGGCCTGGGTTCGGTGGTTTTGAGCTTGGTCCGTCAGGGTTGGGGGTGGATGCTGGCGCAAGGTTTGGTCACCTGTCCGGAGTTTTTCAGCCTTGAGGCCAGCCAGTGTCACGCGTGGTCGGGCAGTCCGACCTGGTTTTTGTCGCGCTACGTTCTGGGCGTGAGCTATCCCGATGCCCCCGACTACCGCCGCGTGGTTCTGGATATTGCGGATAACGACCTGGAATGGGCCGAGGGAGTCGTTCCGCATCCCCTGGGGAAAATCGAAATACGCTGGAAGAAGCAGGACGGCCGGGTCGCTGTGGAACGGATCGTGGTGCCCGTGGGCGTTCGTTGGGAACTCAAGTAGGAGATTCAAGTTCATGAATTACGGCTATTTTGACGATGCAGCCAGAGAATACGTCATCACGCAGCCCGATACCCCGGCCTCGTGGAGCAACTATCTGGGTACCACCGACTACGGTGCCATCATCACCAACAACGCCGGCGGGTACAGCTTTTACAAGACGGCGGCGCAGGGGCGGTTCCTCCGTTTGCGGTTCAACAGCATTCCACTCGACCAGCCGGGGCGCTACCTCTACCTGCGCGACAAGGACGATGGCGACTACTGGTCGACCTCGTGGCAACCCGCCGGAAAGCCGCTTGAGCAGTTTCGCTCCGAGTGCCGCCACGGCACGGCGTACACGTCGATTGAGTCGGAATACCACGGGATTTTAAGCGAGACGACCTATTTTGTCCCGCTGGGGCAGGAGTTTGAGTACTGGCGGGTCAAGCTGACCAACCGCTCGGGGCGGGTGCGACGGCTCCAAGCCTTCACCTACTGCGAGTTCAGCAGCAACTGGGATACCGGGCAGGATCTGACGAAC
>JAIFLN010000028.1 GCA_020049045.1 Spirochaetota bacterium | reverse complement strand
TTGTCGGCTGCGGGAGCATCTCGCGGTTTCACTTCAGCGCCCTGGCCAAGATCGGAGCCTCGGTGGTTCATGTGGCCGACCTCAACGAAAAAGCCGCTGCACCCTACGTCGAGAAATTCGGTGCCCGCTTCTCGAAGGACTACAAAGACCTGATCGCCGACCCCCGGGTCACCGTGGTCTCGGTGCTCACCAGCAGCAAATATCACAAAGCAATCTGTTTGGCGGCCTTGGCGGCGGGCAAAGATGTGATCTGCGAAAAAACCATGATGGAGAACGCCGACGATGCCGAGGCCGTGGCGAAGGCGGCCCGTCGATCGGGACGGCTGTTCTTCACAGCGTTTATGAAACGCTTTTTTCCAGCCACAGAGAAGGCCAAGGAGCTGGTCCCTTCCTTGGGCACCCTGTTCAGCGCTCAGGTGAGAACCTACCAGTCCTGGGGCAACTTCTACGACGCCCACGACGAAGGGGACTTTAAGTTCGTCCTGGCCAACTACGGTGGAGCTATTACCAAGTGTGCGGGCAGCCACATGCTCGACATGATGATGCACCTTCTGGGGCGTCCGCGTTCGGTGGTGGCGCAAATTGACTATCTGGCGGGAACCCGGTTCGACCGCAAGGCCGTGGCCTTGTTTCAGTACCCTGGCTCGTTGGCGGTTCAGTTCGAGGCGGCTTCTCACCCCCTCAAACGCATTGGCTATGAGCGCAATTCCTGGGATGAAAAAATGGAGATCAACGGGGTCAACGGACGACTGGAGATCTTCACCGTGATGTGGGATCACCCGGAAAACAACGGCGCTCTGTTGGTCCACTATGACAACACTGCGGGTACGTCCACCGAGTACCGGTTTGAGGCCATGAACCCCTTTGATTCTGAGCTGGCCCATTTCCACCAATGCCTGACCGACAGAATCCAGGGGACCCCGACGGTGGTCGACGGGTTCAATGTCGATTTGGTGATCGAAAGCATGGAGAAATCCCACGAGGCGCAGAAAGTGATGGCTCTGGACTGGCGGGGCTTGGAGTAGGGCTAAAGTAGAGGTCTGGTTTCTAGCCTATACTGACAATATGGTGAGCCTACCCCTGTATCGCTGGGCCATGGTCTTTTCTCTTCTGACGACCGGGTTGGCTTTTGTGGAATTCCATCTGGTATTCCTAAGCTTGAACGTGCCGGAGCGCTGGTACGCCCAGACCGTCGTTCTCTTGATTCTATCGGCGGTCACTTCGGTACTGATTGTTTTGCCGCAGGCGAGGAGCACTGCTTTTCGTCCCCTCTTGCTCCTCCGCTTCGCCCTGTATTTCATCATCACCTATCCCCTGGGCAACAGCATGAGCATTCGGCTGACTTTGTTCAGCGCCATCCTGCTTGAAGTCATCAATAACTTCCAAAAACCTTGGGACATTTTGGTGTCCTGGGTGGCGATCTTGAGTGTGCTTTTTTTGGGCCAAGCCATCTCTGCCTGGGATAGTCAGGTTGCTGGCCTCAGCCTCGACAATTCCCTGGCATTGTTTATCTTTGCCGCCGTCGTGGTCTACCTCGGGTTTTCCATCAAACGTCATCAATTGGTAGCGCAAGAGCGTCAAGAGCTGATCCTGAAATTTCGTCAGGCTGCCTTGAGACTGGTGGAAACCAACGTTGCCCTGCAAGACCAAATCGTCACCAATGAAAGCCATGCCCTTCTCACCGAGCGCAACCGGATCTCACGAGAGTTGCACGATACGGTCGGCTACGCTCTTATGTCGGTGATCGCCCTTCTCAAAGCTTCCAAGGAATTGGCAAAACGGGACCGTAACAAGGCTAGTGACTTTCTCGACCGTTCCATCCTCCAAGCCGAAATGGGCCTGCAGGAGACTCGCGCTGCCCTCAGGCTTATGCGCCAGCGCAAGGAACCGAACACGGCTTTGGTGGAAAACATCCGGAAACTGGCCCAAGCCCTCGGGAACACCCATATTCAAATTCTCACCGATCTGAGGATTTCCCGAAAAAGCTTCGGGATAGACATCGACGCTGTCTTGTTCAAATTTGTTCAAGAGGCCATCACCAATGCCATCAAGCACAGTAACGCCAACCAAATTCGAGTCACCTTATCCGAGACTCCCAAGTATTTGGAGCTGGCGGTTTCGGACAACGGTACCGACTCTCTGCCGGTAGAAAGCCTTTCAGAAGGGATTGGTATCCGAGGAATACGGGAAAGAATCAGACAGTTTGGTGGTGAGCTGCACTTCTGGAACAGGGGAGCAGGATTCAATATCATGGTTCATATCCCACGGCTTTCTTACCAGGACATCAACGACACCCATGAACAAGATTAAGATCCTTCTGGCGGATGACCAGACACTGATTTCGCAAAGCTTCAAAATCATGCTGGAAAGCCGGGATGATAATCTCGAAGTGGTGGGCATAGCCAACGATGGTAACCAGGTCTTGGAATTCCTCGAGACCGTCACCCCCGACATTATTCTGATGGATGTCAGGATGCCCCACCTCGATGGTGTTGAAACCACCAAAATCGTCCGTGAGCGTTACCCCCAGATTCGAGTTGTCATGCTGACCACCTACGACGATGACAACTATGTCCATAACGCTATTGCCTACGGTGCGGCGGGGTATCTGCTCAAAGATATTTCGATGGAAGAGCTGATTCCTGCCATTCAAATGGTGATGAAAGGTATGACCTTGATTGCCCGGCGGACCGAATCGTCCGAGGACAGACGCTTGGTTGGCGCCAATGAAAAGCCCGGGCCGCAAGCCGAAAACATCCTTCACGACCTGACCCACAAGGAAATCGAAATTCTGAAACAAATTGCCCGGGGTTCGGACAACAAGGATATCGCCCTTCAGTTTCATATGGCAGAACAATCCGTCAAGAATCTTGTCTCGCGCATTTATGTGAAGATAGGAGTGGAAACAAGGAAAGACGCCCGGAAAATTGCCCTCGGTTTGGGCTTGGTCGGCTGGCAGGAACTTTGATAGTACCGATAGGGTACTTATTCAGTACCTGAGGTCCCTTCCTCGATTCCGTATCTCGGCTCACCATGGAGGGAACAAAAAAGGCTCCCTTAGGGAACCAAAGAAGCGAAGGAGGCAATGATGATAGGCAAGAAACTGATCAAGCTGGTACTGGCCATCGTGGTGTTGGGGCTCGCCCTTCCCATGGGCGTGACAGCGGCAGACAAGCAAGTGGTTTGGCAGGTTTGGGTCACCCCCAACCTGAATCGAGCGTTCTATGAAGATGTTGTGAAGGCTTTCCAGGCGAAAAACCCCGGCATCACAGTGAAAATCGTGGAAGCCAATGCCGGTAACGATTCCACGGCTGACAACTACCTGAAACTGCACCTTGCCGCCGGGGACGCTCCCGACGTCTGGCAGAATTTTGATATTCCCGGCTTTGCCGATGCCGGCATGCTCTGGGAAATTCCCGCCAATGATCCTGACTTGAAGAAAGTTGTCGACCTTCAGGCTGCTTCCTACAAGGGAAAACTCTACGCCTTCAACAATTCCATTCAACCTCAAGGTTGTATTTACTACAACAAGACTCTGTGGAAAAAAGCTGGTTTGACGACACTTCCCAAGAGCTGGGCGGAATTTGAAGCTGCCTGTGCCAAGATCAAAGCCGCCGGACTGGTGCCCCTGATCACCGGTGGTGAATGGGTGGCTGGTTGGGACGTCAACATGTTTGTTTCGGTGAACCTGGGCAAGAACAACCCCAACTGGTGGACCGACAAATACGCCGGCAAAACCAGCTTTGCCAAGACCGCCGATGTGACCGAGTCACTGGACTTCTTCACCAGGCTCGTCGACAAGGGCTATTTCAACAAGGGCGCCGTCTCAACGGGTTACGCCGATCTGGAACAGCAGTTCCTGGCCGGAAAAGCCGTTATGTACCCCATGGGCAGCTGGTTCACCGCCGCCGAAGCCAAGGCTACCAAGGACTTTGATGTCGGTGTGTTTACCTTCCCCACCAAAGATGGCAAGACAAACATGGTCAGAACGGCTGTCTATGGCAGCTCCCCTGCTGTGTATTCCAAATCCAAAGTCACGGCCGAGGCCTTCAAGCTGGTCAAGTTCTTTGTGATGGACCCTGTTTATGGTGCCAAATTCCTCGAGGCTGACGGGTTGTACTCCAACTTGAACCCTCCGTTGACCTACACCATGTCGCCTCTGCAAAAGGAATTGGGTGATGTGGTTCAGAAGGCGCAGTTCCGCTCGGCCAACCTTCAGCACATGTTGGGTTCGGCGGGAGCTCCCGGGATTTTTGACAAGTTCTCCTCCATTGGTCAACTTATCCTTGCTTCTGGCTCCGCCAGCGGTAAGAAGTCCGTTGACTACGCCATGGAGTTGGACGACTTTGTCGCAAGCATTAAGTAACGAGTTCTGATTCGTGTGATTTGGGTGGAGGCCCTCAGGGCGTCCACCCAAACTTCCAGGAGATAAGAGTGCCAAAGTCAAGAATCAACCAATCCAGTTTATGGAGAGTCCTTTTAGTCCTTCCGGGATTGGCGATCTACCTGGCGATGATCATTGTGCCCATCCTGATGTGCCTCTATCTGGGGTTTTTCGACTGGAATGGCATACGAGAGAATTTGAGTTTTGTCGGACTAGACAATTTCTGGCGTGCCATCATCGACCGGGAGTTTCAGAACAGTCTCAAGACAACATTGTTTTTCACCATCCCTGGAACTCTCCTGGTGAACTTACTGGGTTTGTTCTTGGCCATTTTAATCAATCGGCCTGGTTGGCTATCGAAATTCTATCGGTCTTCTTTTTTCTTTCCTGTTTTAATCAGCACGGTTGCCATTGGTTTCATCTGGAAGGCTTTGCTCAGCTACAACGGTATGATCAACGTGTTTCTCGTCGGCTGGAACCTCGAGGCCATTGACTTCCTCGGTTCAGTCGTTCTGGCCCCTTGGGCCATTCTTTTTGTCAATATCTGGCATGATGTTGGATTTATCGCTTTGCTGTATCTGGCGGGGCTCCAGGCCATCCCCAAAGATTTATATGACTCGGCTGCCATCGATGGAGCCAATTCTTGGCAGCAGTTCAGGGCCATCACCTTTCCCTGGCTGGCCCCCGCTTTGACTTCCAGCGTAATCATCATTTTTACAGCCTACATGCGCATGTACGACATTCCTTTTGTTATGACCTCGGGGGGGCCGGGTGGTGCCACCCAAACCTTGGCTATCCAAACCATCCGGGTTGCCTTCAATCAGAACCAGTTTTCTTATGGGGCCAGTCTCGCCATGTATATGCTTGTGCTGATTGGGGTTATTTCAATTGTCTTGACCCACTACCTGCGTAAACGTGAAGACCAGTTGATCAATTGACCAAGGAACAGAACCAAAATGAAAACCGCCGTACTGATACGTGACCGTGCCACATCCTTTTTTTTGAACTCTGTGATGATGGTTGCAACCCTGCTCTTCCTCGTGCCCATCTATATCACCATTGTCAATGCGTTTAAGACCAAGGTTGACATCCTTACTTCCCCGATGGATCTCCCCTTTGACCGCCTGACCCTCAATAACTTGGCCCGAAACATCGACAGCGAGCAATTCAATCTGCTCATCGGTTATGGCACCAGCCTTGTCTTGGCCACCGTCACGACGCTTCTGGTGTTGATTACAGCTTCCATGTTTTCCTATGTGCTAAGCCGCCGACGTCAGCAAATCGGATACCAGTATATCTACCTGTTGCTCCTGCTGGGCATGATGCTCCCCGTTCAGGCCATCTTGCTCCCCATTGTGAAAATCCTGAGTCTGGTCAAACTGATGTCGACTGTCTGGGGAGTGCTGTTGGTCTACATCGGCTGGTACATGCCTTTTGCCGTATTCACCATGGCTGGCTACATCGGGACCATCTCGCCCCAGCTCGATGAAGCTGCCCTGATTGACGGTGCCAACGAGTGGCAGATTTTCTTCAAGGTCATCCTTCCTCTGATGGGTCCGGTCATTGCGAGCGTTGCCATCTATATCATTGTCTGGACGTGGAATGACTTTGTCACTCCGTTCATCATCTTGGGTTCCGGTGACTTCTATACCGTAACCATGGGTATTTACCGTGCCATTGGCCAGTACACCCAGCGCTGGGAAGATGTGTTTGCCATTCTGCTTTTTGCCATTGGCCCCATGATTGTCATGTTTCTGTTTATGCAACGTCACTTTATGTCAGGGCTGACTGCCGGCGCTCTCAAAGGCTAAAGTAATGAAAACGACTTCTCCCCAATTCAGTCTCGATGACCTGGCAACGGCTTGGTTAAAAAGGCGCCTCGGTGTGCTGGCTGCCATGCCGGGGTTGAACAATACCTTGGGTTCCCTCCAGGTTGAAGCTGACCCGGTGGCCTTCAAGCATCCCGTGTTCCCTCCCTTCAGCGCGGGGGATGAAACCACCACCATCACCCTTCTGGGCCGTAAAAATCTGGCCCAGCTGGTTCCCTTTGTTGAGGTGAAATGGACGGCTTACCAGATAGAGCGTCGTTGTGAGACCGGGCCGTGGAGCTTTTTCAGTACCACCGCTCTCGTCCCTGGTTCGCCGGTAGCCCAGGTGCGTTTGGCAGTAACCAATCGAACAGACCAACCACGTGTTCTCGACCTGGGGTTCATCCTTTCCGGCCGCGCCAGAAACACCGGGGCCGAAGGATATGCCTGGAGTGTGCCAACGATCCCCACCAGCGTGTTTAGTTTTACCTCCAACGAGGGGCTGGCACAGACCATCGAAGTTACCGCTGCCGGAGACACCGTTATGTTCACCAACGATGCCGGCAATGCCTTCACTTCTTTCCAGTTCAGTCCCAAGCCCACGGCGTGGACCCAGGGGCAGAAGCCGACCTGGACGGTACCCGTCGAGCCTGGAAAGAGCTTCGTTCTGGTAATGACGGCCGCGTTCACGACCTCTCAGGCCGACTGTGCGTCGCTTGTCGCCGACTTCGCAAAGGTGTCGGTACCAGAAAGGGCCCGGTCGTTTTGGACCGACCTTTGGTCGGCCGCCTTCACCCCCGGGAACCAATACTTCAGCGGGCATCTTCCCGTTTTGAAAACACCTCTCGTGTGGCTGGCTAAGCTCTACTACAATGGCGTGCTGACCATTCTGACGTGTCGGCGGCAATACCCTGGCTCACCGACGAATCCGTGCTACCTCACCCTTTGGCCTCGAAGAGGCGAGGGTTCAGGGTACTTGGCCTGGGAGTTGCCCTTCACCAGTGGCATTCTCGCCCGCCTGGACCCTCAAGTTCTCCTTGAACTGTGGACCCTCGCCGCCGAGGCCCCGTTTCTAGACTATCAGGTCACCAACTTTTTCCTCGGTGACCACGGCGGTTGGAAATGTAGTTCTCACCCCCACGCCCTTGTCCGAGGTATTTTGAACTATCAGAAATGGACCGGCGACCAAACCTGGACGACGCGAAAGCTGGTGCGAAAACCCAAGACAGTCAAAGGTTTTGAAGCCGCCAGCCAAGGCCAGGTGACCGCGGCACTGGTGAGCCAACCCGTCCAACACCTCACCGGACTCCAGGCGTTCCTGGAAGCCGCCAAAGCAGGGTCCAACTTTGGGGATCGCGGCGCCTATCTCGAATGCATCACCAATTATGCCTACGAAACCGCAGGGCACGATGCCTTGCGGGTACAGGCTTTGCGGCACCTTTCAGCCTTTGGCGAAGACCATGCAGCCGAAGCTAACCTGCAGGAAAAGCAGATCCTGGAGCACTTTGACCCAGGTGTCGGTTGTTTCGTCTGCCTTCATCCCCATCAGAAACGGGTTTTGGCTCCCAACCTCTACGACCTTTCCCTGGTGCTCAATGCCCTGGGATACCGGCTGCCCCAACCCATGGTCGAAAAGATGATGGAGTTTGTTCGTCAGGAACTTGTCACACAGACTTGGGCCCACAACCTCTGGCCGGCCGATGTGGACGTGACCAGTGGAATCCGGGTGGACCACCAGTGGGCAGGTTGTTTTCCTGCCTGGATTTCCCACTTTGTCATGGGTGCCCTCAAGTGTGGGGCCGAGGACAGTTGGCTGGAGTCTTGGTTGGAAAGGGTTTCCCTGGTGACTGCCCAGGGCCCCTTTGGTCAGGCTTATTGGGCCGATGATCTTTATCCAACCGAGGCCGGGGGCGCCGCCAAGGTTTTCGATGAACTCACCCAGGGAAACCATTGGGTGATTGGTTCGGGGGTGCATTTTGCCGAAATGGTCCTTGATGGCATTTGCGGACTCTCGGTGGATGAAACCGGAGGCCTGAAGTTGCTTCCGGGGATGGCACGGGTTGCCGCCCAGGTTTCTCTGTACAACATCCGGGTCGGTTCGGTTCACTACGATGTGGAAAAGGGGAGAATCGTATGACCAGAAGGGAACGAATGCGGGCTGCCTTTGGCCACAGGGAGTCTGACCGGGTCCCCCGGGGTGAGCTTTGCATCGAGGCCGGGGTAGCAAACCGCCTCTTGGGGGCCGAGTTTCCCGAGGACTATCAGCACTTCGACCGGGACTGCGCGGTGAGAAATCTTTTGGGCATCGACTTCGTCAACGTGGGGGACTGGCCTGCCGAGGATTTGGGCATCGATGACCGGGGTTACCGTCGGTTCCGGTCGGTGTACGGAGAGGAATTCGCCATGAAGGGGAGGGGCAAGCTCCTGGTTCGGCCGCCCATCGCCGACATCGAAAACGCCGCGCAATACAAGGTCCCAGACATTCAGAAGGTATCGCCCACCCTGGTTCGCCGGTACTCCCAAGAGTCCGACTTTTTCGTGATGGCCCAGATCGGCGGGCCGGTCTCCATGCTCGATGAGATGTTTGGCATGGAGGACTATCTGGTCTATGCCCTCACCAACCCGAAGGAAATTCGGATCATTGGTGAAAAAGTCATGGAGTTTGAAGTTGCCAAGGCCAAGCTGTTTATCGACGCCGGGGCCGAAGCCATTCTTATGGCCGACGATATCGCCTTCAACACGGGCTGTTTTCTTCCACCTTCCATCATGGAGGAGGTCGCTTATCCGCTCTACCGACAAGCCTTGTCCGAGATTCGAAGGTACGGCAACGTTCCCGTCGTTTTCCATTCCGATGGGGATTTACGCCTCATTTTGAAGGACCTGGCGGCGTTGGGTTTCGATGGTTTGCACAGCCTTCAACCCTCGGCAGGCATGGATATTGCGGCGGTGAAGCGTGATTATGGAGATTCTCTGTGCCTGTTTGGCAACATCGACCTCGACTGGGTCATGACCCAGGCAACCCCCGAAGAAGTTGCCAAGGTGACCCGGGAGACCATCGAAATCGCTGCCCCGGGCGGTGGCTACGTCCTTTCGACCTGCAACACCCTGATCGATGCCATTCCACCCGCGAACGCCCGGGCTATGTACGGCTGTTAACGATTAACCTTCACCCGGTCCCCTGCTTTGTCCGTGGCTCCAGCCCGAGCCCTTTCAGCGTCGGCGTTGGCCTGCATTTGCGCCACCGTCTTTACCGCCAGCCGCGCCGCCCCCCGGTTGCCCGCTTGAGTGGCAATCCTGGTCCCGTTCTTTGCGGCTTCGGCCTGGCGCTTCTGGGCCGCCACCACCGCATCCTTGTACTGGGGTAGCCAGGCGGCCTCGGCGATGAGCATATCGTCGACCAGCTGCCAGATTTCGGGAGGGTTGCAAACGGCCCCCGACAACGGATCGAGGAGCACGGCTTGGCGCAAGTAGTCGACCCGGCCATGGACAGCAGCTTCCACCGACAGCCTCTGAACCGAAATACTCTGGTTGCAGACCGCCGCCGCCCCCAGGGGCAGGTCGCCCACCCGGGGAATGTTGATGCCGTTGCGGTCCACGTAGCCGGGAACCTCGATGATGGCGTCGGGGGGAAGGTTGCTGATGGTGGTGCCGTTGACCACATTGAAGTGACCGCGGTACACCCTGCCGGTTTCCAGGCCCTCCAGGATGTACGAGCCGTGTTCTTCGCTGCGCTCGGCAGCGTCGAACTTCTTGGCCGGCTCGGCCATCCAGTTGGGGAAGTCGGTTTCGAACCAGCTGCGCCCCTCGGTACAGATGCGCAGATAGCCGCCGGTCTCGCCGTTGATCCAGCTGCTTTCCACGTCGATCCAGTCCTTGATCTGGTCCGGGCGTTTGCGGTACCAGGCCAGGTACTCGGACAGATGCCCGTTGCTCTCGGTGGAGTAGTACCCGAAACGCTCCAGCATGTCGATGCGGGTTTTTTCGGTCTTGGAAAACTCGGGATGCTTGCGGAATCCCTCCAGCAAGCGGTTTGTCCAGTCCTTTCCGTCGTACAGAGCCTGGGTGTACCAGGTCTGGTGGTTGATACCGGCGCAGATGATGTCCACTTCTTTTTTGGGAACTTTCTTGCCGATGAGCAGGCCGATGACGTCGGCGATTTGCTGGTGGCCGTGCTGCACTCCATGGCACAAGCCCACGCACTTCACACCGCCGTACTTGTTGGCGGCCCAGGTCATCATGGCCATGGGGTTGGCATAGTTCAAGAGAAGAGCGTTCGGTTCTGCAACCTCGCGGATATCTTTGCAGAAGTCCAGCAGGGCTGCGATGCCCCGCTGGCCGTAGAACACACCACCGGTGCAAAGGGTGTCTCCCACGGGCGAAGGCCTCGAGCCCGCCGATACGCACCGTGCAGAACACATACCGTGCACCTTTGAGGGCCTCACGCCGTTCTGTGGTGGCCTGGATGCGGATCTTGAGGCCGTTCTCGTCGATGTCCCGCTGGCACAGCTGGCGGACCATTTCGAGGTTGTGGGAATTGATGTCGGTGAAAGCCACTTCGAGGTTGTGAAACTCGGGAACGGTCAGAAGGTCACGCAACAGGGTTCGGGTGAAGCCGACGCTGCCGGCTCCGATGAAAGCAATTTTGAAGTTCATAGGATGAGATTATCAGTCAAAAGGGTGTTTGCCTTGTCATAATTCCAGATCACGGGTAATTATGTCAGGTATGGAGAAGTTCCAAACCTATTCCTTCCCCGAGTTGGAACCTGGCGTCGAAACCCAGGACTTTCCTCTGCCCGTGAGAATTATCGGTACCGGCAGGGAGCGGATAACCGAGCCCAGCTACCGATGGAACAACCTGCGCCACCGTCATCGGCCGTTCCACGTGCTGCAGTACACGACGGCAGGTCACGGCGTGTTCCGCTGGGGCCGAGACGGAGGCTGGAAGGAAGCCCGAGTTTTGGGACCTGGCGATCTCTTTGTCGCGTCGTGGAATTTTGAGTTCGAATACCTCCATCCTGGCAACGGTGAGCCGTGGGAATTCCGCTGGATTATCGTCGAAGGAACCCTCGCTGACCAGGCCCTGGCCCGGGTTTGCCGCTTGGGTCCCGTGGTGTTTCTTGACCCGGGCTCGGCTCCCATTCTGCTTTTGGAAAACCTGCACCGAAGGCTTGAGCTGCGCGACAGCTGGGACCGTTGGGCCCTATCGACGGTGGCCTACGAGTGGTGCCTCTGCCTGGTGAACCATGCGGGGTCGGCCAACCTGTCCACTGCCGACGAAGTGTCACGCTTGGCCTCGGGTTGGGTGTTGGCCCATTTAGCCGACGCGGATTGCCCTTCTATGGCCGCGTGGTTCGGGTACAACGACAAGTACTTTGCTGAATTTTTGCGCCGGCACACGGGCCTGACCCCCCAGCGGTTCATCCTCGACCGCAAATTGCGGTATGCGAGTGTTCTTTTAGCCAGCACGGCCCGGACTGTTGGAGCGATTTCGTCCGAACTGGGGTTTGCCGAAGACAATTACTTCAGCAAGGTGTTCCGCCGCCACAGTGGTCAGACACCCCAGGAGTACCGCCGCCGCCACCAGGAAAGTCTCGTGTTCGACGAACTGGTCCCCTTGTGAGGGGTTATACGGGGCTGAGGACTGTCATCAGGTCTGCCAACCCGCAGACCTGACCCTCGGTTGTGGGGTAGGTGTTGGGGGTCCGGCAGACAACCCAGGCATTCCGCAGGGCCAGTTCAGAGTTGGCTGAGCTTTCGGCGAGGGTTCGAAGTTTCCGGATTCCCTGGAAATCTTCTGCGGAACCCTGGGCGCTCCATTTGCACTCGAGGAGTCTGGCTCCCTCTCCTAGAACCAGAAAGTCGACTTCGATGCCCACGTTGTCACGATAATACCAGAACGTCCGGTTGAGTCCCCTGGCCTGGGTGAGCCTGCGCAGCTCGGAAAAGACAACGCCTTCCCAGAGTGCTCCCACAAAGGGCGACAGCGGCAATTGCTCCTGCCCGATGCCCAGAAGCCAACAGACTAAGCCGCTGTCGGCAAAGTACACCTTGGGGGTCTTGACTATCCTCTTGCCGACGTTGCCGTACCAGGGCTCCAGCAGAACGACCTGGTTTGAGGCTTCGAGCACCGAAAGCCAGGCCTTGGCCGTACGGCCGGTGACACCCACGGCATTGCCGAGGGCTGTCAGGTCGAGCTGTTGTCCGTGTCTGGTGGCAAGTACCCGTATGAAGCGTTCGAAGTCCCGCAAATCTCCCACATTCAGGATCTGCCTCACATCGCGCTCGAGGTAGGTGGCTACATACGAGGCAAACCATCCGTCGGAGGGTAACTCTGGTACCCTCCACAATTCAGGAAATCCTCCCCGTCGCAGGTACGTCATCAGTTGGGCGCCCCCCGTTGGCATGAGTTCCGCCCAACTAAGACCCTCCAGGCCAACCAGGCATACTCTCCCCGCCAGACTGTCGGACAGTTCCTTCATCAGGGTGAATTTCTGGCTTCCTGTCAGCACGTACTGTCCCATCCTGTGGCGATCAAGGTCAACCAGAGCCTTGAGATGCCGGAACAACCCCGGGGCATACTGAACCTCATCAATGATGACCGGGGCCGGATGGCGGGAAAAGAAAAGTTCGGGATCTTGTTCTGCCAGGGCTGCTTCGCTGGGGAGATCCAGCGTTACGTAGGAAAACTCCGGCAACAACCGCTGGAGGAGGGTTGTTTTGCCTGTCTGCCTGGCACCGACTAAGGCAAGGATGGGATAGAATTTCAACAAGGATGTAATAGAATTATCATAAATTCTGGAAACCATAGTATTTCCAAAATTACATTCAAAGTACGGAATTGTCAAATGTTGTCAGTAGAATAACTTGAGAACAAGATTTTACAGCTCCCCGGCGTCTAGAGAGGCGAGAATCACCTCGGGCCACCAGTCCTTGAGCGCCCAGCGGTCGGCCAGCCGCACCACAACGGCCCGGTGTTGAGGGCTGACAAGCAGGATTTGACCGTGGATGCCCAGGGCGAAAAGGGTGTTGGGCCGGCCGGTTTCATGGCGGCCCCACCAATGCCAGCCATAGTAGCCCCGGCCCGTGGAAAGCCACGGTCCCCAGGCCAGCTTTCGATAGCGGTGAAAGGCTTCGGGACCGCTCCACGCGTTTTGTGCCGAGGTGGCGGCTGCAATCCAGGGACTGCCCTTGAGCACCAGCAAACCCACGCGGGCCAGGTCGTCGGCCGACAGGCACAGGCCCGACTCGGTTTTGGGAAAATGGTGGCGTACGGAGTCAATGACAAAACGGCCGGGGTGTTCCATTCCTGCCGGGGCCAGAATGCGTTCCCAAAACCAGGCTGCCACGGGTTCGGTGACGGGGCCGGAGGGCTTCCATCCCGAACGTGCCAGACCCTCTTCTAGAAGAACTCCCAGCAGCAGGCTGTGAAAATCGTTGTAGTGAAAGTCTTGGGCCACGGGGTCTTCGATGCGGCCCCGCCGGGCGGTTTTGCGGGCGTTGGGGTGCAGATAAGTCAGCACCTGGCGGTTCAGGGTCTTGAAGCCCTCTTCAAACCCGATGCCGGAATCCATGCGCAGAAGGTTGCGGGGGGTCAACCCTTCAAAGACCGGCTGGTCAAGAGCAGGGACGCGGCCTTCGGCGTCGGCGAGGCCCCAGGCCAGCGAAAGGATGGACTTGGTCACCGAGTACAGGCGGCCCGGGCGGTCGGCAGCGTCACCGGGGGCATCCCAGGAGGAAGTGACAACGCCGTTGCGAAGGACACGGAAGGCCCGGGTCCCGGTGGAAAGCAGTCGCTGATCCCAAAGCGGAGAAAGCGGCCGCAGTGCGCGTTGCAACGGGGTCGCGCCGGGGACGGGCGGCAGTTCCACCGCAGGAAACAGCCGGTGCTCATCGCTGGCCCCCACCCCCCGCCTCAACCAGGCGTAACGGGCCAGGTTGCCCCAATAGCCCATCACGTCAAAAGGCTTCCCTTGATCTTTCGAACCTGACTAAGACGGCTGACCAGAGCCTGGAAACTTTGATGGGTCTCGAGATCCTCGGCGAAGAGAATGGCTTCGCCGCCCTGTTTTTCCAGTCGCCGGGGGCGAACCAGAGAGGTGGCAAACCGTCCTTCTTCGTTTCGATAGACCACCTCGAGTAGGTCGGTGGGCGAGGCTACCGCCAGTTCGGCCAGGCGCAGCTTGCCACCGTAATCCAGCCCCTTGGCTTCAAAGCGCTCGCCTCGGCTCAGGGGATGACCCAGCTGATCTTCACTGAGGACCACCCGGCGCAGAATTCGTGCCTTCCACTCTTCTTTTTCTTCTTCGGGGTAGGGAAGTGACTCAAGCTTTTTAAGAAGGGCTTCCAGCCGCCCGTTGGGACCTGAAACAGGCCGGGGGGCCGTCGGATCGGGCCACTGGGGTGCTGTGGTTTCGGGGGCAGACTCAAGAGTCCAGCTGGTAAAGGACCAGGGGCGGCCCCATTCCCCTTCACTGTCTACCGACGTGACTTCGGGCAGAGGCGGCAGACCTTTCTGTTGAAGCTCCTTGCTCCAGGCCGCCAGCAGGTCTTCACGCACCAGCCACACCCCGGGGCCAAAACGGTGTACCACAGCGTGGGCAAAGTGTTCCGTGTGCTCAATCAGATGCCGCCGCTCTTCTTCCACCGCCAGAACGGTGCCCTTCCACAGGCGCATGGACCGATGGTCAGAATCCCAATCCTTGAGCGAGAACACCAGGTTGGACGACAGGGGTGCTCCCGCCAGGGCTTCCAGCGACTCGGTCAGAGCCTGAACCTCGACACCGTGGGAAAACAGCCGCCGGGTGCAGGTTTTGTCGAGCTCAAACAGAATGGGGGTATCCCAACGCACCAACCGGCAGGCCAGCGCCGCCAGCCATGCCGTGCCCAGATCCTGGTCGGTGGGCAATCTCAGTTCAAAGTTTGCCTGCAGCCAGGAACGCTCTGAGGATACATCGGCTGTCAGGCAGGCGGCTGGAACCCAGGTGTCTTCCACGGGACCGGGGAGCAACAACCCCCAGCGGATCCACGAGGTGAACAATTCTTCACGGCGACGCGAGGTTCCCAGGGGCTTCACCGACGCCGAGAGCCGGACCAAGGTAGTCAGGGCAAAAGCCCGGTCGCCCGAAAGCAGGCCCTGAAGCGCGGGAAAATGCCGGGCCGCCTCAAACAGCTCACCCTGTGTCGTGTAGGCAGGGGCCAGCCAGAGCAAGGCCAGCCGACCGGCTCGGGGCAGCGCTACGTAATCTTCCAGGTAGCTCCACACCACCAGCGAAACACCGTCCTGCCAGGCCACCAGCCCGAGGGTTTCGGCCACCGCCAGCAGAAGGTCGGCGCGGGGTTTGCCCTCGTGGTCACCCAAGGCCGCAAAGCGGTCCAGAAACAACGACCTGTTCTTTTTCCGCCAGGCACCTGTGGCGGTCTTTTCCAAAGGAATCTCGATAAGAAACGACAGAAGGGCCAGCAAGGTGCCTTCATGGAGTCTTGGGGGACGACTGACCGTTTTGGTTGCCGGAACCCAGGGGTAGAGCCTGCCGGGTGCGAGGGACTGTATCAGTGGTTCGTCCTCCAGCACCAAGGGACTGGGGACCAGCTCGCCGTGCTTTCCTTCTGCGGTTGGAAAGGCTAAAAAGCGTTCCTGGAGGTTCAGCGCTTTCCCGCGAAACCGGTCCAGGTCCCAACCCAGGAACGCGGCCGCTTCTTCGGGGGTAGGGGCTCCCAAAACCTTGAGGGCGGCCAGGGCGTCGAGGTCGTCTTCGGTCAGAAGCTCACGGCGGGCCGTGGTCCACTCGGGACTGCCCAGGCGGCTTTCGAGGTCGACAATGACACGGTGTTTGGTGAAAGGGGTTTTCAGTTCCCCGAGATAGTGACGAGCCAGCCCGAAGAAGGCGGCATCAGGCAGGGTCAGCAGGAACTTTTTCCATGCTTCACGGGTACTCATCCTGCTAGGATACACGAAAACGTAAGGAAGGGGTAGTTTGGAGACCCTGCCGTTACAGCGGTCCTACCACGGGGTCTGGCACACCGGGTTTCTGCATCAGTCAGACTAGACCGATCTGGGCTCGGAAAAGACCGCGTGCCGCCGCAATTTCGGCCAGCTTCACGACGATGGGGCCGTCGTGCATTCGGAAGTACACCTTGGTAGCGACCACGAGGCGGTCCCTGTCCTTCAGCTCGTTCAAGACCTTGCCCAAGAGTGAAACTTGGGCTGGGGGGAAACCTCGAGGCCGCTCTTACCTAATTTGGGGTATTCCATCGCTGTCTCCTTGTCTTCCTGTATAACTGGCCCCCTGAGAAGGGGACTTTTGGGTGCTGGCCCGGTACTCCCGGGGTGACATACCGATCACCCGGCGGAACAGGCGGCTGAAATAGTTGGGGTCCGAGCACCCGACCAGCGCCCCAATCTTGGTCATTTCGTCGTCGGTCCTGGCCAAAAGCAGGCAGGCCCGCTCCACCCGCAACCGGCTCAGTCGGTCGGACGGACTGGTCCCTTCGATTTGTTGGAACACCCTCAAGAACTGCCGCTCGGAAAGGTTGCATTCCCGTGCCAAGGATTCGACACTCAGTGGTTGGTCAAACTCCCTCTCCATCTTGGCAAGAGCTGCGGCGATCCGGTTCAGCCGCCCAGAACCTTGGTTCACCTTTCGCTGGTAACACCGCACAATCGAGGTGGTCAGTTGCAAAAAAAGGCCCCTCAGCGCCAGCTCAAACCCCTCGTCCCGGTGTTGCAGTTCCCCTTCCATGGTTTCCAAAAGCCTGCGGACCAACAGGAGGTCCCCTTGCTCCAAGATGAGCAGAGGCGGTTCGGCCGTTTCAGAAAACTGGGGCTCCAGGCGGAACAGATACTGGTATCCTGGTAGGCCCTTGAGTTCGGCCAACCATTGGGACAGGTCGTCCCCATCCATCAAAACATTGTAAAGGAGCAGCCTTTGACACCGGGAAAACGCATGGCGGTCCCGGTCGTTGATCAAGAACACCATGCCAGGGTGGAGAGCAAAGGTGCGGTGATTGATAGTTTGGGTGCCGGTGCCCTCGAGGATGACCACCAATTCGCAACAGTCGTGGGTGTGCTCAGGGTAGCCGTCGGTGAGAAACGACCGCATGACGATGAGGGGAATATCTTTCCGGACGAGATAGTTTTCCAATTCGAGCCGAAGGAGCATGTCTGAATCGTGCTAGAAGATGGCCAGAAAATCAAGGCCAGTTTCCGATAAGACCGGTAAACTTACCCCATGAAAACAACACTTTCGTTTATTACGGCCAACTTCATCGCCCGGGAACTGGGCTGGAAGATGACCCGCGGCTGGTCCCAGGGAGAAGAGGCCGTCAAAGCTTGGTTCCTCCCCGAAGCGACCTTCGCCGAGCGTTTCAGCCAGATGCTGACTCCTGTGACCCAGGCGGGCTTTACGGCCATTGACCTCTGGATTGGGCACCTTCACCCTGCCTGGGCCACCGATCGCCAAATCGACGATGCCGTGGCAGTCCTCAAGAAGCACGGCCTCAAAGTCACTTCCTTGGCCGGTTACCTTCCCCACGATCCGGTGGTGGAGCAACGGTTGTTCGTCATCGCCCACCGTTTAGGCACCGACCTTTTTTCAGGCAACTGGGAACTCCTCGGAATGGATAAGGTCGGGTGCGCCAAGCTCTTCCGGGAAGCAAGAATGCGCCTGGCCTATGAAAATCACCCCGAAGCCTCGGCCGCCCGGGTATTGGCCCGGATTGGCGACACGGATACCGACGTGTTGGGGACGGCCGTCGATACGGGATGGTATGCCTCCCAGGGTTCGGTTCCACTTCAGGAAATGAAGGTGCTCAAAGACAGGATTTTCCACGTTCACCTCAAGGACATTTTCCCCCCTGTCAAAAAGGACCAGGCCATCGACATCCGTTCTGGTGCCGGACAGGCGGCCCCTCTCACTCTCAGGGACATGGGCCACGAAACCTGCACCCTGGGCCGGGGTGTGGCCGACATTCCCGCCATCTATGCTTGGCTGAAGAAAGAATTGCCCCTAGTTCCTGTCAGCCTGGAACACGAGCCCGAAGACCACGACCCCTTGCCCGATGTGGCCCAGGGGGTGAGGTTGATCGCCACCTTGGAGAAACCTCCCGTGAGGACTGCCGTCCTCGGTTGTGGCAATATTTCCGAAAAGTACCTGGAGCAATTAAAGAGCTATGTTCCTATCGATCTGGTGGGGTTCTATGACCTCATCCGGACGAAAAGTCAGGATTGTGCCCATAAATACGGAGGTCGGAACTACGTTTCCATCGAAGAATTGGCCAACGATCCCTCGGTAGAGTTGGTGATCAACCTTACCGTGCCTGAGGCGCATTTCGAAACCACATCGTTGTTGTTGCGGGCCGGAAAACACGTGTTCACCGAGAAGCCCTTCGCCACAACCGCCGCATTGGCCCTCGAGCTGGTCGAGCTGGCCAAGGCCCAAAAACTCCACCTCAAGAGTGCGCCTATCACCTTCCTCGGCGACGCCCAACAGGTTGCCTTGGCGGCACTGAAAACCGGAAAGCTGGGTAACGTGCGCCTGGCCTACGCCGAAATCAACCACGGGTCCATCGAAACCTGGCACCCCCATCCCGAAGCCTTTTACAAAACCGGGGTGGCCTGGGACGTGGGAATCTATCCGCTGACCTTGGCCACGAAGGCCTTCGGCCCGGTGGCCAGCGTGGTAGCCGCAGCCTACTTGTTGAAACCCCAGCGGGTACGGCTCGATGGCCAATCCTTCACCATCACCGACCCCGACTGCCTGTTCGCGGTGGTCGAATTTGCCTCGGGCCCTGTCCTTCGGCTCAGTGCCAATTACTACTCTGAAAGCCAGCGTCAGGGTTCCAGTATGGAATTCCATGGGGATTTGGGTCAGGCCTTCCTTGGTTCCAGTTACCTCTATAGCGCTAAGGTTGACCTGAGGTTGTCGGGAGGAACCGTGGAAGATCTAACCCCCGAAGGGGCGTTCCCCGGGGTTGAGTTTGCCCGGGGGGTCAAGGAAATGGCGTCGTTGGTGCGGCTCGGTGAGTCGAATCTTCCCGCCATTGAGCATGCCTACCACGTCATCGAGGTGTTGGAAGCCATCGACACCAGCGTCAAAGAGCAGCGGGCCGTCAAGGTGGTGAGCCGGTTCTGAGGGGATTGAGGTCATCGGCTTGGGACTCCAGGATCTCATGGAACCTCGAGGCAGCTCTTACCTGATTTGGTGTATCCCACCGCTGTCTCCTTGGTGCTATCAAAAGATCTCGATGCTGTACTTATACCCCTGTTCGGTGAGGAACTTCTGCCGGTGGGCCGAGAACTCTTCTTCGCTGGTAGCGCGGCTGACCAGGGTGTAGAACAGAGCATTGCGCTTTTTGGGGCGCAGGATCCGTCCCAGGCGCTGGGCTTCCTCCTGGCGGCTGCCGAAGCTGCCGGACACCTGGATGGCCATGGAGGCGTCGGGGAGGTTGATGGCGAAGTTGGCCACCTTCGACACGACGATGACCCGGATTTTGCCGCTGCGGAAGTCGGCATAGAGCACTTCGCGCTGGGCGTTGGGAGTCGAACCGGTGATTAAAGGCGCTTTGAGCACCTTGGCCAGGCGTTCGAGCTGGTCGATGTACTGGCCGATGACCAAAATAGCGTCTTCGCGGTGGTTGGCTACCAGTTGAAGCACCACGTCTTCCTTGAGGGGATTCTCGCTGGCAATACGGAACTTTTCACGCTTGGTGGCCACGGCGTAGGGAATACGCAGGTCTTCAGGCAGTTCCAGGCGAATTTCGGTGCAGTGGGCTTCGGCAATCCAACCCTTGCTTTCGAGTTCCTTCCAGGGCACATCGTAGCGTTTGGGACCCACGAGACTGAATACATCTCCCTCGGCACCGTCTTCACGCACCAGCGTGGCCGTCAGCCCGACACGGCGTACCGCCTGCAGTTCGGCGGTGACGCGGAACACCGGAGCGGGTAGCAGGTGGACCTCGTCGTAAATGATCAGGCCCCAGTTGCGTTCGCGGAAAATACGGAAGTGCGGGTAGACGCCTTCCTTTTCTTCTCTCCAGACCAGCACCTGATAGGTGGCGACGGTGACAGGCCGAATCACCTTTTTGTCGCCGGTGTACTCACCGATCTGGTCGGCCGTCAGGGTGGTCTTTTCTAAAAGCTCATCGATCCACTGGTGCACGGCGGC
>JAIFLN010000029.1 GCA_020049045.1 Spirochaetota bacterium | reverse complement strand
CGAAGTTCCAGCCCGGTACCAGCAGTCGTTGAGGCGGCACCCAGCCGTGAGATCATCACGATGCCGGCCAGGGCGGCAAAGAGCCCCGTCAGGACATAGGCCAGTATCTTCATCCGGTCCACAGGGATACCCGAAAGCCGGGCCGCTTTTTCGTTGCCGCCGATGTAGTAACTCTGGCGGAAGAACCGGGACCGGCGGAGGACCAAGTCACCCACGACGATGAGCACAAAGGCAATGAGAATGGGAGATTGAATTCCGAAGGTCATGAATTGACCAATGAAGTTGAAGGAACAAGCTCAAAGAGGCCAAAGTGGTGACAAAGGGATTGATGCCCAGTTTGGCGATGATGAAGCCGTTGAACAGACCGATCAGGGCACCAATGCTCAGGCCGATCAAGACAGCGATCACAACAGGAACCCCCGAGACCAACAGCATGGCGGTAGCCGAACCCGTGAAGGCGACGATGGAACCCACCGACATATCGAACCCGCCTGACACCATCAGATGGGTCATGGCCACGGCGATGATGGCCTCGATGGAAAGCCCCAGCAGCAGGGCCATCAGGTTCTCAGGGTATAAAAAGTACGGGGACGCGAAACTCATGCTGATGGCAATGAGCACCACGATCATGGCGATCATGAATTCCCGTTGTTTGGTAACAGATTTGAGCCAGTTCATTTTAGTGGTTTCCTCCGGTGGGTTTGGTGGCCGTGGCCAAGGATATGACCGATTCTTCGGTGGCGGTGGCGCCTTCGACTTCTCCTGCAATGCGGCCGCCTTTCATTACAACAATGCGGTCGCTGATTCCCAGGATTTCCGTCAAATCGGACGAAATGACCATGATGGCCGTGCCCTTGGCCGCCAACTGGCGCAAGAAGCCGTAAATTTCGCTGCGGGCGCCGATGTCCACGCCCCGGGTGGGTTCGTCGACAATCAGAACCTTGGGCTCAATGCCTATCCAGGCGCCCAGAAGGACCTTCTGTTGGTTGCCGCCCGATAACATGCGGACGTTCCTCTTGGCGCTCTTGGTGGCAATCCGGTAGTCGGCGATGGCCGTGGCGGCCGCTTGGTCGATGGCCCGGTCGTTCATCAGGGCACCGATGGTAAACCGATGAAGCTGGTTGGATACCAAATTCTGACGGATGTCGAAATCCAGATACAGGCCATGCTGCTTTCGGTCCTCTGTCAGGTAGCCGAGGCCCGATAAAATGGCGTCCCGGGGCGACTTGGGGCGAATTTCTTTACCGTCCAGGAACACCTTGCCCGAATCACGCTGGGTGGCCCCGAACAAAGCCAGGGCAACCTCGGTGCGTCCTGCCCCCACCAACCCCGAGAAGCCGACGATTTCTCCTGCTTTCAACTGAAAATGAACCTGGGAAAACTCCCCGGCCCGGGACAGGTTCTGGACGTCCAGCCGGACGGCCCCGAAGGTGGCGGGGTCGGGTCGGCGACCGTAAATGTCCACCAAGGTTCGGCCTACCATGTTGCTGATCAGGAATTCTTCGTCAATGTCCGACACCCGGGCGTCACAGACATAGGTGCCGTCGCGAAGGATGGTGACCGATTGGGCCACCTTGAAGATCTCAGACAGGTGGTGCGAGATGTAAATGCAGGAAATGCCCCGGGCGTTCAAGCGGGCGATATTTTCAAAAAGGCGTGAGGCCTCGTGTTCGGTGAGAGACGAGGTCGGTTCGTCTAGAATCAGGACGGCGGGATTGGTTGAAATAGCCTTCAGGATTTCGATCACCTGCTGGGTGGCCAAGGAGAGGTTTCCAACGGGCGTTGCTGGGTCGATATCCTCAAGGTCAAAGAGGGCCAACAATTCCGAAGCCTTCTTCATCATTTCCCGGCGCTTGATCATCCCCAGAGCGCCTACCGGTTGCCGGTTGGCAAAGATGTTTTCAGCCACACTCAGGGCCGGAATCATGCTCAATTCTTGATAAACAACCGAAATTCCCTGGGAGACGGCATCGTGGGAAGAAGAAAAGGTCACCGGACTACCGTTAAGAAGGATCTGGCCGGAATCGGGTTTATAGACTCCTCCCAGGGTAAGCATCAGGGTGCTCTTTCCGGCACCGTTTTCGCCGACCAGGGCGTGGGTTTCGCCCTTGCGGATGCGCAGGTTGACTCCATTGAGCGCCCTCACCCCGGGAAAGGTTTTCACGATGTCTTGGGCCTCAAGAAGATATTCAGACATGGTTTCTCCTCAAAAAAAAGGGTGCGGGATTCCCGCACCCTTTTCATTCCATTTACTTGCGCTGGAAGAACTTGTAGTTCGTCGAGTCGATGATGATGGCACCTGTATCAATGGCATTGGGAATGCCCATGACCCCGGCAGCCTTGTTGTTGCTGGTAATGGCGACCTTGCTGTTGTTGTAGTTGAAGAGAATCTGCACGGCGTAGTAGGGCATCAGAGCGGTCTGCTGAGCCACGCTGGCCGAAATCAGCCCAGAAGCAATGCCTTCCAACACTTCGTTACCACGGTCCATGGCGATGATCTTGACTTTTCCGGCCTTGCCCGCTTCCTTAACAGCCGTAGCAGCACCCGAGCCACCAGCAGCTTCGACACAGGCGATACCGGCAAGGTCCGGGTACTTGATCAGCAACGAGGTAGCAGCCTGCGCGGCAACCACGGGATCACTCTGAGTATCGACCAATTGAACAACGGTAATGTCCTTGAAGGTGGCCAATGCAGCCTTGTAACCGGCAACGCGTTCTTCCAAATTGGACTGGCCGGGTTTCAGCATGATGGCGACCTTACCCTTTCCCCCGATGAGTGAAGCCAACTTGTTCCCACCCGTAAAACCGGCGGTGAAGTTGCTGGTGCCCACAAAGGCCATGCGTTTGGAACCGGGAAGGTCAGCGTCCACAGTAACGACGGGAATGCCGGCTTTCACAGCCTTGTCGACAATGGCGTTGAGCGAGGGCTCAAAACCGACAACCACAATGCCCTTGGGTTTCTTGGCAATGGCCTGCTCAAAAGCAGCGACCATGGCGTTCATATCGTACTCAGCCGGTCCAACATACTCAGTACGGACACCCAGTTCCTTTCCAACCATTTCCATTCCCATCTTGTGGTCATAGAAGTAATCAAGGTTGCCGATAGCCGACACCTCAATGTAAAGCTGGTCCTTGGTATTCGCATTGATTTGGGCCGAAAGGCCTCCGACCACTGCCGTCAAGACCATCAGGGCAATCAGAAAACGTTTCATGAAATCCTCCTGGAATTCGATTGGTTCGATCCTAAAGCCGTTCTTACGGGCCGTACACCGGGGCCTTTTTAGAAAAACCAGGCACTTTTTAACCAGGATTAAGACCTTCAGAGGCTCGGAACATCCATTCTGGTTAAATTCGTCGAGGTGAGGGCAAAAAAGCCCTGCTGGGGACCCGCTGAACCCATGGTATCATGACTGCCAGGATGAACCACCTGTCCCGCTCCAACGATCCGGAACCCCGCCGCGTCCTGATTGTCGACGATGAAGAGTTGTCGCGCATTGCCATCCGCAAGCTGCTGACCAGGCTGTTTCCCAGCATGAACATCGTTGGCGAGGCTGCCAACGGAAAAAAAGCCTTGGAAGATGCTCTGTCGCTCCAGGCCGAAGTGGTCATTATGGACATCAAATTGCCGGTGCTGAACGGCTTGGATGCCGCGGCCCAAATCAAGCAGCAAAGCCCCCGCACCAAGGTTGTGATGCTCAGTGCCCACGACAGTTTTGGCTTCGCACAGCAGGCCCTCAACAGCGGAATGGACGGTTACCTTCTCAAGCCGGTCACCGAAGCCGAGTTCGAAGAGGTCTTTTTACGTGCCTTGCACGGTTTTGAAACCAGCGTTCCCATTCCATCGGAAAAGCGGGGACCCTACCCGCTCGCTGCCGAGGAAATGTTTTTCCGCAGTCTGACTCACGATGCCCTGGGGGAAATGAAGGCCACAGGAGCCATCCTGGCAGGGCTCCTTGAGAACGCCTGCCCAGACCCTCGAAGCTTTGAAGACTACTGCTCGGACTTCGGGGCTGCACTCCGCCGCATCCTGGTGAAAATCGGCGCCCAGGTTTGCGTGCTTGAGGTGGCAGAACACTTTCATAACACCCATCGGAATCTCAAGGAATTCGCGCCGCTCAGGCGGCTGCTACTGGAAACGTTGGACAAGGTGGCCGAAGGGATTGCCGCTCAAAACCAGGAGAGCCCAAGGACACGCATTCTCAAGATCCTCGAGGGTATGCCCTGGTCAGAGGTGTCCCTCGAAAACGTCGCCGCCAAGCTGGGGATGAGTCCCCCCTACCTGTCACGGGTCTTCAAGGAACACTTCGGTGTGAAATTTGTCGACCATGTCACCGAACTGAAGCTGCAGGAAGCCCAAAACCTGTTGCGTTCGGAACCCTTGACCACGGAACAGGTCTGCCGCCGGTTAGGTTGGTCTGACACAGCACACTTCTCACGGCTCTTCAAGGAAAAAACTGGTCAGTCACCCAAGGCTTGGCTGCGAACCCATAGCTGAAGTCTTACCGTTGTTCCCTTTCCAGGTTCGCTTTCAATACGAACCACAGGCTTACCATAGAAAAGCTCAAGCCTTCTGACCGTGTTGTTGGTACCAGCGTGTATGTTCTGCTGAGTTTCCGTCACATCGAACCCTGTACCGTTGTCGCGGATCTCAATCAGCAACAAGTCGTCCTGAAACGCTGCTTCTACCTCGACCATCCCGCCGTTTTCCAGCGGCTCCAGACCATGAAGCACGGCATTTTCGACAAAGGGTTGAAGGATCATGCCGGGAACCAAGAGTGCACCCCACTCCTGTTTCCAAAGAATTTGATAGTTCAGCCGGTTGCCGAAACGTACCTTCTGTATCCGCAGATAGTGCTCCACCGAGGCGATTTCCGAATGCAGAGGCACTGTCGAGCCTGCTGACTTCAAATTGATCCGCAGCAATTCCGCCAAGCTGCCAATGGTCGCCTGGGTTTTGGCAGCCCCTTCCAGGTCAGCCAGGACAGAGATGGAGTTCAGCGTGTTGAACAGGAAGTGGGGGTTGATCCAAGCTTGAAGGGTTTCGAGTTCGGATTGTTTGAGAGCTGTTTCAAGGTTCGATTTACGGTGAATCTCTTCGACCAGATTCTTGATCTGCACCGTCATGGTATTGAACGAAGCAATCAAGCTGGCAATTTCATCCTTCCGTTGGCGCGACGGGGCCTGCACATCGAGGTCCCCAGCGGCAAAACGTTCCAGCGACTCCACCAGGCTGTGTACGGGGCGGGAAATATCACGGGTAAGGCTCAGCGCCAGAATCAGACAGATGGCGGTCACCACAAACAGAAGGGTAAACGATAGCCGCTCACTCCATTCCAAATTGGAGCGCATCACCATGACCTGACCATTCATCAAGTCCATATACTCCGAAAGGATTCGGGAACACTCGCCCCGGATGTAGCCCTTCATGCGGCCTAGTTCCGAAACCAGCCGGTTGATGTAAATGGCATCCGTACCAGAATGGTAACGCTCAACGGCCTCGGCCTTCAATTCCTGAAAGCTGCGCAGCATGTTGGAAAGGTCCTGAATGTCATACACCAGATCACCGGGCATTTTTTTGGCCAGGAGCGTCAAACTGCGTTGGGCCCGCCCCAAAAACTGGGCGTAATCGCGTTCGTATTCGGACTTACCCGACTGCAGGTAGTTGTCGGCAGCGGCATACAGACCCTCAGCCGACTTGGAAACGGTTTCAATCTCCTGCTGGTCTTCCTGAACCAGGGTAAGAAAGCGGTACGCCCCCTGAATGGTGGTAAAAATGAGGGTGGAAAAGATCAGGAACAGAGCAATAATCAAACCCAGCGTGAAAAGGAGACGCCTACCGAGAGTGGCCGGTCGATCCCCTTTCACGGGGCTTACTCGATGTGCGCCAGTTTCACCGGCTTGGGAGATTCTTCCTCACCGATGATTTTCGCCAGCTGAGCCAAAAGATCCTTGGCCTTGCCGTTCAGGCTGGTAGGCACATCCACCTGCACCTTGATAAACAGGTCACCCTTGCGGCTGGGGGCTTGAAGCACCGGAACGCCGGCATCCTTGATGCGGAACAGCTTTCCGGTCTGGGTGCCAGCGGGAACCTTCAGCTTGAGGGTTTTGCCATCGAGGGTACTCACGTTGATTTCGGCACCCAAGGCGGCTTGGGTAATCCCAATGGGTATCAAACAATAGAGGTCATTGCCGTTGCGTTCAAACCACTCATGCGCTTTGACGTGGATGTAGACGTACAGATCTCCCGTCAAACCACCCCGGGGGGCCGCATCGCCCTGCCCCTCCAGCCGAATCCGCTTTCCATTTTCAATACCTGCGGGAATGGTAACCTTGACCTTCTGAGTCTTGCGCTCGGTACCAGCACCACGGCAGGCCTTGCAGGGCTTTTCGATAATGTGCCCCTCGCCGGAACAGCTGGGACACGTCTGGGCAATGCTGAAAAAGCCGCTGGAGCGGCGCACTTGTCCCGCACCCTGACAGGTGGGACAAACCTTGCGTTTCGAACCCACCTCTGCCCCGGTGCCCTCACAAACCGCGCAAGCGGCCTGACGACTAAAACTGAGTTCGATCTTGGTGCCGAAGACGGAATCGGCGAAATCCACTTCGAGGTCGTAGCGCAGATCACTCCCACGGGGAGTCGAATCGCCGCGACGGCCTCCACCTCCAAAGAAGGAACCAAAAATGTCGCCAAAGGCCCCGCCGCCAAACAGATCTTCAAAGTCACGGGCTGCCGCACCACCAAAGCCGCCACCAGCTTGAGGATCGATGCCGGCAAACCCAAATTGGTCGTACCGGCCTCGTTTTTCCTGGTCGCTCAGAACCTCATAAGCCTCGGTGGCCTCTTTGAACTTCTCTTCCGCTGTGTGATCTCCGGGGTTTTTGTCCGGGTGGAACTGAATGGCCAACTTGCGGTAAGCCTTTTTGATCTCGTCGACCGAAGCCCCTTTTTCAATTCCTAGAACTTCATAATAGTCTCTCTTGGCCATCCGTTCACTCTCCGAACCCTAACTTACTTCTTTTCTTCGTCGTCTACTACCGTGTAATCCGCATCCTCAGCGTTTTTCATGTTCGGACCAGCACCACCCTGAGCTCCGCCCTGGGGGCCTTCACCCGCTCCAGGCTGGGGACCAGCGCCGGGCTGGGCTCCTGCCGCCTGAGCCTTGTACAGGTCTTCGGACATCTTGTGGCTCGCCTGGTTCAAGGCTTCGGTTTTGGCCTTGATGGTCTCGGCATCGCCGGTATCCATCACTTTTTTCAGGTCGGCAATGGCAGCTTCCACCTTGGCCTTATCGTCAGCATTCACCTTGTCGCCGTTTTCCTTAATCAACTTTTCCAGGCTGAAAACCAAACTGTCGGCCTGGTTGCGGGCTTCAATCTTTTCCTTGAAGGCCTTGTCTTCGGCGGCGTGGGCTTCGGCGTCGCGCACCATCTTCTTGATCTCTTCTTCATTGAGACCCGAGCTGGATTCGATGCGGATTTTCTGTTCTTTACCAGTACCCAAGTCCTTGGCCGACACATGGACAATACCGTTGGCATCGATGTCGAAGGTGACTTCGATCTGGGGAACACCCCGGGGAGCCGGAGGAATGTCGGTGAGGTCAAAGCGGCCCAGCGTTCTGTTCTGACTGGCCATTTCGCGTTCACCCTGAAGAACATGGATGGACACGGCGTTCTGGTTGTCAGCGGCCGTGCTGAACACCTGACTCTTGCGGGTGGGGATGGTGGTGTTGCGCTCAATCAGCCGGGTGGACACGCCGCCCAGGGTCTCGATGCCCAGCGACAGAGGCGTTACGTCGAGAAGTAGAACGTCCTTGACGTCGCCACCGAGGATACCGCCCTGGATGGCGGCACCGACGGCTACCACTTCGTCAGGGTTGACGCCCTTATTGGGCTCTTTGCGGAAAATCTGTTTGACGATTTCCTGAACGGCCGGAATGCGGGTGGATCCGCCGACGAGGATGACTTCGTCGAGGTCTTCGGGCTTCAGCCCGGCGTCGGCCAAGGCCTTCTCACAGGGAATGCGGGTGCGCTGAATCAAGTCGTCGCACATCTGCTCAAACTGGGCGCGGCTGAGGTTGTACTGAAGGTGCTTGGGTCCGCTGGCGTCGGCGGTGATAAAGGGCAGGTTGATGTCGGTCTGAGCCAGGGTCGACAGCTCTTTCTTGGCCTTTTCGGCACCCTCACGAAGCCGTTGCAGGGCCATTTTGTCGGCACCGAGGTCGATGCCCATGTCTTTTTTGAACGAAGTGATCAGCCAGTCGGTGATGCGCTGGTCAAAGTTGTCACCGCCCAGGTGAGTGTCGCCGTTGGTCGACTTGACCTCAAACACACCGTCGCCCAGTTCGAGGATAGACACGTCGAAGGTACCCCCGCCAAGGTCATACACGGCAATCTTCTGGTCCTTGTGGGCCTTGCCAAAGCCGTATGCCAGAGCAGCGGCGGTAGGCTCATTGACAATTCGCTTCACCTCAAGACCAGCAATACGGCCGGCATCCTTCGTAGCTTGGCGCTGGGCATCGTTGAAGTAGGCAGGAACCGTAATGACCGCCTCGGTGACGGTTTCACCCAGGTAGTCTTCGGCGGTCTTCTTCATCTTCTGCAAAATGGCGGCCGAAATTTCCGGGGGTGAAAGCAGCTTGCCGCCGATATCGACGCGGACGTCGCTGTTAGGACCGTCGACAACCTTGTAGGGAACCAGCTTCATCTCATCGCCGACTTCATTGAAGTGGCGGCCCATGAAGCGCTTGATCGAGTACACCGTGTTGGCGGCGTTGGTGATCATCTGGTTCTTGGCCGGCTGGCCGACCAGACGATCTTCCTTATTGGTGAAACCGACAATGGACGGGGTGGTCCGGGTTCCTTCGGAGTTGGCGATAACGACGGGAGCCCCCGCCTCCATAACAGACACACAAGAGTTGGTGGTGCCCAGGTCGATGCCGATGATTCTTCCCATGATTATTCTCCTTCCTTGGTTTCAACAGTTTTGAGGTGTCCGACTTTGACCTTGGAGGTCCGGAGCACCCGGTCGTGCAGCTTATAGCCCTTTTGATATTCTTCAACGATCACGGTTTCCTTACCTTCTTCGGCAGGTTCCATGGCAATAGCCTCGTGGTGTTCGGGGTTGAACGGCTTTCCCACCCCTTCCAAACGTTTGAGGCTGTACTTGCGTTCCAGCATCGAGACGAACTGGCCTTCGATCATCACGATTCCCGAATGGAAGGCATCGTAGTCCCGAGTCCCTTCGCTCGACCGGATGGCCCGTTCAAAGTCGTCAAGAACCTGGCACAGATCTTCCAAAAGACCCGAATTGGCAAACTGACGGGCTTCGTCTTTTTCTTTCAGCATCCGCTTGCGGTAGTTATCGAAATCCGCCACCTTGCGCAGCATCTGATCCTTGAGATCATCACGCTCGGCCTTCAAAGCGGCAACTTCGGCGGTGATTGTGGCCAGTTCAGCCTTCACCGCTTCCAGCTCAAGCCCGACCGGATACGGTTCTGCAGGAACGGCACCAGCATCAACAGTCTGTTCCTCTAGAGGTGGTAGTTCCTGATTTTGATCCGACACTCTGATTCCTCCGCGCCTAAGTTTCTGTAAACCGAGGGAGAATATACAAATACTCTTCCAGGAGGCCAAGCCCTTGCACCGAATCTCCCAGGAGGTTCATCGGGGCTTTCCTCTGTGTTTTTGAGTCGTTCTCACCCCACACCAAGTCCGTCGATTCGGGAGTGTGTCAAAAAGATTCAGGTGTAGCTTTTCGTCGGAAAAAGCGGGTCATTGTGGCAAGGATTAACTTTTTGTAATGTTAACCAACACCTCGCCTGCTACGGGAAGAGTGAGAATTTTCTCACCTTTTTTGGGTCTCGACCACGGAACGTCTTTCAGAAGCAGTGGCGATGCCCCCCTTGACGGTGGGAGCCCAAGTTTGGTACGGCAGGGTATCAGACAATTGCGAAGGGCACGCCGGATTGGCGGGGAGGACAGTTTGGACGTAGGCGAAAAATCCGCGAAACGAAGCGTCTCAACACTAAACTCCACGGAGGGAAATCTTGTTATCTTGTGGTCCGGCTTGGAAAAAGCCGTGCCTGCCGATCCTGGCCCATCGCACCTCTATTCCGTTGAAGAGGAAGAGCATTGGTACCAGTTAGAATACGGCATCTGGAACTTGAACCAGCAACCACATCGGTTTTCGCGCGGCGATGGGCCCAATGGCAAACATGTGATCTTCGTGGCGCGGTCGAGCACCTCATACACGACCGAGTTCAAACACGGATTGACCAAGATGGCTCGTAAGGCCGGAATCTTACTCGAGGTCTTGGCGCCCGACCCGGACTCAGATGTCGTAGCAGAGGTGCTGGCACGAAAGCCCGACCTCGTGATGGTGTTGCCCGAAAACCTCAGTACAAGTTCCCAGATGATCCTGGCCCTCTGCGTAGCGGGGGTACCGGTCACTGCCTGCAATCTGTTGCCGCCCGCCGGAGCGATCGCCGAGCTTCTGTTCTGGACGGGTCCCGACGATTGGGGCCAGGCTCGAGCCTTGGCAAGGCAATTTGCCGTCCAAATGGGCTACCGCGGAAGCTACGCCATCGTCCGCCATGTCGACGGGTCGTCCAGTTTCTTTTCGCGCACCTGGGGTGTGATCACGGAACTTCGAAAGATCGCCCCGCAGATGGAATGCGTGGCCATGGCCGCCACCGGGCTCGACCACCTTGCAACGTACCACATTGTCTCGGGATGGTTGAACCAGTTCGGCAATGAATTGAAGGGCATCGTTTGCGCCGATGACCGCGAAGCGATGCTTGGGGTTCGCGACGCCCTCGATGAGGCCGGAAAAACGGGAAGCCTGGTTTGCGCCGCCTTCGGGTCAAGCTTCAATGGTTTGAGGCTCATCAAGTCAGGTGTCCTGCACACCCTGGCGTTTCAAGCGGCCTCGATCGACGCCTCGGTGGCCATGCAGAGCGTCATCCTGCCCATCTATGTTGTCACAGCGCAGAATGTCGACGATCTTCTCAAGTCGGACGATTCGATCACCAACGTGAATTTCAACCGCCTGATCGTGGCCATTGAAGCCCTCAACCTTCAGGGGGTCTACGACTTCTTCACCGCTTGCTACCTCGACTTCGTGGGGATGAAACTCGTGTCTCTTTCGTCGTTCTACGGTTTCGGTCTCCAGACGTTTGGCGTTTACCTCTTTCTCCTGAGAGACTTAGGGCTTTCGGAGGAAGAGATGTTTGGCGACTATGAGAGCGTCTACAAACAGGTCCTCACTCAGAAAAACATCGGAGTCGTGATGCAGTGGTTCATCAATCTTGGTGTTAAGGTCATTGAGAGGTTGTCCCAAAAACAAAAGCGAAAAACTCTGATCAGCGAAGTTCTCGAAGCCGTGAAAAGCGATTTCCGTGGCCCCCTGTCCCTCAAGGTCCTCGCCGACCAGTTTCACCTGAACCCTATCTACTTGGGCCAGATCTTTCGTGTCGCGACCGGGATTAAGTTCAATGAGTATGTCGCAGAACTGAGAATTCAGGAGGCCAAGCGTTTGCTGGCCACGACCCCTTCCAGCGCCTCCGCGATTGGTCGACAAGTCGGCTTCACGGATCCCAACTACTTCTATAAGGTTTTTCACCGGTCCGTCGGGAAAAGCGTCTCAGACTTCCGCCGGTAGGTACTCGGACGCTTGTCAGGCTGTTTTTTTTCCAGCGCGACCGAAGCATTTTCCAGATTAACAGTTTGCGACAGTGGGACCAGTGTGGTGACCATGAACTCAAGAGAGAGATTTCACGCCACCATTGAACGAAAGCCTGTCGATCGACCCGCGAGCTGGTTGGGAGTACCCGATAAACTAGCTCTTCCAGGGCTATTCCATCACTTCCAAGTCAGTTCCGTCTCATCGTTGAAAGCGGTAATTGACGATGATGTCTACCATTTTGAGTTGCCTTACGATGCGCCTGGTGCCAAGGCGATAGAAATGGCGCTCCATTTTTCCAAAGACCATGTCATTTCAGAAAATGAGGCCCGAACCTTGAGTCTGCCTGGGATCTTTGAGGATGCCGAACATCCCGCTGACTTCGACAAGTTCGATTGGCCGGACCCTTCCCGACATATTTCTCCCGCAAAGTGCCGGGAAGTCGTGGCTGCGGCGCCTGAAGGAAAAGCGGTCCTGGGAGTCTTGTGGTCGTCGCATTTTCAAGACGCTTGCGCGGCTTTTGGTATGGAAAATGCGTTCATCAAGATGCTCACCGAGCCCGATCTCTTCAAGACGCTCAATGAGCGGATTGTGGATTTCTATCTAGCGGCCAATGAGATTCTTTACGCAGCTGCCGGCAACAAGATCGACGCCATTCTGATCGGCAACGATTACGGCAGCCAACTGGGACCCATGGTATCGCCTCAGATCCTTCGCGAGTTCGTCCTACCTTCGACTAAACGACTCGTGGACCAAGCTAAGAGTTATGGCCTCAAGGTGATCCATCACTCCTGCGGGTCGATTGCCGAGATCATTCCCGATCTCATTGCGATCGGTGTTGACGCGGTACACCCGATCCAAGCACAAGCCGTCGGAATGGAGCCTGAACACTTGAAGCGGCTCTTCGGCTCCCAAGTCTCGTTTTGCGGCGGGGTAGACGCCCAATACCTGATGGTTCAAGGAAGGCCAAGCGAAGTCCGCGACAGTGTCCGCAA
>JAIFLN010000040.1 GCA_020049045.1 Spirochaetota bacterium | reverse complement strand
AACCTCAGGCCTTGGTTTTGGCCTTGCACTGCTTGCAGACTTTGACCTTGGCGCCCGACAGTTCAATGTCGTACATCACCTTGATGGCGCTTCGGTTGCAGGAAGGGCAAGTGCCCCGGCTGGCATTGGGGGTCTCGCGGAGGGGTTTACCCCGGTGGGCTTTCGACATGGTCACTCCTGTTCAAAATGGCCCCTCATTCTATAGGGACGAACGTCCGCGGTCAAGAGTTGGTCCCCTTTTGGAATTTCATGGTCAAAATCCCCAGAGGTGTATAGAATGTTGTCACCCCCTCGGAGGTGGTCACCATGAAGCGTCGGATTTCGCTTTTAACCCGAATTCTTGTGCCGGTTTTAAGCATTCTGGTGGTCGGCCTGGCCGTCATGATTGTGTCGGTGGTTGTGGCCACCGGGGAGGAATTCCGAAAAGGCGCATGGGCTGAGAATGAGAATATTGCCAACCGGTATGCCGCCCAGGTAGGGGGCGAGGTTGGCCGTGCCATTCAGGTGGGCCGGACCTTGGCCAAGACCTTTGAGGGTCTGAGGTCCTCCGGTGTGACTTCCCGGGCCGCCTACGATGCGGTCATGAAATCGACCCTCGAGTCCAACTCCAGCCTGCTGGATGTGTGGACCGTCTGGGAGCCCAACGCCCTCGACGGGAAAGACAAAGCCTTTGTAGGCTCGCCCGGCAGCGACGACACAGGACGCTATGTTCCCGTCTTGACCAGAGCCATGGGAAAGATCGAGCTGTTCGCCAATCTCGACTACACCAAGCCGGGGGCCGGGGACTATTATCTGGTTCCCCGCGACACTGCAAAAGAGGTTCTTCAGGATCCCACCCGGTATTCCTATACCGGAAAGAAAGAGGATGAAATCCTCATGGTCACCTTCTCGGTTCCGATTGTGGTGGAAGGGAAGGTTCTCGGCGTCGCGGGAATCGACCTCGACCTCAAAGCCCTGGCTGATTTGAGCAAGACGATCAAAATCTTCGACACCGGGTACATTATCATCACCACCAACTCCGGTGTCAGGATTATGCACCCCAAGCCTGAGCTCGTGGGCAAACCTGTAGGCGACGACACGCCCGATTTGAAGGAGGGAATTCTCATCGCCATCCGCGAAGGCAAGAACCATTCCATTATCAAACCCAACTTAGCCAACGGTACCGTTTCGCTGTTGCACTACGCTCCCATCGGAGTCGGACTCTGGGAGAAACCCTGGAGTCTGATCGCCGTGGCGCCGTTGGACCGGCTGCTGGCAACCCAGGCATTCCTTACCTCCCTGGCCATCGCCTTGGGGTTGCTGACGTTTTTCGTCATTGGTTTGGCCATCCTGTTCCTTCTGACTCGTATTACCCGGCCGGTTCGGGTGGTTGCGGGAATTCTGAAGACCATTGCCGACGGAGAGGGTGACTTGACCCAGCGGCTCAACTTGACCCGGTCCGACGAGATCGGCGACCTTTCACGCAGCTACGATGCCTTTGTCGACAAGCTTTCGGACATGATCCGGCTGATGCAGACGACCTCGGGGCATCTGCAGAACTCGGGGACAGAGCTGTCGACCGCCTTGATTGAAACGGCCGCCTCGCTTCACCAGATTACCGCCAATATCCAGTCGGCCAAAGGGCACATCATCCGTCAGGAGTCCATCGCCACCGAAACCTCCCATTTGGTGACCGGGATCGCCGGTCATGTTTCGACTCTGCAGGAACTGGTCCACCGTCAGGACAATGCGGTTCAGACCTCGGGGAGCGCCGTAGAGCAGATGGTCGGCAATATCGAGTCGGTGACCAGGAATGTGGAGACCCTTGACCACAGCCTGAAGCGGTTGATTGAAGCGGCCGAGGTGGGCCGTTCCCAGTTCGTCTCGTTCCGGGAACGGGTGAAGACGGTCGACCGCCAGTCCGAAAGCCTCCACGAAACCAACGACGTGATTGCCTCCATCGCCAGCCAGACCAATTTGCTGGCCATGAATGCCGCTATCGAGGCCGCCCATGCCGGTGAGGCGGGGAGGGGCTTTGCCGTCGTCTCGGACGAAATCCGCAAACTGGCCGAACAAGCCTCGCTTCAATCCAAGTCCACCGCTTCGGAACTCAAAGTCCTTCAGGGAACCATCCGGGCCTTGGTGGCCGACGCCGATACTACCGAGAGCGCCTTCGGGCGCATTCTGGAGGAGATCGGTCAGGTCGAAGCATTGGAGAGTGAAGTCCGGTCGGCGATGACCGAGCAGCAGGTTGGCAGTCATCAGATTCTCGAGAGCATCCATGACATCAGGGAGTCGAGTGCCGAAGTCAGCACCCATTCGGGGGCTATGCTGGATGAGGCCGGCGTTATGCTTCAGACGATGGAGACGCTTCACCGGGTCACCCTGGAAATCCGCCAGGGCATGGATGAAATCTCCACAGGAACGTCAGACATCAACCAGGCCTTGGCCTCGATTGCCGACCAGGGAGCCAGGAACAAGGAGAGCGTCGATGAGCTGGCAGCTGAAGCGGGGCAGTTCAAGGTGCGGGGACATACCCCGGCATGAGTTCTCCTCTTGCTCCCGTTCTCGAGTTCCTGAACAAGCTGTCTCTCAACAACAACCGGCCGTGGTTCGAGGCCCACCGCGCCGACTATGAACGGGCCAAGGGATCCATCGAGGCGTTCTTTTTTGACCGGTTTCCGGCGCTGGGCCTCGACCGGGGCAGCCACAAGGCGTCGTTCTATTTTCACCGCATTTACCGGGATGTTCGTTTCAGCAAGGGAAAGCCGCCGTACAAAACCAGTCTGAGCGCCGTTTTCGACCCAGCCGGCAAGAAGACTCCCGGGCTGGGAGCGTATTTTCACCTGGAACCCGGCCATGAGAGCGTGGTGGGTGGTGGACTGTGGATGCCGGAACCGGCGGCTCTGAAGAAGTTTCGCCTCGACATGGAGGACGGACCCCGCGCGTTTCTGAAAATTGTTGAGTCGGCCGAGTTTACAGCCCATCTGCACCTGCTCGACGGTGCCAAGCTCAAGAAGGTGCCCAAGGGGTTTCCCGAGGACCACCCCGCCGCCGAGCTGTTCAAGATGAAGCAGGTGGTAGCCTGGCGGTCTTTCCGGGACGAGGAAGTCCTGGCCCCGGAGTTTGCCAGACAGGTGGTGGGGGCGGTCCAGGCCATGAGACCCTTCCTGCGGTATCTGGAAGAGTCTGCAGGCCTGGTCGCACAGCAGGATTGACTTGTTAGAACTTCACCAGGCCCAGGCTGTTGAGCAGGATCAACAGCACGAGAACAGGCGTGATGAATTTCACAAACACAGGCACCAGCTGACTATCCCATCGGGTTCCCGCTCCGCCCTTGCCCAATTCGTCTGCCAAGCCTCCCTTGGGCATCAGCCAACCGGCCACGATGATGATGGCTAGACCGCCCAGGGGCAACAGCACATTCGACGAGGTGAAGTCGAACAGGTTGAAGAAGAACGGGGAGAGCGTCGCCAGAATGCCCAGGGCGAACATGGTTCCACCCGTGGTCAGCGCCGCCATCAGGCGGGTCATCTTCTTTTTTTCCACCAGCCACGCCACCGGAACCTCAAAGAGGCTGGCCATGGCTCCCACGGTGGCCACGGCGGCCAGCACAAAGAACAGCACCGTGAACCAGGCTCCACCGGGCATCTGTCCAAAAATCAGGGGGATGGTGTTGAACAACAGTCCCGGACCACCGGCAGGTTGCCCGCCAAAGGCAAAGACCGCAGGAAAGATGGCCAGACCAGCCAGCAGCGACACGAGAGTATCGGCCAGGGCCACCCGGGCGGCATTGGGTACGATGCGGGTCTTGTCGGGAAGGTAGGAACCGTAGGTGGTCATGGTACCCATGCCCAAGGACAGCTTGAAGAAGGCCAGACCGAGGGCCGACAGCAAAACAGCCGGGCCGATTTTCGTGAAGTCGAGGCGGAACAGGTATTCCACCCCGGCCCAGGCTCCCGGAAGAGTAAGGGCCCGGAGAGCTGACAGCAGCAGAAGACCGAGAAGCAGCGGCATCAGAATTTTCGTGACACGCTCGATGCCCTTGGAAACGCCGGCAACGATGATGGTCGTGGTTAACGCGAGGACCCCAAACTGCCAGGCCAGAGGTTCGATGGTACCCCCGGCAATGGCTCCGAACGTGTCTGGAGTCAGTGCCGGACCCCCGAAAGCAGCCCAACCCGATTTGAACACATACGCGAAGACCCAGCCGGCCACATCGCTGTAGAAGGCCATAATCAGAACGGCGGCCAACAGACCGGAAATACCGATGGCCGACCAGAATTTCTGGCCCGGGACCACGCCGCCGTAGGCTTGGACGGCATTTTGCCTCATGCGGCGTCCAATGGCGTGCTCGGCCACCATAACCGGAATGCCGACCAGGATGACGCAGACGAGGTAGGTGAGAACAAAGGCGGCTCCCCCGTTTTCTCCCGTCAAGTAGGGAAATTTCCAGATATTTCCCAGGCCGACGGCCGAGCCGACCAGGGCCGCCAAGGCCCCCAGTCCTGACCCGAAGCCGTCGCGTGTCTGAGGTGGGTTCGTTTTCATAAGGCTCCTTGTACTTGGTTGCGGCCGGATTCTTTGGCCCGGTAGAGAGCAAGATCGGCGCGGCGGATCCAGCTGTCGAGGTCCTCGTCATCGAAGAGCAAAACTGAGGTTGTTCCAAAGCTGGCGGTCAGCCGGATGGTCTGCCCCTGCCAGAGCAAGGGCTGGGCCTCCAGCTGTGCCCGCATGCGCTCAAGCAGCAGCCTGGCCTCTTCCTCGGGTGTTTCCGCCATAAGAACCGTGAATTCCTCTCCCCCGTAACGGGCCAAAAGATCGGAACCCCGCAGCATCGTGCTCCAAAGACGCGACACATGAACCAGAGCCGCGTCGCCGGCATCGTGGCCCCAGGTATCGTTGACCTTCTTGAAGTGATCAATATCGGCAATTGCCAACGAGAAGATGTCACCGTAGCGGTGCAAACGGTCGGCTTCCGACCGTAGACGCTCCAGAAAAGCCCGGCGGTTGGGAAGGGCTGTCAGTTCATCGACGCGGGCCATGCGGGACAGCTTTTCCGCCAGTTCCTCGCGCAGAGTTATGTCCAGCAACATGAAAATCTCTCCCTGCAGATTGCCCTTTTTATCGAGCAAGGGTGAGCGGTCAACCTGAAAGGTTTTTGGCTGGTCACCCAGGGTCCATTTCAGATCTCCTTCCCTGCGGAGCTCGGGTAGTCCTAATGTTGCGAGGTCGCGACCAACGCCTTTGTCGGTCAGTCGGAAAAGGTGCATGACTGCCGGGTTCATGCCGATCAGCCGGTTCTTCTGGTCCACCACCAGAACCCCTTCCTTCATGTTTTCGAAAACTTGGTCCAGCACCAGGGGCATCAGGTCAAACAGCCCGTAGCGGAAAAGTGCCACGGCGAACAGCAATCCCGACAGCGCCAGCCCAAAAGGGGCTGTGTCCAAACCCCAGGGGCTAAGCCCGAGCAGGTAAACCGCCATTCCCGACCAGGGGAGCAGCGAGGCAAAAAAGAAGACCAAGAGGGGCTTGCGGCGGGCAGCCGGAGCTTTCAGAGCTTCTCGAAGGAGAGTCAGGGCACCCCAGGCCAGACAAAGGTTCATATAGACAAGATTGAGAAAATAGAAGGGGCCTTTCCCCATGAGAGGCACGGTGAAGGGGCCGTTCTGCCTCACTTCGAAACTGGTGTAAAACAGGTAATGGTAGGGGTTTGTCGCCACGGTCAGAATGACAATGGCTGGTACTATGAATAGGAGGAGACTTCGAAAGGGTGAGACGACTCCGGCTCCCCGGGTGGCGGCAATGGCCGTCAGGAACAAAAACGGGCCGATGGTGGCAATTCCCAGGTACTCAACCGTCAGACTTGTCAGAGCCTGCTGCGGCGTCTGGGCTGTGATCTCGATCAAGGAACCGAAGGCGTATAGAAACCCTGCCAGATTTCCAAAAAGAAAGGCCAGCGCTCCGGGCACCTTGAGGCGGAAAAAAGCCATGAAGGCCAACCCCAGAGAAAGCACCATGGCCAAGCTCAGTGCCAGTGAGTAAAGAGTCAGGGGCGAGTCCATCAAAAAGGTGCATCCAAGGCCCGGCAAAGGGCCGCCATATAGGGTGCCGAGGCCCGAAATTTCGCCTCGAGTTCGGGAATCAGCGAAGGCCCCAAGAACAACTCGGGGGGCAGGTTGGCCGACAGCAGAAAGTCTTTGCGACGAATCTCAGCAGCCAGAGGGTGGGCGGCATCGAAGCCTTTGGGCGAGCGTTGAACCGAATCTCCGGCGGCGCTCAGCCCGCTTTTGGCTGTCGATTCGGTGATGGCTTTGGACCATTTCTCGGGCGAGGCTGCCAGACTCTGCCGGATTTTCAACAGATCCGCAGGTTCCGGGTGCCAGGTTCCGGCTCCCACAAAACACTCCTGCAAATCCACGTGGACATACCACCCAGGGGCGTGCACGTCCTTGGCGCGTTCATGGCGGAACTGGATGCCGATATTGGTTTTGTAGGGTGTCTTGTCGTTTGCAAAGCGGGTGTCGCGGTAAATGCGCATCAGCGAACCGCCGGTTTTTTTGGCAACACCCCGGTAATGGGGACTGATGGCCCGGACCAGCGGATCCATTTCAGCGATCAGGGCCAGGGCCGGCTCGAGGATGAACCGTTCGTAGTCCTTTCTATGCTCTTCGAACCATTCACGCTCGTTGTTCATGGTCAAGCCGGCTAGAAAAGAAAAGGAGTCACGGGAAAAACCTTGAAAACCGGGCATAGAATACCTCTTATAAGTCCATTATCGGTTAGGAAAGTATTCCAAGAGCTCTTGATCGAGAACTTCCTGCGAAATTCCCCATGAGGCTTCGTGGCGTTCCATAAACCAAGTCGTGAAGGCAAAAAACTGGACAAAGGGTACCCCTGGAAAACGGCCGCGGTTGACCGTGCGCTCCCATAAGCGGGCCATGTTGTTCAGAAGCACAAGCTCTTGGCGGCTCAGATGGGGGCCCTCCAGCAGGTCGTAGGGTGCTTCGGTCCGAAAGACGGCTCCCGGTTCGGGGTCGGCATCGAGGGGTGTCCCCGGCAGCCGCTTGAGAATTCCCAGCTGCAGTTCGTTCCCTGGACGGCTTCCCAAAATCGACCACAAACGGTCAAACCCCTGGCCGAAGCTTTCCAGCGACTCTCCCGGTAAGCCGGCAATCAAATCGACATGAACGGTGACGTTGGTTTCGAGGGTCAGAAACTCGAGATTCGACAGAACGATTTCGGGATTGAGAGGGCGTTGAATGGCCTGGGTGACTGCTGGGTTGAGGGTTTGAATGCCAATTTCCAGCTGGAGAACTCCTGCCGGGAACCGGGCCAGACGTTCCTTCAGCTTGGGTGGAAACCGGTCAGGTACCATTTCAAAATGGATAAAGAATTCATACTCTTTCAGACGGTCCAAAAAGAAGTCCAGCACGATATTGGCCCGGGCCGGGTTAAGGTTGAAGCTGCGGTCCAGGAACTTTATGCGGCGGGCTCCCCGGGCCAAAAGCTTTTCGAAAGCCGCCAGACAATCCTCGATGGGTAGGCTCTTCACGATGGGGTGTGCGGCGCTGGTACAAAAGCTGCAGGTGAAAGCGCAGCCCCGAGAGGTCTCGACATAGGTCAGGCGGTTTTTGAGGTCATGATCGGTGTACTCGTCGTAGGGAGAAGCCACAAGGCTTGGTGCTATTCCTTCGGGAATTCCAATCATGACCTCGCAGAGCGCTCGAAAGGGTTCTTCGCCGGGGCCTTCGACAACCCCGTCCATTCCTTCAATCGGTTCGGGTCCGCCGGCGACTAGGATCACTCCCGGACAGAGCTGCCGAAGACGTTCGCCCAGAGCTTCCATCTTGGTCTTGTTCCAAAGGTAGACGCTGAAACCCACCACCCGGGGTGACTCAGCGGCGACCACTTGGGCCATTTCTTCCACCGAAGTCTTCAAGGTAAACTCGACGATGAGGCTCTGGTCACGCAACGGACCTAGGGCAGCCCTGAGGCACATCAGGCCGAACGGAGGATGGATGTAGCGTGCATTGATGGCGACGAGGACGATGGGAGTCACTAAATCAGTGTCTGCCCGGCAGTTCCAGAAGTCAAGAAGCGTGACGACTCAGGGAAGCCGATGGAACCAGAAGAGCGACATTCCCGCCGAAACCAACAGCAGTAAAAGTGCCAGTCCTGCAAGAAACGCCGTCAGTTCGGTGCGTTCTTCCTTGAGCACCAACGAACCTCCCAGGTTTTCGTAAATGCTTTTGAGGTCGGTTTCGCTGCCGGCGCGAAAGTAATCGGCCTTGGTTTTATCGGCAATGGCCTGCAGGGTCACCTCATCCAGAACGACTCTGGCCCGCCTTCCCTCGGCTTGCAGAAGGGTTCCCTCGGTGCTCCCCAGTCCGACGGTGAACACGCGCAATTTTCGTTGGGCGGCCAGGGGGACAACGTCAAGAGGAAGGGGGCCGACGTTGTTCTGCCCGTCGGTCAGCAGGACAATGGCCGAGCCGTCAAGCGGTGGTCCAGGTGTTTCTGGCAGAGCAGGCGGTTCGGACGAAGGCCACCCATCGTCAGAGGCTCCGGGCCGCTGCCACTCTAGAAAGGGTTCACCCCGGTATTCCAGAATGGTGTTGATGGCAACCACGAGGCTGCTGCCGATGGCCGTACCGCGTTGCAGAGTGAGCTTGTCGACGGCGGCAAACAGCTGTTCTTTGTCGTTGGTAGGGGCCTGCAGCACATAGGCGGTGGCGGCAAAGGCCACAATGGCGATTTCGGAGTTGGCGGGCTGTTTGCTGATGAACACCCTTGCAGCAGCCTGGGCTGCCTCAACCCGTGAGGGCTCGACATCGCGGGCTCGCATGCTGCCGGAACTGTCGAGCACTAATACGATCAGTCCGCCGCTGGCAATCATGGGAACCTTGGCGGTCGGCCGGGCAAGTGAGAAGGCCAGCACGGCCAGCGCCGAAAGCAAAAGGATGGCCGGAAGATGGCGGCGGAACCCTGGACCTTTGCCCACGGCCTGCCGGACCATCGAGAGGGTGGAAAAGCGCAGCGCATATTTCTGGCGGCGCTTCTGCGACCAGAGGTACAAAAGAACCAGGATGGGAATCAGCAGCAAAGCCCACAGAAAACCGGGCCAGAGAAAGCTCATCGGGTGCCTCCTGCAAGGGTTTTGCGGTACCGGCGTCTCTGAGACCAGCCCAGCAGGGACCGCACCAGATCGTCGTCGGTGGACAGAGTCAAGGGATCAACCTGAGCGTCTCGGAACTGCCTTGCCAAGGTCGCTTTTCGAGCTTGGTGAGCTTGGTTCAGGCGTTTTCGGAACCCGGGGTCGGTGGTATCAACAAGCATTTGCTGTCCCGACTCGGCATCTTCCAGCCAGAGGACTCCCATATCCGGAAGGGTGTTCTCAGAGGGATCACTCAAGTGCACGGTCAGCACCTCATGGCGGCGGCTCAGGTTGCCCAGAAGCTTCTCCCAACCCGCTGTGCTGTAGTAGTCCGAGATCACAAACACGAGGCTGCGCCGCCGCAAGACACCTTCCATGGTCTCGAGGAGAACACTGAGATCGGTTTCTGCGGTGGTCGGAGGGCAGGGCTGGGCAAGGGCACGGAGCAGATTCAAGACAGCGTTCCGGCCTCCCGAAACGGGCAACAGGCGTGGAAGGGTTCCATCGTACAGGCAGGCTCCCACCTTGTTGCCGCCTCGTACCAACAGGCTGGCAAGAACGGCCACAAGCTCTTGGGAGAGGTCGAGTTTGGTGCGTCCCTGCGAACCGAAATCCAGCGACGGGCTGGTGTCGATCAGAAACCAGGCCTGCAGTTCACGGTCTTCGTGAAACCGCCGTACGTGGGGTTCGTTCAGGCGTGCAGTGACATTCCAGTCGATGGTTCTCACATCGTCGGCGTACAAATAGGGGCGCAGGTCGGCAAAGTCGAGTCCCATCCCTTGAAAAAAGGTGCGGTAGTTGCCTTGCAACAGACCATCCAGCCGCCGCAAAACCGTCCATTCGACACCTCTGAGCAGGCGTTCGGGGTCAGGGTGTTTTTTGGCGGGTTTCAAGGTTCTTCAACTCTGGAGCCGCGACGGCCCCTAGTACACGGGTCAAGATTTCATCGGCACTGACCCTGTCAGCCAAGGCCTCGTACGAAAGCACCAGCCGGTGGCGCAGCACATCGAGTGCCAAGTCGCGAAGGTCAGTCGTCACCACATAATCGCGCCCACGGATGGCGGCCAGAGCGCGGGCCGCCGCCACGAGGTGAAGGCTGCCCCGGGGTGAGGCTCCAAACGATAGGTACGGTGCCAACTCAGCCAAACCGACGGCGGCCGGGTTGCGGGTCGCCGCGACCAAACGCACGGCGTAATCGATGATCAAAGGGTCAACGTAAACCTGGGTGACCAGTTTGGTCAGCTCCTCCCATTGCTCGTGCCCGATCAGCGGGCGCAGGTCGACCGGCGGTGCGATCATCCTTTCGACAATGGAAAACTCCTCCAGGGCAGAGGGGTAGGTCACCACCACCTTCATGAGAAACCGGTCGATCTGTGCCTCCGGGAGGGCATAGGTTCCCTCGGTTTCGATAGGGTTCTGGGTGGCCATGACCAGAAACGGCCGGGGCACTGGAAACGTCTCTCCCCCCAGTGAGACCTGGCGCTCCTCCATGACCTCAAGCAAGGCACTTTGTACCTTGGCCGGGGCACGGTTGATCTCGTCAGCAAGAAGGAGGTTGGTAAACACCGGACCCTTCCAGGTCG
>JAIFLN010000004.1 GCA_020049045.1 Spirochaetota bacterium | reverse complement strand
TGACGGGGCTCTTTGCCGCCCTGGCCGGCATCGTGATGATCTCACGGCTGGGTGCCGCCTCAACGACTGCTGGTACCGGGCTGGAACTTCGGGTCATCACAGCGGTCATCATCGGTGGTGCCAGCTTGCAGGGCGGGCAGGGTACCGTCTTGGGAGCCTTTTTGGGGTCGCTTCTAATGGGTCTGATTACCAACGCCCTGACCTTGTTGGGGGTCGATGTCTACTGGCAGACCTTTGTCATCGGTGCCACCCTCTTGCTGGCTGTTCTCATTGACCGCTTTGGAAAACTGCGTACTGAAAAAATGGAATTGAAAGGAATCAAATCATGACTTCCGCCCAACGGGTCCGCGCGGCCCTCAACCACCAGCAACCCGACAAAGTCCCCGTCGATTTCGGCGGAACACCTGTGACAGGCATCCATGTCAGCGTGATCGAAGGGCTTCGGAAAGAGCTGAAACTCGAGCCTCACCCCATCCGGATCTGGGAGCCTTACCAGATGCTGGGGGAGATCGAGGCTGACCTGATCGATGCCCTTGGTGTCGACATTGCCCCGACTCCGGCCTACAAAACCATGTTTGGTTACCCTGTGGAAGACTTCAAACCCTGGATGACCCCTTGGGGACAGAAGGTCCTTGTCCCCGGAAAGTTCAACTATGTGGTGGATGCCGCCGGTGACACCCTGGTATTTCCCGAAGGCGACACCACAGTCCCTCCCAGCGGGAGAATGCCCAGGGCCAGTTTCTTTTTCGACACCATCATCCGCCAGGTCGAACTGCCAGAGGATGACGATGATTTGAACCCCGAGGACAACCTGGAAGACTTCGGTGCCCTGACACCCCAGGCGTTGGAGTACTTTCAGAAGTCGACTGCCGAGGGGAGAGCCAGCGGCAGGGCGGTGGTCGCCAACATCGGCGGCACCGCTATCGGAGACATCGCCTTGGTTCCCGGGCCCTTTATGAAGCACCCCAAGGGCATCCGCGATATTCAGGAATGGTACATCTCAACGGTGAGCCGCCAGGATTATTTGCACAAAGTGTTTGAGAAGCAGACGGAGATTGCCCTCAAGAATCTGCAGGCTGTCAAGGCCGTGGCGGGTGCCAACATTGATGTGGCGTTTCTGTGTGGAACCGATTTTGGCACCCAGTCCAGCCAGTTCTGCTCCCGGGAAACCTTTACCGAACTGTACATGCCCTACTACAAACAGATAACGGGTTGGATTCATCAAAACACCGACTGGAAGTGTTTTAAGCATAGTTGCGGTGCCGTTTTTGGCTTGGTTGACCTGTTGATCGATTCCGGGTTCGATATTCTCAATCCGGTGCAGATCTCAGCCACCGGTATGGACCCTGTGGCCTTGAAAAGCCGCTATGGAAAAGACATCACCTTCTGGGGCGGCGGCGTCGACACCCAGAAGGTTCTGCCGTTTGAGTCGCCAGCCGAAGTGAGAGCCCAGGTTCTCAAGAACCTGGAAATCTTCTCAAAGGACGGAGGGTTTGTTTTCAACACCGTTCACAATACCCAGGCGGGCGTGCCGGTGAAAAACTTCCTTGCCATGATCGAGGCTGTCAAGGAATTCAACCGGTAGTGGTTCAGTACCCTGGGGGCACCTTGTCCGCCCACGGCCGCGCCTGTTCCAGCTGGGCGGCGAGGCGGAACAAGGTGGCCTCGTCGCCGAACCGGCCCACAAAATGCAGGCCGATGGGCATTCCTGTAGAGCTGGTTTCCAGGGGCACGGACATGGCCGGTTGCCCTGTCACGTTGAACACGGGGGTCCAGGGGATAAAGGCAAAGGTCTGGGCGGCCAGAGGCTTGATAATCCCCAGGGCTTTCAAGAGTCCTCCGCCGTCGAAGCTTCCCACCAGGCGGATCAGAGTCTTTTCGGCCGCCGAGGGCTGCAGGGCACCAATCAGCGGCGGCAGGCTGGCCAGCGTCGGGGTCAGCAGCAAGTCCCAACCGCCGAAGAACCTGGCAATGGACCGTGAAGCGCCTTGCAGGTAACGGGAAGCCGAAGCGTAATCCTGGGCGCTGAGGGCTTTGCCCAGCATGCCTAAACCAAAACTCGCAGGGTCGAAGTTTTTTACCGACACCTTCTGCCCTGCCGCCTGCGAAACAGCTTCGATATCGGCCCGCAACTCGGCGGCCAAAATGGTGATAAAGGCCAGCGAGAACGCCTCGTTGTCAATTTCAGGGGTTGCCTCAACGACTTCGTGGCCGAGTTCCTTCAGCAGCCGTACGGTCCGCTCCAGGGCCGCCAGCACCTCGGGGTCGACAACCTTTCCCAAAAAGGGCTTTCCTGTGAACGCAATGCGAAGCCGCCCCGGTGCCGTTGACACCTCGTTAAGGAACGGCCGGTCGTACGCGGGAGAGGCGTAGGGAGCCCCCAGGTCGGCACCCTGGGTGGCGTCGAGCAGGGCCGCCGAATCCCGCACCGAGCGGGTCAGCGCGTGCTCAATGGCAAAACCGTGCCAGGCTTCGCCGAAATCGGGGCCGGTTGGCGTGCGGCCCCTCGTCGGTTTGAGACCGAATAGTCCGCAGGCCGAGGCGGGAATGCGGATGGAACCGCCGCCGTCCCCTCCTGTAGCCAGGGGAACCATGCGTGTGGCCACGGCAGCCGCCGAACCGCCCGACGACCCTCCGGGGGTTCTGGTTTTGTCCCAGGGGTTGCGGCAGGGGCCAAAGGTCAATGGTTCGGTGTAGGGGGTGAGTCCAAACTCGGGGGTGTTGGTTTTTCCCAGGGGGATGAGCCCGGCACGCTTCCAGCGGACCATCAATTCGCTGTCATGCGGCACAGGCAGATTTTTCAACAGCTTGGTACCACAGGCCGTTGGAACCCCTTCGATGGTGGAAAGCAAGTCCTTGACCAGAAACGGAACACCGCCGAAAGGCCCTCCTGAAACGGGCCCCCGGGCAGCCAGCCGAGCCTGCTCGTACAGTTTGACAATGACGGCGTTGAGGGCGGGATTGTGGGCTTCGATCCGTTCAATGGCCGCTTCGACCAGCTCGGAAGGGGTGATTTGTCCTGTCCTGACCAATTCAGCGAGGCCAAGAGCATCGTAGCGCGGGTATTCGGGGAAGGTAGTCATGGTTTGAGTATAACACTACTGACAAGAATTCCGTTTGACCGCTGATGAGACTCGAGAGTAAGATAGCCCCATGGCACATTACCGACCCCCTGTCTGGCCTTCCCTGTTCGAGTTGTTTCTTCAGTCCGCTGAACGTTTTGCCGAGCGGCCCTGTTTCACCGCCTACGACGATCAACGGCGCAGCCTGTCCTATGGTCAGGCCCGCGATCAGGTGGCCTCGATTGCTTCTGCCCTGCTTCAGGCAGGGATCAAGCCCGGGGAAAAAGTGGCCTTGACGGGGGCTAACAGTCCTGAGTGGGCCTTGGCGTATTTCGGCATTCTGGCGGTCGGTGCGGTCGTGGTTCCCCTGGACCATCAGCTTAAGCTGGAAGAAGCCCTCCGGTTGGCGAAAGCCGGGGACTGTGTGGCGTTTTTTGCCGACGAGGCCAAGTTTGAGTTTTTCCGCGAAGGCTTGAAGGGATGCCGTGGAGCCTGGGGCCTCGATTCCAGCCAGAGCCCTTCGGTGATGTCCCTGCCACCGGGCGAAGCGCTTCCCCAACCCCGCAGCTCGGCAGAACTGGCGGCCATTTTGTTCACCAGCGGCACCACAGGCCAGCCCAAGGGTGTCATGCTCACCCATGCCAACCTGACCAGCGACTGTTTCCTGGCCCAGGCTTACATGCCGCTCTACCCCACCGATGTCTTTTATGCCTTGCTTCCCATCCACCACAGTTACACCATGCTGGCGGTGTTTATCGAAGCCATTTCTGTCGGTGCTGAAATCGTCTTTGCCAGAAAGATGGCCATCACCCAGGTTTTGCGCGAACTGCGTGAGGCAAAGGTCACCATGTTCCTAGCGGTGCCCCTGCTGTTCAATAAACTGCTGGCCGGCATTATGGACGGCGTGCGCAAGAAAGGCCCTGTGGTGTTCGGTCTGATCCGGTTTTTGATGGCCGTTTCCGGAGCGATCAAAAAAACAACCGGGATCAATCCCGGCAAGAAGCTCTTTCACAGCGTGCTCGACAAGGCCAGCCTGGCCACCTTGCGTATCTGTATTTCGGGTGGAGGCCCCCTGGCCCCGGCGGTGTTCCGCCAGTACAACCAGCTGGGTCTGGACTTTGTGCAGGGTTACGGCCTGACCGAAACCAGCCCCATCCTGGCCCTTAATCCCGTGGACCACTACAAAGAAACCTCGGTGGGCAAGGTGATTCCCGAGGTCGAGCTGAAAATCTTGGACGCTGACGAGACCGGCCAGGGTGAAATTGCCGTTCGTGGTCCCATGGTCATGCAGGGGTACTACAAGAATCCCGAGGCGACGGCCGAAGTTCTCGATGCGGACGGCTGGCTGCGCACCGGCGATGTGGGCCGTGTTGACCCCGAGAACTACCTTGCCATTACCGGCCGCTGCAAATCGCTGATTGTTACCGAGGGCGGCAAAAACGTGTACCCGGAAGAAATTGAGTTCGCCTTTCAGCTGCACCCAGAAGTCGAACAGGTGCTGGTGCGCGGCTTTATTCTCGATGCGGCCCTTCACAGTGAGGGCATTGAAGCACTGATTTACCCTTCCACCGACTACCAGGGCAAGGCCGAAGCCGAGGTGCATCCTCACTTTCAGAAAATTATTGACCAGGTGAACACCACCCTTCTGCCGTACCAGCGCATCAGCCGTTTTGAGGTGCTAGCCGAACCGCTGGAAATGACGACGACCCGGAAGATCAAGCGGGTGGCTGGTTCCTGATTTGTCTGAGCAGCACTCTTGTTCCTAGAGCGCAAATCAGTCCCACTGCCCCCATAACGGCAACTCCGCCCCAAGCCTGGGTGATTCCTGCCAAGCTGGATACTGTCATGAGGCTGGCGATATTGACTGCCGTCCCCAAACCGAAGACCAACATGACGGGCGCGCCAGCCAGGCCCAGAGGACTTTTCTTCCACAATCCAAGTCCCGCGAGCACCATGGCAGGAAGATAGAACGTGAAGTCCAACACATGAACCGGATTGGTCAAAAGGCCCGCTTCCAGAACGGAGGGGGGAGTTTGGTTGGCGAGGCTGGCCGGCAAGGCTTCAGAGAGCCAAAGGAATGCGAACAGGCCAGCCAGGGTCAGCAAGAGCACCGAAAGGGGTCGATGGGGAATTTTGGACGAGAACCAGTTTTGAAAATCGGTTTGACGGTGCTGGTACAGACCCCAGAACAGGCTCCAGAGGGAGAGGCCCAAGATCAGGCAATACAACAGAAAGAGACCGTTGAAGTGGACACAAAACGAATAGAGGACAAAGGAATAAACTTGAACTGAAAGAACTCCCATCCAAAAGAGGAACGCACCCTTTCCCCCCTTGGCGGCTTTCCAGCCCGAAAACAAGAGGGCGGGGCCTATGAAAAGCAGGTTTGAATAATCCTGTCCCAGACATTGGGCCCACCAGTTCTTTGTTTCCTGTGCGTAAACCCAGGGCAAGAGCAATCCTGCCAAGCTTGTCAGCGTCATCAGGGCTGTGATCGCTAGGCTGAGCCACCAGAGGGCGGGGTTTTGAAAGAATTTCATCAGGAGTCTCCTTTTTCAACAAGAATCCGGGCCATTTTTTGGCAGACTTCATCGGGACTTACGAGCGAATGACCCAAGGGATCTCGCAGAAGAAAGCAGCTGATCAGAGCACCGAGATAGATGCCGGTCTCGGTGCGGTACCGTTTCGGATCGGCACTCAGTCGCGCTGCCAGAAGATCCGCCAGTGCGGAAGCCCGTTCCAGCAAGAACGAGTCTCTTCCCGGCGCACTATTTTCGCTATGGATGAGAATTTCGAGCAGGGTGCGGTTCTTTTCGAGAAACCGATCATGGAAAATCCTGCCGAACTCCTCAAGACGGGTCTGAAGGTCTTCTCTGTCTCGCCAGGGTGGTGCCAAGAGGGTAGCGAGAGGCGCGGACTGCTCCTGCAACGGGAAAAGGCTTTCCAATATCGCTTGATAGAGCCCCTGTTTGCTTTTGAAAAGCCTGAAGATTGTGACCTCGTTGACCCCAGCCCGTTTGGCGACTTCTTTGGTAGTTGTTCCCTTGAGACCATCCTTGGCAATCAGGACGGAGGCCGCCTCGAGGATCTTTTCCCGGGTACTACTCATCGGTTCACTGCGGCATCCATGACGGTTCGGTGTCTCGCTTCAATTTTGGCTCTTGCTGATCGCGATTTTGCCAGAAGCCGCCGGACCCAACTCCATTGGACAAAAGGCGGCAGCAAGACAAGGCTGCTGTTGGCAGCCTTTTGGGTGGCTCGGGAAATTCTGCCACGAAGAGCGAGTTCTGTTCCTGCTTGAAAGTAGGCTTTCTCGACGGGGCTTTGCCCATCGGACTCTGAAAGCGAAGCTGATTTACGAAAAAGATCACCTACGTGAGGGGCATCCATGAACTGCCCGTAGAGATGGAAGTACTGCCGGGCGTTCTTGACAGTCTCATCCATGAGGTTGTCACAGACCACGAGACTGACGAAGGGCTTGCGGCAGAGGGCCGGGTCGACGTTGTGAAAGAACAGTCCGGATTTTGTTAGTTCAAAACTGCGAACATTGGCCGTAAAGTAATAGCGCTCGAACAGGGTCTTCAGCAGACTGCTCATTCCCAAAGTATAAACCGGCGTACCGAACAGAAGCAGATCGGCTTGGCGCATGCGGTCGAAAACCGATGCCGCATCGTCCTTGAGGACACAAGAAGCCAAGAAAGTTGGCTTCTGGCACCTCTGACAATCGAGGCAGTGCTTTAATTCCAGATCTGCCAGATCGATACGATCGATTTGTGCCCCGGAAGAGGCGGCTCCAGCAAGCATCAGATCGAGGAAATGGGCTGTCTTGCCCCGGCGGCCTCGAAAACTTGCATTAACAGCAACTAGTTTCATGTCAGTGAGGATACTTCAAGGCAAGAAAAAAATGCAAGTGATTACTTGCTTTTTCTTCTCTGCTTCTCGAGTTCGGCTGCCGTTGCCCGACCTTCTCCATAACGGCCTGCTGCCAGATATTCGGAAGCTTTGCGCTCCAGCGCCCTCAATTCGGACTCTTCGGGGTCTTGATCAAGGGCTTTCTGCGCGGCCCAGAACTCGCTGAAGGTCCCATCCCAGCTGTCAAAGCGCTGATTTTTCACTTCAACAATGCGGGTGACGGTCTGGTCGAGAAAATACCGGTCATGGCTGACCGTCAGCAGCGTTCCTTTGAAATCGGCGAGGCCTTCCTCCACCCCTTCCCTCGAGGGAATGTCGAGGTGGTTGGTGGGCTCATCGAGGATGAGAAAGTCGGCTTCGAGGAAGACCGCCCGAGCCAGCTGAAGACGGTTGAGTTCTCCGCCTGAAAGAGAACCGATGGTTTTGTCGAGGTCGTTCCAGCCGAAGAGGAAGCGGCCCAAAAGGCCGTGTACCGCCTGTCTGCCGGTGGGTTTGAGCCGCTCAAACTCCTCGAGCACCGTTTGGTTCGGGTCAAACACTTCCTGCTTCTGGCTGACGTAACCGACTCTGAGGCTGGGGCCGATACGCAAATTGGGGTTTTCCCAGCCTCCCGTAGTGACCAGGTCGGTGAGAAAAGTAGTTTTGCCGCAGCCGTTGGGACCGACCAGCGCTACCCGTTCTCCCACCTCCATCTCGAAACCGGCGTTTTGAAACAACACCCGTTCACCCCAGGCCCGGTTGTAGTGTGACACGCGCAAGGCCAGGGTGGAACCGCTGACCCGGCCCGAAAACGCAATCTCCAGTTTGGCCCGGTCGACTTCGGGCTCACTGGCCGCCTGCAGGCGGAACTTCTCCAGCTGGGTCTGCCGCGCGTGTAGGCGCTTTCCCCAGGCAGGGTCGGCCGTGACCGAGGCAATTTCCCGGAACTTTTTCACCAGCGCCTCTAGACGGTCCAGTTTCTTCTTGTCAGCGTTGAAGTTGAGCCCTTGGGCGCAGGCCTGCTTGAGCTTTTCCAAGCGATGGGTGGAATAGTTTCCGGCCCAGTTGCGGATACGGCCTTCTTCGATTTCAAGGATGCGGTCGACGGTGCGGTCGAGCAGGGTGCGGTTGTGGCTGACCACCAGCACCGCTGCCGGGTAGTCGTGGAGAAATTCCTCCAGCCAGGCCTGTCCCCACACGTCCAGGTGGTTTCCCGGTTCGTCCAGAATAAGCAGATCGGGCCGGTCTCCCAGCGCTTTGGCAATGGCCAAAAGGTTCTGTTCACCGCCCGAGAGCTTGGCTGCCATAGTGTCTTCCCGATGCGACAGACCCAAGGTTCCCAGAAGGGTGCGGGCGCGGTCGACGGCACTGTCTCCACCTGCAGCATCCCAGCGTTCACGAGCCTTGCCGTATTCTTCCAGAACCCGTTCGAGGGCAGCTCCTTCGGAACAACCCATCAGGTCCTCAAGGTGGGCCAGCTCAGCCGCCAAAGGGGTCAGGTCGGTGGTCAGCCATTCGAGAGCGGTGCCCCCGAAAGAGGGAAAGTGCTGGCCGGCAAACCCGACCTTCAGTCCGGGAACGCGGGCAATCCGGCCCTTGAAGTCGACGTCAGAACCTGTGAGCAACCGTAGCAAAGTGGTTTTTCCGGCTCCATTGCGCCCAATCAGACCCACTTTCTTGAAAGGATCGATTTGAAAATCCACTCCGTCGAGAATAGTGGTTCCGGCAAAGTCCTTCCTGAGATTCTGAACGGTCATCAGCATGGTGTTCCTGCCGGCTGCAACCGTTCAAGGAAAAAGGAAACGCAGGTGTCGTCAGGAACCTTGGCTTGATAAGCCAGGAACAAATTGGTGCTGGCTCTGGCATCCCCTTCTTCCTGCGACCTGACCGCCGCTTCAAAGAGGTCTTTGTGCTGCAGTTTGGTAGGGGTTAGAGGGTCTTGAGGATCGAGGATTTCGTAAAGAGCCAGGCCTTGAGTCCTTCCGCGAACCTGCATCAGGCCGAGGTAGCGGTGGGCAATGGTTTCCACCAGCAACGGGTCTGCTGCCAAGGTAGCCTGACTGACAATGATAGGAACTTTGAAGGCCTTAGTGAGACCCTCGATGCGGCTGGAGGTGTTGACCGCGTCGCTGATCACCGTTCCATCCATCCGCTGATCCTCACCAATCGTGCCCAGCATCACCGGACCCGTGTGCAACCCGATTCCCATTTCCAGGGGTTGATAACCGGCACGTTCCCGTCCTTTGTTATAATCCCTCAGAGATTCCCGCATTGCCAGAGCCCCTTCCACCGCCTTCAGGGGGGAGGCTGGAAACAAGGCCATGATGGCATCGCCGATGTACTTGTCCACCGTTCCCCCATGGGCTCGGATGCTGGGGCCCATGCGTGCCAGATAGGAGTTGAGCAGGTTGAAGCTTTCACGCGGGGTCAGGCTTTCGGTCATCCGGGTGAAGTTGCGGATGTCTGAGAACAGGATGGTCATGGTTTCCTGCACCTGGTCGCCAAGCCGGACGTCCATCACCGAGTCTTTTCCAAGAAACCGCAGCAGCTCTCGGGGAACAAAGCGGGCAAAAGCCTCGTTGGTCTGGGCAAGAAACCCTTTCTGATGGAGAAGCTCGACCGCCGTTGATTCCAGCTTGGTGTACATCTGGGTGGAATGGATGGCCAAGCTGAAGAACATGGAGCCTTCCAGCGAGAAAAAGCCCACCCCCTGCAACCAGGCGACAGGAACCTGTCCCGTCATTTGATACCAGACATCGTGCGATCCGAAGGCGACTCCGATGCCAATTCCTACAGCCATGATGCGGGCCTGGGGCAGCTTGCGCTTCAACGCAATGACCATGAGAACGATGGTGAAAAGAATACCCACCTCAAGAGGGATCATCGACAGCGTGAAGCGGTCGGCCATCTGGGTCATGTTGAGTGAGAAAGCGACAAACAAGCTGAAACCGCTGAAGACGGCCAGCACGCTGAGCTTCAACCAGAGGTAATTCAAAACTTGAAAGTGCTCCAGCAGAAACAGAACCAAGAACGCTATGGACATTCCGAGGCAGGCCTTGAGCAGGCTGTAATGCAATACCCCGGGAAACAGGGGAATAGGGCTGCCCAGACTGAGAAAATAAAAACCGATCAAAAGGGTTGAGATGGAGAAATACAGCTGGTCAATCTGTTTGGGCCTACCAGCCCAGAGCACAAAGAAATAGATGCCCCCCAGAAGGTTGATGCCAAAGAACATCAGAAACAGCGTTGAATTGAGAAACTGAACGGTTCCCCGTTGAAAATCCGCTTCATGCGGACCGACCACCAGCAGCGGTTCAGAAAACTTGAGCCTGTCACCCTCCTTCCAGATGCGCAACTCAAGCCGGTTCAGGCCTTGGGCGTTCCAGACGGGGGTGGGGACCAGGAAAACGGCGGGATTGGAGGTCTGAACAAAGGGCCAATCCGGTGGGACGGTTCCCCGCCGGTAGAGAAAAACCCCATTGACTCGAGCCTCCAAGGGGAAATCCACTTTGCCCAGCGAAATCCAAGTTTCCTTGAGTTCGGAGAGTGGGTCGGAGAGGGCAAAATCGTTGGTGACCGAAACCCAGCCCTCGTCGGGAAACACCGTCGTTCCTGGAAACGTCAGTCCTGACGCCTGGCCCAGAACCGTCCAACCTTCAAAAAGAACAGACAGGAGCAGAAGCAGTCCCGAGACTGGGTTTCTCATCTGGAAAGCCTAAACGTTCCCCCTTGCTTTAACAAGATTCAATGCTAGGATGGTTTCAGGAGGACATTCGATGAAACGAATGCTCGCGATTGCAACTGTTTTTTTTCTGATGACCGGAGCCGCTATGGCTCAATAAAGTGTCAGCGCCTATGCTTCTTGCGATGAGGCCATGGCCAAGGAACTTTTCGCTCAATTTGAGAAGGAGACCGGAGTCACGGTCAAGTTCGTGCGTCTGTCAGGTGGCGAAGCCATTACCCGCATGGAAGCGGAAAAGGCCAACCCCCAAGTCTCCGTCTGGGTCGGCGGTGTCGGGCTCGACCATATTGCCGGTAAGGCCAAGGGGCTGACCGTTCCTTATATTTCCCGGGCCGCTGGTACGATTCCGAAAATTTACCGTGATCCAGAAAACTACTGGACCGGCATCTACATCGGTCCGCTGACCTTCTTTACCAACACTAAGCGCGCCGCCGAACTGGGTATCAAACCCCCCACCAGCTGGGCTGACCTGCTCAAGCCCGAGTACAAAGGCCTGATCCGTGTTTCCAACCCCGGGACTTCGGGAACGGCTTACAATATGATCACCACCCTGCGCTACGTCTTCAAGGGCGACGAAGAGAAGGCCTTCGACTATCTGAAAAAGCTCGACAAGAACGTTGACCAGTACACCCGTTCAGGCGCCGCGTACGCCGCCAGCGTGTCCATCGGCGAAATTCCCGTTGGTATCGGCTACGCCCACGATCAGGTCAAAATGCTCAGCCAGGGCGTTGACGCTGTCATCACCGCACCCGCCGAGGGCTCGGGCTTTGAGTTGGCCTCGATGTCGATGGTGAAGGGCGGCACCGATCAGGTCAACGGCAAGAAGCTGTACGACTGGATGCTTGGCAAATCGGCCCAGCAGATCATGTCGAACTACTTCCTCCTCATGGTTGCCCCCGGTGCTCCCATCCATCCCAAGGCGTACCCCTTGAGCAACATCAACGCTCTGGAACAGGACCTGCAATGGGACGGGCAGAACAAGACCCGGCTGGTGAAACGCTGGAACGACGAGATCGGTTCGCTGCGCTAAGTTTAATTTGACCAGGATGGAGTTATGATCTACAGCAAAAAGAAAATCATCCGCTTCATCCTGGTTGCCCTGACCTTCCTGGTGGCCGACGTGTGGATCTTCAGTTCTCTCGTCGGCGAGTTTTCCAAGATCATGGGGGCTTCAGAGTCGAAGGAGATTCGTCTCTTCGCGCTGACGGCTCCCAAGGACCCGGCCTTCTACGAGGACTGGGTTGCTTCGGCACAGCAGGTGTTGCCGGGTTCGTCCTCGATTTTTCTGACCATGGATGCCGAGAGCGGCGAGTTTGGTTTGTCCGCCGGTGATGAGCCTCTTGCCCAGTTCTTTGAGCAGCAGAAAGCCTCGCCGGTGTTTGTGAAGGGGCTCGAAAGCGCCTACTATCTCGAGCCCTTTGTCACCACGGTGCCCGGCTTGGCGGGCAAGTTCTATTTTTGCACCGGTTCCCGATGAAACCGGTGCGGGGGTGCGAGGTGCCCTGCTGGTGCTGTCCACCTCCACCATCACCGTCGACTACGAGCGGCTGCTGTGGGCGCTTGCCATCGTTGCCTTCCTCGTTTTCACGGCCATCTACGCCGTGGCGGCCTTTTCCCGCGATCCCATTATGGGCTACGCTATCTTGGGCCTGTTCCTGATGGTCTCGGTGTTTATTGCGTATCCCTTGTTGGAAGCCGTGCGGCTGACCTTTCTCAAGGAAGGAAAGCTGTCACTGGAAACCTGGGCCGCTGTTCTGTCGCCGCGCTATCTGGTGGCCCTTTGGGGTTCGGTGCAACTGGGCGTTTTGACCGCAACGGCCTCCACCATTCTGGGGTTCGCCTTCGCCTTTCTGGTGGAACGAACCTCGGTGGGCGGTAAAAAATTCATTACGAACCTGGCGACTCTTCCGGTCATCTCGCCTCCGTTTTCGCTGACGTTGAGCATCATTCTGCTGTTCGGCAACAACGGGCTGATCACCAGGGGACTGCTCGGTCTGGACAACTTCTCCATCTACGGCCTCAACGGCTTGGTGATTGTGCAGACCATCAGCATGTTCCCCATCGCGTTCATGACGCTGGCCAGTGTTCTGAAGGCCATCGACTCGACGGTGGAAGACGCCGCTCTCGACCTTCAGGCTTCCCGCTGGCATACCTTCAAAACCGTCACTTTCCCCCTGGCCATGCCGGGCGTGCTTTCGGCCTGGCTGCTGGTGTTCACCAACTCGCTGGCCGACTTTGCCAATCCCCTGCTGCTTTCTGGGTCGTACCGGGTGCTGTCCACCGAAGCCTATATGGAGGTCACCGGGCAAAACAACCTGGGAGGCGGTGCCGCGTTGTCGCTGATGCTGCTCCTGCCAACGTTGACGGCCTTTTTGGCCCAGCGCTACTGGGTCAGCCGCAAGAGCTTCGTCACGGTCACGGGAAAACCCTCGACCCGCCTGACCGAGCTGGCCTCGCCGAGGGTACGCCTGGCGCTGACCGTCTTTGTGGGAATGTGCATTGCGTTTATCATTGCGCTGTACGCCACCATTGTGGCCGGCTGCTTTGTGCGTAACTGGGGCATCGACTACACCTTCACGCTGGACAACATCGGCGAGGCGCTTTCGCGCGGCGCCCGCGCCATCAGCGATACCGTCACGCTGGCCGCGCTGGCGACGCCCATCGCCGGGGTGCTGGCCATGATCGCCGCGTTGGTGGTAGTCCGTAAAACCTTTGCAGGAAAGCGGTTGCTGGAAGCCTTGATGATGACGCCTTTTGCCATTCCCGGTACGCTCTTAGGCATCAGCTACATTTTGGCGTTCAATAAGCCTCCGCTGATTCTGGTGGGAACGGCTGCCATCATCGTCATCAACTATATCGTGAGGGAACTCCCCGTCGGCCTGGAAAACGGCTCGGCATCGCTGCGGCAAATCGACCCTGCCATCGAAGAAGCCGCGCAGGATCTTGGGGCCGATACCCCCACCGTGTTCCGTACCATCGTGCTGCCCCTCATCCGGCCGGCATTTATTTCCAGCATGTCATACACCTTTGTGCGGTCCATGACGGCGGTGAGCGCCATCATTTTCCTGATTTCGGCCAACTGGTACCACCTCACCGTGCAGATCTACAACTTCAGCGAACTGCTGCGTTTCGGGTGGGCCAGCGTGTTGGCCACCGCCCTGATCATCATTGTGTTCGTTGCCTTTGGCGTGATGCGCCTCTTGGTGCGCGACGACGGACAGACCGAAAAGACCTTTTCCCGATAGGAGCAGACAAGATGCCTAAACAGAGCGTTTCGGTGACATTGCAGGCGGTAACCAAACGGTTCAAGAACACCAAGGGACGGGACGACATTGTTGCCGTCCACGAGTCGGACTTCACCGTGGTACCGGGCGAACTCGTCACCTTGCTGGGCCCTTCGGGTTGCGGCAAGACCACCACGCTGCGGATGATTGCGGGGTTTGAGCTCCCCAGTTCGGGCAAGATACTCATCGGCAACGAGGATGTGTCCATGCTGCCGCCCAACGCCCGCGACAAAGCCACCGTGTTTCAAAGCTACGGCCTGTTTCCGCACATGAACGTGTTTGACAACGTGGCCTATGGTCTGAAGCTCCGCAAGGTCGACAAGGCCGAAATTCAGCGCAAGGTGATGGAGACCCTGGCTCTGGTGGGGCTGAAGGATCTGGCCGACCGCTCTCCCGGACGGCTTTCCGGCGGACAGCAGCAGCGGGTCGCCTTGGCCCGCAGCCTGATTGTCGAGCCGGCCGTCCTGCTTCTTGACGAGCCGCTTTCGAACCTGGACGCCCTGCTGCGCGAACAGATGCGCATTGAAATCCGCCGCATTCAGAAGACCCTGGGGATCACCGCCATCTACGTCACCCACGACCGTGTCGAGGCCATGAGTCTGTCAGACCGGGTGATTGTGATGAAAGATGGCGTCATCCAGCAGATCGGCACGCCTTCGCAAATTTACGAGGATCCGGCCAGCTGCTTTGTGGCCGGCTTTGTCGGCAAGGTGGCCTTCTTTCCCGTGACGGTTTCCGGAGGCGGCGAGGGCCATTGGGACTGCACCCTGGGAGGAAAACCCCTGCGGGTGACAAGGGCCTCGGCCGAGGTGAAACCCGGCACCGAGGCTGTGCTGATGGCCCGCCCCGAATCGCTTCGACTGCTGGAACCCGGTAAGGGGTTCATCGAAGGCACGGTTCGCATGAATGTGTACCTAGGGCATAGCGTCGAAAGCTTTCTCGACACCCCTTACGGCGAAGTGCTGGTGCAGATTGACGACCCCGCCTCCAAAACGCTGTTTGTCGAAGGCGCCGCCGTGTCCATCGGCTTCGAGGTGGAGCGGGTGAGGTTGCTTTCCAGGGAATGACTCGGGCTGCCCTTCACGCGTCCTTAAGGTCAATCTATTGAGGATTTCAAAACATCGTCAACGCTTTGGCAGGCGAGACAATCTGCAAACGCTCAACCGGTGCCACCTCAAGAAGATCGGCATCGCCACTGATTAGGAGTACGGCTTGAGAAGCGATCGCCAACTGGATTTCAGCCCAGAAGGCTGCTGCGTTCCAGTCGTGGAGCAACCTCTTGCGGTCGTCCCTTGATAAGTAGCGGTCGAACTTGGCTCGACTGATGCGGTCCTCGAGCTCTGCGAAGGTGTCTCGCGAAAAAACAGGAATGCATTGATGAAGCAAGACCCCCACAACTCGGGCAGGTGCTCCGTTGGGAGAAAGGGCCGCACTGATCCACACGTTGGTGTCAATAACGACCCTTTGGTTGCGCCAGTTCACGACAGAGTCAGCTCTCGTCAGCAAGGAGCCGGTCGAGTTCGTTGGAGGTCAACCCTAACAGGGACGCTTTTTCTGCCGTTTCCTGAAGGGTGGCAGCCAAGCGGGCCGCATAAAACGCCCGCATGTCTTCGTAATCTTGGGCACTCACGAGAACTCCGACCACGCGGTCATGCTTGAGCACCTGGACGGGTTCTCGCTGTGCACGGTCGAGGAACTCTCCGAATCGGGTTTTAGCTTCGTTCGCGGAGATGGTTTGCATACGACCAATATAGGCGAATCGCGCGAAACGATCAAGCCTAGCCCGGACGGTCTCTCACGCGTCCTTGTCGGAGTACGGGTACTTCACATGGCCAAAGCGCATAACCAAAACGGAGCCACCCAAAATGAGGATGGTGGCTCCGATGGCGATCATTCCCCAGGGTTCCATGGTCTTGGAGTCGAGGATGAGCAGGCGGGCCAGGGCGACGATGGCGATGTAGATGGGGAACCGGACGGGCACTTTGTGCGACTCGTAGAAGATGCCGATCATGGCCAGCACTTCCATAAACAGGAACAACAGGAGCAGGTCAGCCAGCTCTACCCTTAGATTTACAATCATGTGCCAGATTTCCATGCCGATGGAAATCACCGTGGCCAGATAAATGATGGCCAAACCAAAGCGCTCCGTCCATCGGAGCAGGGTTTTGACCTGGGGCTGAGAATCATTCATCTTCGCATGCCTGCCTTTTGATCAGTATCCCTGCCGCCGTTGCGGGTTGTCAAGGATACCATTAGAATATCGCCTATGGATTTTTTGCCGATGACCCGGGATGATATGCAGCGCCGCGGTTGGGATTACCTCGACTTTATTTTTGTGTCGGGAGATGCCTACGTCGATCACCCCTCGTTCGGTTCGGCCCTGCTGACCCGGTTGCTGGAAAGCCGTGGGTACCGTGTGGGCCTGATCTGCCAGCCCGACTGGCGTGATCCCGAAAACTTCAAGGTGCTGGGTCGTCCCCGCCTGGCCTTTTTGGTGTCGGGCGGCAATATGGATTCCATGGTTCTGCACTACACCGCGGCCAAAAAACCCCGTAGCCAAGACTACTATACCCCGGGCAAGGAGATGGGAAAGCGGCCGGACCGTGCCACCATCGTCTACTGCGCCGCTCTGCGTCAGGCCTATAAGAAGATTCCGTTAATTATCGGCGGTATCGAGACTTCTTTGCGACGTTTGAGCCACTACGACTATTGGAACGACAAGGTGCGCCGCTCTATTCTGGTCGACGCCAAAGCCGACTTAGGGGTCTACGGCATGGGGGAGCGCGCTCTGTTGGAAATTGCCCAGCGGCTGGAGAAGGGTGAGGCTGACTCCTCCCCTGGAATTGGAAGGCTTTGACACCATCGCCACCGACAAAAAGGCCTACGCTCAGCACTTTCGGGCCCAGTACCTGAATACCGATCCGTTTACAGGCAAGCCCCTGGCAGAAAAGGACGGGGCAGGGTGGATCTACCAGAACCGTCCCTCACTCCCCGTCGACCGTGCACTTCTCGACGAGGTGTATGGTTTGCCCTATGCCCGTCATTGGCACCCGCAATACGACGCGGCCGGCGGCATATCAGCTCTGGAAGAGGTCAAGTTCAGCCTGATTTCGACCCGGGGCTGTTTTGGCGCGTGCTCGTTCTGCGCGCTCACCTTCCACCAGGGCCGGGTCATTCAAACCCGCAGCCACGAGTCGCTGCTTGCCGAGGCCAAGGCGCTGACCAAGGAGAAGGATTTCAAAGGCTACATCCACGATGTGGGAGGCCCGACGGCCAACTTCCGCAAGAACGCCTGCGTCAAAATGGAGACCAAGGGAGCCTGCACCGACAAGCGCTGTCTGGCCCCCGAAATCTGCACAAGCCTCAAGGCGGACCAGTCGGATTTTCTGAGCCTTCTGCGAAAACTGCGGGGTCTGCCCGGTGTGAAGAAGGTGTTTGTGCGTTCGGGCATCCGCTTCGACTATTTAATGGCTGACCCCGACCCCACCCTGTTCAAGGAGCTGGTTCAGCACCACGTTTCGGGGCAGCTGAAGGTAGCTCCTGAACACGTTTCCGACTCGGTGCTCAAGCGCATGGGCAAGCCCAAACATGCTGTGTACGAAAAGTTCCGCCTGAAGTTTCAGGACCTCAACGACCAGTGCGGCAAGAAGCAGTTTTTGGTGCCGTATTTCATTTCCGGGCACCCCGGCAGCACCCTCAAGGACGCGGTGGCCCTGGCGCAATACCTCAAGTCGGTAGGAACGGTGCCCGAGCAGGTGCAGGACTTCTACCCCACCCCCGGCACCCTGGCCACGGCCATGTACTGGTCGGGCCTCGACCCGCTGACCCTGCAAACCGTCGATACAGCAAAGACACCGCACGACAAGGCCCTCCAGCGGGCCTTGCTGCAGTTCCATCTGCCCCAAAACGATGCCTTGGTGCGCGAGGCCCTCAAACTGGCCGGTCGCGAGGATTTGATCGGGAACGGCAAGGACTGTCTGATCCGGCCGCCGAGCACCAGCGGCCGCAAAAAAAAGAACCCCCACCACAACGCGAACCTGGACAGAGTCAGGGTCAAATCGCCGCCAAAAAAGCGCTAGTCACCCCTTATTTTTCAATTTCGAAAACATTCCTAACAACTTCCTTCTTCATTGTTCGGTAAATGTCGTAGTCCGAGTC
>JAIFLN010000112.1 GCA_020049045.1 Spirochaetota bacterium | reverse complement strand
GTCGAGGGTAAGCCCTTCACCGTGTCTTCGGGTGAGGGGTTTCTGACGTTTCCCTGGCAGTGGCACGGTGGGCAGAGTGACATCATGAACCGCGGCGAACTGTTCTGGGTGATCCTCGAAGTGGAACACCGCGAGCAAACCGTTATCGACCTGGGCACCTGGTCCCGGCTGAGGGGAGATCAGGAATTCCTTCAGGCTCTCAATGCCCTTGAGGACCACCGTCTGGGTATGGTTCCCGAAATGGGACGGCTGTTTCGCACCTTGGCCCGTGAAATTTCCGGCCACCTGCCAGGACAGGTGGCCCGCGTCAACGCCCTTCTGGAGGAATTGTTCGTGTTGGTCGCCCGACTCAAGCGGCCTGAACTCCCCTCCCAAGAAGTCCGCTCCCGGCAGGTCCATTCGCTGGTTCAGAAAATTCAGGCCGACCCGGCAAAGGTCTGGAGTCTGGCCGAAGTCTGCCCGCACCTGGGGTTGGAGCGCTCGGCGGCGATCAGGGCCTTCTGCACCGTGACAGGGCTGACCCCCAAGGCGTTTGTGCTGAAGACCAAGCTCGACCGCGCCGAGCACCTTTTGTCCCACACCGACCGGAGCATCACGAGCATCGGACTCGAACTCGGATTCTCTTCCTCCCAGCACTTCTCCGACGCCTTTCACCGCAACAAGGGGCGCACTCCCAGCTCTATTCCAGCCCGATTTTGATGCACACCGGTCCAACAGGTTGGTCCACTTCGGCCGTCACCGACAGATACCCGCTGCCCCGTACCGTACGCACCGGCCCTTTAGCACCCAAAACCTGCACCGATTTGAGAACGGCGGTACAGAGCCGGGAGTCTCGCGCCAGGGTCTTGATGCGGACCACGCCGTCATCGGGCCATTGCAGGGCAAACACGTACAAAAACCCGTCTTTGTAGGTGAAGCGGAAGTCTTCGCTGGTGAAGGGCTGACGAAGAGTATCCGTAAACGCTCCTTCCAGAGTCTGGGTGGGACCCTCGCTGGAACGTTTCCACGGCGAGGTGCCGTAGATTCCTTCTCCGTTGACGGCAAGCCACTTCCCGACAGCCAAAAGAATGTCGCGGTCGGCCTGGGGGATGGTCCCGTCGGCTTTGGGACCGATATTGAGCAGCAAGGCGCCGTTCTTGCTGACCACATCCACCAGATCCGCCAGAATCTCCGCGGGTTTTTTGTAGTCGTTGCCCTCGGTGTAGCACCAGGAATTTTTGGCCACCGAGGTGTCGTTCTGCCAGAAAAAAGGGGCCGCGTTGGCCATTTGTCCGCGCTCGATGTCTTGAACGGCGGTGCCGTACTGGAAGGCGTCGTACTTGTAGTTGATGGTGACCTCTTCGCCCCATTCGAGCGCCCGGTTGTAATAGTAGGCGGCGAACTTTTTCAGGTAGGGTTTCATGGGCTCGACCTGAATCCACCAGTCGAAAAACACCAGCTTGGGACGGTAGCGGTCGACCAGCTCGCAGGTGCGCGCCAGCCAGTCCTCCATAAACAGCGGGTCGATGCCCGGTGCCTCGACAAAAATGCTTTCCTGATACTGCTGGGGACGCTTGTTGGAGGGCCAGTAGAGGTGCCCGTAGGGAACTTCGGCAGGAAGATCGCTGTCAAATTCCTTGCCGCCGTCCAGAAACCAGTAATGCTCCACCCGGTGTGAGGAAGCGGCCAGAACCAGGTTCCGTTTGGCCAGCTCAGCCCCCAGCAGGCCGACAATATCCTTCTTCGGCCCCATTTTCGAAGCACACCAGTCGGACAGCTCACTGTGGTACATCTGAAAACCGTCGTGGTGTTCAGCCACAGGCATCACAAACCGGGCTCCCGATTTTTGAAACAAGTCGGCCCACTCGGCCGCATCGAATTTCCGGGCCTCAAACTGGGGAATAAAGTCTTTGTAGCCAAAGGCTTTGTGAGGACCATAAGTCTTGAGGTGGTGCTCATAGACCGCACTTTCTTTCTGGTACATATTCCGGGGGTACCATTCGTTGTCAAAAGCGGGCACCGAGTAGGCACCCCAGTGGATGAAGATGCCGAACTTACCCTGGCGGTACCAGTCGGGAACCTTGTGGTCCTTCAGAGACTCCCAGTTGTCCTTGAGCGGTCCCTTTGCAATGACCTGGTCGATGATCTTCAAATAGGCTTTCATTTTTTCCATGGCAAGTGGACTCCTTTTCTCTGTTCCGGTCAGCTCAGGTGCTTCGGCAAATCCACCTGGAAGCAGGTGCGGCCCGGTCTGCTTTCAAAAGTGATGGTGCCTCCGGCCCGCTCGACCATGCTGCGAGCGATATCCAAACCCAGGCCCAGACCTTCTCCTGTGGTTTTGGTCGTGAAAAACGGCTCAAAAATCCGGTCCTGAATCTCGGGTGGAATACCGGGTCCCGAATCAGTGATCCGCACACTCACACCCGCCTCCTGCTGGAGGGTCTCGATCTCGAGCGTCCCTTGGTAGTTCATCGCCTGAAGCGCATTCTTGAAGAGACCGATCCAAACTTCGTGCAGATTCAACCGGGAGCCCGAAAGCCTCGCGCCGGAAGGCCGTCGGACCACCGTCACACCGGTTCTGGAACTATCCAGAAGCTGTTGAAGCGCCTCCTCAAGGTGAAGGTCGATGTCAATGGGAATCGGGTCGTCGTGGCCATAATTCACCAGGAAACCCTTAAGTTTGGCGATAACCTGTCCAGCCTTTCCACTCGACAGGTCAATGACCCTACCCAGAGTGGTGACGGCAGCCAACGCCTCGGCATGTTCCAGAAAAGTGAGAAAATCGGGGCGTCCCACCAAGGTGGAAAACCGCGGATCGGTTGACAGAAAACCCAGCGAGGCGGCGGCTTCCGCCACCTGGGCGGAATTCGCAACCCCCATTCTTTCCAGAATCGGGACCAACTGATCGCGGGCCGCCCGTACGGTTTTTCGGTTGGGCTGCAACCCGGTTTCTGCAGGGAAGAAAGCCAAACCCACAAAGGTTTCTCTCACGGGTTCAGGCAGAGTGGAAAGGTAGTCCAAAGCTTGACGGAACTCGCGGACCAGGTAGGTTCGTTGGGATCGGGCTGCCGATGAAATGGCACCCAACGGCGTGTTGAGTTCATGGAGAATATTGGCAGAGAGCTGGCCCAGGGCCGAAAACCGCTCGGTACGCATCAGCTGATCCTGGGTCGATTGAAGGTGCTTGAGGACGGCAGCCAAGTCTTCATTGGCGGCCTGGAGCTCCCCGGTACGAAGTTGAACCCGGTCCTCCAGCGAACTGTTGAGTTCGGTCAAATTGCCTACCAAGTCCCGAATTCTCGCCGACATTCTGTTGAACGACAGGGCGAGGGTGCGTAAGTCGTCGATCATGGCCTCTGGATCGACTTCCACCGAAAGATCCCCCTCACCCATTTTTTCTGCAGCCTTGGAAAGCTTCCACACCGGTGTGCCAACCGCCACCCACAGCACCAACCCCCCGCCAAGGGAAATCAATAGGGCCAGGAGCGCTATCTGAGTATTGAGCCGGTCGACGAAAGAACTGGCCCGCTGTTCCATGGCGGCTCCGTCGGCCCAAGCCACAACAATGGTGTCCTTCTGCGGCACCTGAGCGTACGACAGGGGAAACTGGCGCCACTCCCGGGCGACAAAAGAGCCATCACCACCTGCGAGAACAGCTTCAACTACTGGTTTGGGAAAGAAGTCCCGAAGGTTGGTTCCCACTCTGTCCCCGTCAGGATGAAACAGGATAACCCCCGCGCGATTGACCAAAAAAAAGACGGTACCACCATGGTTAACCGATTCGATGATCCGCCAAGGTCGCAAAGGGTCGGCCGGGTGAACAGTCAACTCAGAGGCCAGGAGTCTGACGAGATCAAAACGTGGAGTGGCGGCAGCCTCAGCCAAGGTGACCTCAAGGTTGGTGCGGGAGAACAGCACCAACCCGAGCATGGGCAACGTCGTTAACAGGATTAACCAGCCCCCCAAACGGAGCGCAAGGGGACTGACCTTGAGACCTTTCACCAGAGAGGCCTACGGAGTCGAGGTGGTAAAAGGACTAGAATTAAAGTTGTCACCGCAGTGGTCAACAGCATTTCGGGAACTGATGCTCCGTAAATATTCGCGAAGGCCTGAGCCAAGGTGCTATCAGGGAAGTTTTGCTGGAACCAGACTGGCGAGGTCGAAGTACCGAGAATCATGACAGGGACCAAGATAAGCCCATAGTACAGGAGGATCAGGAGCACCCAGACGGGAAAAAGCATCCACCCGGTGAATCGGCGGAAGGCGAACCTGTAGGCAGTCCCCACAAAAAGCGCTCCAGCGACATGCATGCCTACCGTTACGGGCCAGAACCCAGGGGCTGGATCATAAATACCGGCCAAGATCCCGATTATCACCGCTCCGCCTGGCCCCGTAAGGGCCGAACCCAAGGTCACAAAGACCTCCCGGGGGTCCATGATCATCTGGGTGGCCGGAATAGGAATGGTCAATTGCCCCCAGACGCATAACCAGGCAGCCAGCCCGAACAAAGTGGCTAGAAGCCAAAGAACCCAGGGCTTTTTCCTCTCCAAGATAGGCCTCCCAAGCATATTCTAGAGTAGCGACGGGGAGGCTTCAAGGTGAAATGAGTGTTCCTACTAGCCCTTGAGCAGACTCCACAGCTCCTTCCCTTCGACACGGTGCAACCCCGAACGGGCGGCATCGTCTTCGGGGGCAACGGCCCGACCGAGTTTCTGTTCCAGCCAGGAGGTAACGCGGGGGCGGCAGAACCGCCCCTGGCACCAGCCCATACCCGCGCGGGTACGCCGCTTCAGCGCGTCCACCGTGGTACAGGGCACTCCACGCGAAAAGGCCTCTTCGAGGTCGCGTTCACGGACCTGTTCGCAGCGGCAAACCATGCGTTGGGGGTCTGCGGAATCGAGGCGGGTTGCCGCGTCGGCCTCGGGAAAGGGCAGCAGCGGCGCACGCCGGCTCAGGTGGGCCGGCAGAGGGCTGCGGTACGGATCAAAACCGGTTCGGTGGACCAACGGAAGCCCATCGGCGGCCAACCCTTCGACCAGCAGTTTTGCCAGTGCCGGCGAGGCGGTAAGGCCCGGACTTTGAATACCGATGGCGCGGTGCCAGCCAGGTTTGCCAAGCCGGTCGGCGGGACCAACCACAAAATCGCCTGTTAAAGCTGCGGCGCGGATGCCGGTAAAGCTGCGGATAGCCTTTTTCAGGTCAAGGCCGTCCACCACCCGCGAGGCCTGTGCCACCAACGCGGCCAGGCGGTCGGTGTGGGTGTCGCGCAGTTCGGCCCCTGCTTGGGGACTGTCGTTGCGGGCATCGGGACCGACAAGCAAGTTGTTCTGATACGTGGGACCGACCAGAACCCCCTTGCCCAGAGGACCGGGAAGCTGAAAAATCACCGATTTTACCAGGTCGCCGGTTCCGGGCGCGAACACCAGATACTCGCCGGTTCGGGGAGTCAGGGGGAAGTCGGTGATCCCGGCCAGAGCGTCGAGCCCGCTACCACCCAAGCCGGCGGCATTGATCACGAAACGGGTTTCATAGGTGTGGTCGTCGGTGGAAAGCCGCCAACGCGCACCGGAGCCGGGGCCAAGAACCTCGACGGCAAGGACTTTTTGGTTGAGTCTCAGCTCGGCACCGTTGGCCAGAGCGTTTTCCAGCGCCGCATAAGCCAGATCCCAGGGGCTGCACACCCCGGCTCCCGAGCACCACAGGGCACCGGTCACGCCAGAGTTCAGGTGGGGTTCGTGCTCCCTGGCCTGGGCTCCCGCCCACAGTTCCAGATCGGTTAGGCCGTTGGACAGGCCCTTTTGATAGAGCGCTTCCAGTCGGGAGTTGTCAGCGTCAAAAGAAACAACCAGACTGCCGGTAACCCGGAAGCCAAAGTTCAGCTCCGCCTCCAGCTGGGAAAAGGCCCGGCGGCCGGCGATGCACAGGCGGCCCTTGAGCGTTTCGGGACCTTCGGCAAAGCCCCCATGAACGATGGCAGAATTGGCCTTGGTCGCCCCCATGGCTGCGTCTGGTTCCGCTTCGAGGACCAGAATCCTGAGGTCATAACGGGACAGTTCGCGGGCGGCAAGCGCCCCCACCACACCGGCACCGACGATGATAACGTCGTAGCTCATCGGACGGCGGAAACCCGTTCCACGGCGCGCGTTGCGACCAGCGACACACCGGTTCCCGCCAGATTCTCGGCTACCACCCGGCCCAGTTTGACCGGCGCTTCAATCCGTAGTTCCTTGACCACGGCCATGGCTTCGTCTAAAAGGCGTCGCGGGATGGCTCCCGATGTGCGCACACTCACCAGGTCTTCCCGACCGCGAAGCACCCGCACGCTGGAGGTCAGTGTCCGCTCCGGACCCTCGATTTCTTTACGCGCCCAGAGTTCACCTTTTTCACAGGCTTGACCCTCCACCGTTTCGACGGAACCTTTTTCATTCAGGGTCACCAGAATCCGGCAGCCGCGCGGGCACTGAATACAGGTCATGGCTTGGAGCGGTTCTTTAAGCATCGGGGACCACCTCTACGGTCAAGGGCTTTGACGGATCGAGTTTGGCGGCAGGAATTTTAAGCCGTTCCATTTCACCGGGGGTCAGGATTTCCGCCTTGGTTTCACGAATGATGGCGGCAGAACTGCCCTCTCCCTGTCTGACCACCCAGCGGGCCTTGGCAAACGGCCGGGCGGGCCGCAGGAACAAGGTAAGGTCCTGCCCAGGACACCATAGGGAGGGGTTCATAACCCCCACATCACGGCCACGGACGATGGGCAGGCGTTCAGGCCGGGGCTCACCCCGGGCAAACCTGGCCGCAGAACGTCCGGCGACAATGCCTTCATCGGTGACATAATCGACCAGGTCATAAATCACGGTACAGTTGCCGGCGGCAAACACCCAGTCGCGGTTGGTGCCCATAATGGCATCGACCACCACCCCCCGCGAACGGGGATCCACGGTGACGAGGTCCATCACCGGGGTAGTGGAGGGAACCAGACCCACCGACAGAACCAGGGTGTCAACCGCGAACGACCGCTCGGTGCCCTTGATGGGATTATGGTTCTCATCGACTTGGACAGTCACGACTTCTTCGAGACGCCCTTTGCCACGCACCTCTGCTACAGTGGTGGAAAGCAGCAAGGGAATGTCAAAGTCGTGCAGACACTGGGCCAAATTGCGTTCCAAACCACCCGGATACGGAAGTCTTTCCAAAACGGCACGCACTTCAATGCCTTCGAGGGTGAGACGACGCGCCATAATCAGCCCGATATCGCCGCTGCCTAGAATCAGAGCGCGGGTGCCGGGCAGACGGTTGTCAAGGTTGACCAGCCGCTGGGCAACACCGGCGGTAAAAATACCGGACACCCGGTCGCCGGGAATCAACAGGCTTCCGAAAGGCCGTTCGCGGGCACCGGCGGCGTACACCAACGCTTTGCAGGTGACCGCCTCGAGTCCTGACTCGGAAACCAGAATCAGCCGCCGTGCTTCGGGGTCGATATCACGGACAAAACGGCCGGTGAGAAGGGTCAAGCCGGGGTCGCTGCCAAGCTTGGCTTCTGTATTCAACCGGGCGGCAAACTCGGGTCCGGTTAGGGCTTCTTTGTAGCGGTGCAAACCGAACCCATCGTGGATACACTGATTCAAAATACCGCCGGAGCGGTCCAAACGCTCAACGATGGCTACCGTGGCCCCTTCGGCCCTTGCCGCCAGAGCAGCCCCGACTCCCGCACCCCCGGCTCCCAAAACAACCACATCAAACGAGAGTTCTTTCATGGTCGCACCTTGCCTTTGACCACCCAGCTGCCGTCAAGGCCGTAGTCGAGTTCGTCCTCTCCGACGCCCAGCTCTTTGGCGACGATGTGCAGAATGCGGTGACTGCAAAACCCACCCTGGCACTCGCCGAACAGGGCGCGGGTGCGGAATTTGACCCCGTCCAGGCTTCGGGCACCTCGGCGGATGGCTTCGACCACCTCTTTTTCAGTGACTTTGTTGCACACACAGACCACCCGGCCTGCCGCCGGATCTTCCGCCACGGCCTTCTCGAGCTCTTCGAGGCTCAATTCCTTGAGATAGGACGGGATGCGTTTTCGTCGCGGTTGAAAATCAGTCCTGAGGGCCAACTTCGTATCCAAGCTCTTTTCGACCAGCTCGACAATCCACGGGGCCAGAGCCGGGGCGGCGGTCAAGCCGGGAGACCGTAGGGCCCCCACGTGAACCAGGCCCTGCCAGCGGGGACTGGGAGTGATCCAAAAGTCCTTTCCAGGGCTTTCGGGCCTGTTTCCGGCAAACACTTTGACAGCCTCGCGCAGGTCCAGCGAGGGTATCATGTGGCGGGCCGAGGCGACGATTTTGTCCAAACCGGCACCAGTGGTGGCCCGGTCATCCTTGAGAGAGCGGGGCAAATCCTCAGCCGTGGGTCCCAGCAGGATTCCCTTATCGACGGTGGGGGTGACCAGCATGCCCTTTCCCAAAGCGCCCGGCACCGGAAACAACACAGAATTCACCAGGTCGTGGGCCGTGAATTTGTTGAGAAGAATGTACTCACCGCGCCGGGGCCGCAGCGGTACCGACTCGTCTCCGGCCAGGTTGGCTACCCGGTCGGCAAACAATCCGGCGGCGTTGACGGCGGCGTCACAGGGAATGCGGCCTTTGGTGGTCAAGACGGCCTTGAGAGCGCCGTTGTCAGTCTCAAAGCCGGTGACTTCTTCACCGACCCTTAGTTCGAGCCCGTTCTCGAGGGCGTTTTCGGTGGCGGCGATGACCAGCTGCCAAGGTTCGGTGACGGCGGCCGAAGGGGCCCACAGGCTGGCCAGGGCCGAGGGATTAAGGTGAGGTTCCCGCTGCAGCAGTTCGGCCTGGTCCAGAATACGCAGCCCCGGAACACCGTTGGCCACGCCCCGGGCCAGCAACTCATCGAGAACGTTCAGATCCTCGCGGCGAAACGCCACCACATGGCTGCCGATGCGTTGGACATCGATGTCGAGCTCATCGGCCAGCACCGACCACTGGGCGTTTCCAGGAACGCAGAAACGCGCCCGAAGGGTTCCCGGCTCGTCATCGTAACCTGCATGCACAATGCCTGAGTTGGCCTTGCTGACGCCCAGCCCCACGTCAGGGCCCCGCTCCACCAAAATCACTTTGCAGTCGCGGCGGCAAAATTCGCGGGCGACCAGAGTACCAACCAGCCCGGCTCCAATAACAACAACCGTCATGGGGTTACCCAGTCCAGGCTTTTCGATACGGCTTTCTTCCAGCCGCTGTACCATTTTTCCCGCACAGCAGCCGCCACCTTGGGCTGCCATTTTCTGTCGACGGCCCATTGGGCATGCAGCTGCTTTTTATCTTTCCAAAACCCCAGAGCCAGACCGGCGGCGTAAGCGGCTCCCAAAGCGGTAGTTTCTGCCACCACAGGCCGTAACACCGGAGAACCCAGCAGGTCGGCTTGAAACTGCAAAAACAGCTCGTTGGCGGTCATGCCTCCGTCAACCTTAAGAGCAGGGATGGGCACCCCGGCATCGCGCTCCATAGCCTCGAGCACATCGCGGGTCTGGTAGGCGACGGCTTCGAGGGCCGCCCTGGCCAGGTGCCCCTTGTTGGCATAACGGGTCAGCCCGGCAATCACCCCCCGGGCATCGGGCCTCCAGTAAGGCGCAAACAAACCGGAAAACGCCGGGACAAAATACACGCCCCCGTTGTCTTCCACCGAGGCGGCCAGGGTCTCGACCTCGGAGCTGGACGAAATGATGCCCAGATTGTCGCGAAGCCACTGCACCGTGGCACCGGCCATGGCCACCGAACCTTCCAACCCGTACGTGGCGCCCTCGCCGGGAAGCAGCGAGGCCACCGTGGTGATCAGACCGTTGGCGCTGACAATGGGCTTGTTGCCGGTGTTCATCAGCAGAAAGCAGCCTGTGCCATAGGTGTTCTTGGCATCGCCGCGGGAGAACCCCGCCTGACCGAAGAGTGCGGCCTGCTGATCACCCAGGGCCCCGGCAATAGGAAGATTGTAAGGCAGAATGGCTGTGGTTCCGTACACTTCCGAAGAGGGCCGGATGACGGGAAGAATCGAGCGCGGAACCTCGAAAAGACCCAGCAGCCAGTCGTCCCAGTCGAGGGTTTTGAGGTCCATCAGCAGGGTGCGGCTGGCGTTGGTGGCGTCGGTGACGTGTACGCCGCCCTTGGGACCACCGGTGAGCTTCCAGATCAACCAGCTGTCGATGGTGCCGGCCAAAAGCTCACCTGCCTCGGCCCGTTTCCGGGCACCGGCAACGTTGTCGAGCAGCCACTTCAGCTTGCTGGCCGAAAAGTAGGTGGCCACGGGCAACCCGGTTTTGGCACGGATGGCAGGGCCATGGTCGTGGTCCAGCTGACGGCAGAACCCGTCGGTGCGGGTGTCTTGCCACACCAATGCATTGTGCACGGGACGACCGGTGGTCCGGTCCCACAGGATGACGGTCTCACGCTGATTGGTGATTCCCAACCCGGCAACCTCGGCGGGGTCGATGCCCGTCTTGCTGAACGCACCGACCATCACTTTGAGAGACTTCTCGATGATTTCGTCGGCATCGTGCTCCACCCATCCGGGCTGCGGAAAAATCTGGCGGTGCTCAATCTGGTCAAAGCCCACCGGTCTTCCCTGATGGTCAAAAATCAGAAACCGGGTACTGGTGGTTCCCTGGTCGAGGGCACCAATGTATTTTTTCATACCATATTCCTCCCTGCCGCCAGAAAATCTTCCATCCATGGGGAACCCAAACGCGCAAACGCGGGAACCCTGCCCACAGG
>JAIFLN010000002.1 GCA_020049045.1 Spirochaetota bacterium | reverse complement strand
GCTGCCGGCACCGATTTTGAGCATTTCTTTGCTCAGGCTCCGCAGCTTCACCCCAATGCCTCGAAGATCACGGGTGTCATCTGCGGCTACCGGGTGGAAGATATCGAAGACAAGCTGGTGCAGAAAGTCCGCTGGCTCGACAAGCTGATCGACGAACTGGCCAAGGGCAAGGCGATGGAGAAGATTCTGCGCAAGGATTGAATTGTCCCCTCAAAACCGATAACCGACTCCAACAGCATAGTCGTAGACGGGCGAGGTGCTGAGCAGGGAGACTCCAACCGAAACGCTGCCCAACAGGTGGTCCCAGTTGAAGTTCAAACTCGCGGTGCTTTTCACGTCGGTGAGTTTCAGCGCACCGAGATCGGCCGTCGCGACGAGCTTGAGGTTGGGTGAAACCACGGCGGACTGGTAGCCGACTTCGAGCTGGCCAGCTGCCTGATAGAGAAGCCCCTGTCCGGTTGGGCGGTTGCCGAAAGCTGCTGACGCCGTCGACGACAGTTCAGACCCTAGCACCCAGCCCGAAGGAACGGGACCGGGTCGATTCTGCGAGTCCTGTTGATTGCTGACCGCCAGCTTCGCACTGCCCGCGAGTTGGGCCTGGAAGTCTGCCAGCACTCGAAAAGTCACCGAAGCCGGTGTTTCGAGGGTGAAGGACACCAGCGGAGCAAGACGGAAGTGGACGGCAAGCGAGGCGCCCAGGGTGTCGGCCAGGACGGCGAAGTCGTTGGACACTTTGGCCTCGAGACTCAAGCCTGGATTTCGGACCAGAGGCGCTGTCAGCTCAACCCGGTACGAGGGAACGAAGCCTAGCTTGCTGTCGTATTGGGCACCTATGCCCTGGGCAAACTGAAGTCCGTCTTGGGCAGAAAGCATGCCCGTCAGCAAGCTCGCCAGACCGAAGGCAACAAGAAGTCGATGTTTCATCATTTTCCCTCCGGGGAAGTGCGGACCAACCGCACAAAGTTCAGCACCCGCTCGGCATCCTTGGCTCCGGGCTCGGTGGCAGCCATGGTCGAGTCAAAGCGGATGGCTCCGGCGCCGTGCAAGTCCTCGCCATTTTCATTGACCGCTCGGCCAAAGGCGACGTACCACGCCGCCGAGTACGGCCCATCTGCACTCCCCTTGGCGGGAACGCTGGTCCAGTAGTAGGGGTAGTCGGCCCGTCCGGCCTCGTTGGTGATGGGGGTGCAGGTGAACAGCGGGTCGATGGCCGGTCCGACGTGGGCCGGGTCGGTAGCGCCGGGGGAACGGGTGTAGTCCACCAGGGTCTGCAGTTCCATGCTCGTCGGCAAGCGCCAATCGTTGTGGCCGAAAGAGTTCGCTTTGTTCTGGGCTTCGGCGTACGCCTTGGCGGCGGGAAAGTCCATGGCCACGGCCCCGTCCTGTTGCTGCCACATGAGGCCGGTCGCCGCGTCGGTCACGGTGCCGTCTTTGTTGTCCTGAAACAGGTTCACGCCGTAGGCCAGGTTGCCCCGGACAGCGCGGAAGAAGTGACGGGGGCCGTCTTTGGTGGCATAGGCCTTGATGTGGCCGGTGCCGAAGTTAACGCCAAACGCCAGTTCAGACCCGGCGATGGTGCTGGTGTATTTGGTGCTGCTCAGAAAGATCTTGTGGCTCAGGGCCTGCTCGTTGTCATAGGTGAGTGGAAAGGCTTCTGTGTCGAGGTAGGGCCACCCCGAGTAGAGTTCCTTGATGGTGGGCGCGCGCCAGTCGCTGAACCCGCCGACCTTCTGGGCGTTCATCGCGTCGACCTTGGCCTGGATCTCGACCCAGGACACCGCGCCCCTGTCGCCCAACTCGTAGGTTTTCTGCCAGGTGAGGCCGGTCACATTGTCCTTCACACTCAGGCCGTCGGCACTGGTGGTGTAGGAACTTTCGACCACGAGGGGGTACGAGCCCGCTGAAGCGGGCAACCGGGGGACGCTGGGCGTGTCACTCACCGTGGCACAGCCCACGGCAAGAAGGGTGGCAATAGCCACGAAAAGCATCTTGAACAGGTTCATGATTTTCCCTCCTGGGAATTGCGGACCAGCCGCACGAAATTCTGGATTCGGATCGCGTCGCCCTGGGGGCCACGGCCATTGACGAACTGGGTTGCATCGCCGACCTTGGGGTCGCTCCGTTGGGCGCCGGCGCCATGCACGTCACCCCAAACGGTGCCCTTGAGGCCCATGGCCCGGCCAAAAACCATATAGGCGGCTTTTTCGCCTTGAATGCCCCGGTGGGTGGTCGATGACCAATAACAGCCCCAGTCCGGCTGGTCGGCCTCGTTCGTGATCCCGGTCGACAAAAACAGCTTGTCAATGGCCGCCGAAGACGTGGTCGCAGGGGATCGCGAATAGTCCACCAGACTCTGGAGTTCCTTGATGTTCGGCAGGCGCCAGTCGCTGTGTCCCAGGTAGTTGGCGGCGTTTTTCTTCTGCACCCATTGCAGGGCGGCGGCCCAGTCCAAGCCCTCGCCGCTGTCGGCCTGGCTCCACATCCACCCGGTGGCGTTGTCGGTGATCGTGCCGTCGCCGTTGTCCCGAAAATCGTTGACGCCGTAGGCTAGGCTCCCGCGCACGTAGATCACGTAGAAGCCGTGGTGGACGGGATAGCCCTTGATGCGGCCATCGGCAAAGTTCACGCCGAACATCGTCTCAGTTTCGCCCACGACCGAACCCATCATGATGGTGGTCTTGGCGGCGTAAAGCGTGGACGAGGCGTAGTTGGAGTCAATAATGCGCTCACCCGCCGCCACTTCGCCGTACCCAAACCCAAAAACCGACCGGTCGAGAAAGGGGCTCATGGACGAGACACTGTCGGCCGTGTCTTCTGGCCGCGGCTCTTGCCCGTCAAAGCGGATCAAGGAATACAGTTCCTTGATGGTGGGCAGACGCCAGTCGTCGTAGCCGCCCGTGGTGACTTTGGCGGCGCTCCGCATGGCCTGGGCGTAGGTCAGCTTGTCGGACTTGTTGATCAGGCCGTCCTTGTTGAGGTCGGTCGTTTGGGTCCACATCAGGCCGGTCACCTTGTCGGTGACCGTTCCATCGCCATTGTTCTGGTAGCTGGGGGCGGTGCCGGGAAACTGGGCATCCTGACCGTAGAGCGCGTCGCCCTTGGCGGGGGCCGGCGTCTGGTTGCCGTCGGTGTCCCAGAAGGTGAGCTGGCCCGTGCCGACGAGGGGGTACGACCCAGGGCTGGGTGCCGTGCGGGCCACCGGGGCCGGGGTGGTGGCGCAACCGACCGCAAGCAGGGCGGCACTTGCCACGAAAAGCAGTTTGAACAGGTTCATGATTTTCCCTCCTGGGAATTGCGGACCAGCCGCACGAAATTCTGGATTCGGATCGCGTCGCCCTGGGGGCCCTTGCCGTCCTTGAATTGAGAGACGTCACCGGTGGGCGGGTCGCTTCGCTGGGCACCGGCGCCGTGGACGTCCATCCAAAGGCCGAACATCTTGCCCATAGCGCGACCAAAGCTGAAATACGCGATTTCCGGGTCACCGGGCGGTCCGGCGTTGGCCAGGTGGGGAGTAGAAGACCAGTAGAAGCCCCAGTCCTCCTGCCCAGCCTCGTTGGAGATTTTGGTGGCCTGGAAGACAGGGTCGAGCGCCGCCGAATGGGTCGTCGCCGGGGAGCGGGTGTAGTCGAGGATGCTCTGAAGTTCCTTGATGGTAGGCAGCCGCCAGTCGTTGTGGCCCAGATAGCTCTGCGCATTTTGGGTTTCTGTCCAGGCTTGGGCCGTGGGCCAGTCCATCCCCTTGCCGCTGTCGGCCTGCGCCCACATCAAACCCGTGGCCCGGTCGGTAACGACGCCGTCGGCGGCCACGAAGTCGTTGACCCCATACGCCGGATTTTCTCGCACGTAGTAGACGTAGAACGTCGTGTCCGAAAAGCCCTGCACGTTTACCGCGAGCGGGTAGCCCTTGATCCGGCCGTCGGCGAAATTCACGCCGAACATGGTCTGAAAGAACAGGAAGGTCTTGTCGACGTAGAGCGTCGAGGTGGCGGCGTGAGCGTCGATGATCCGCTGGCCTGCCTTCACGTCGCCGTACCCGAAATCGAAGTACCGGGTATCGAGAAACGGCCAGAAGGGGCTTGCGTCTGGGCCCTCGGGAGGCCCATCCCTTCCCAGCTGGAAATCGATCAAGGAATACAACTCCTTGATGGTCGGCAAGCGCCAGTCGCTGTGGCCCCCGGTCGTCACGCCACTGATGCTTTTCAGCGCCTGAGCGAGGGTAAGCTGGTCGGCGAGGTTGATCGTGCCGTCGCCATTGAGGTCGGGGCTCTTGGTCCACATCAGGCCCGTCACCAGGTCGCTGACGGTGCCGTCACCGTTGTCGCGGTACGACGAGGTGGTGACGATGGGGTACGACATCGCGCTGGGCGCGGCGCGGGTGACGGGTGGAATCGAGACGGAGGAACAACCGGCTAGCAGGCCGAAAAGGCTGAGCAGGACTCCGGGAAAAAACAGGGGCTTCATGGACTCTCCTGCAGGCAACCTACAGGGAAAACCAGGGGCTTTCGCCCGATCCGCTAAGCTCGGACGCTTTTTCGGTATGCGGAGGGCGTCACACCCAAAATGCTCTTGAATGCTTCGTTGAAGGTGGACTTCGAGTTGAAGCCTGCATCGAGGGCAACGCCGAGCAGCGACAGACGGTCGGCTTCGCCATCTGCGATTTTGCGTTTCACTTCCTCAATTCGGTACTCGTTGACGAACCGGTAGAAGTTCTTGCCCAGCCGTTCGTTGATGACCTGGGTGACGTGGTGCCGCGCAACCGCCAGCTGCGTCGAGAGTCCTTCGATGGTGAGGTTGGGGTCGAGCCACGGCTGAGCGGTGCGCATGTGCTCTTCCAGGCGGGCCAACAGCGCCGGGCTCTCCTGACCGCCCAAGCCCGAGCGTTCGTACTTTTTGGCCGGCGGTTCGGTGGTTGCCGTGCGGAACAAGGCGGGCTGCTTAATGGCCCCGAAGCCAAAGACCACCGCGAAGAACAGCGTACCGACGTCGCGAAAGTACGACAGGTCTGATCGGTCGGTGGCTAGCATAGTAAGCGCGAACTCCCCGAAAACCGCCAGAGCGTAGGCCACGAAAAACGCCAGGGTGATCCAGCCAAGCCATTTCAGGTTGTTGTCGAGAGAAGCGTGTGAGAAGTAGTCCTTCATCCCTTGGCGGTAGTGTCGCAATTTGACAGCGATCCATAGCGTGTAAACGAGAAACGAGGAGACCGTTGCCATACTGACGATCACACCTTGGAAATCAAACGACGCGGGAGGTTGCCCCAGCCCTTGCGCTGTCAGAAGGAACGCGGTGGCGCTGGCAAACGGAACAAAGTGGCCCAGCATGCGCGGGTCCTTGGGGCGGTCCGGCTCGATCACACTGCGCGCGTACAGGTATAGCAACGGACCAAACACCAAGGGAGCTCCTGAAAGCACCGACGACCCGAAATAGGGTAGCGGCAGCGTTCCCTCGAGAACCAGCTTTTCGACCATCGGCAGGACGAGGGCCGCCAAGAGTCCTACGGCAGTGCTCTCGGAGCTTGTCTGTGGTCGTTTCGCCAGCAAAAGGAGGCACGAGAAGAGAGCAATGGAACTTCCGGCGACAATCACGAACTCCATGGTTACCCTATGAAGCCAAACTCAGCCAAAATCTGCAAGGGCTCTTCAAGTCTCACACATTTTCGCCAGGTTTCGGGCAGTGTTGACGTTCCTGGTGGTCATCTGACTGTACGACGCATGCCCCGCGATCTTCGTGATCTGACTCCGGTTGTAGTCGGCCCGTTTGATGTTCCAAAGAAGGGCGTTGGGGACATACCGCAGGTCGATGTATTGGCGTTTTACCGGGAGTTCCTGTATCAGCTCGGGTTGGTCGGCTTCGGGAAACAAATAGGCGACGTAGGTTTGTTCGGTCTCGTTGTTTTGCCATTCCGGGGGAATCGCATCTCGAATGGCAACGATAGCCTCTCCCTCGAGCAAGAGCAGGGGGATGCGCTGGCCAAACTGTTGTTCGAGCTTTGCCTCGAGGATCGTCCTCAAGGCAGTTGGCGGCGTTTCCGAATCAAACACCACGTTTCCCGAGTTGAGATAGGTAACGACATTTGTGACGCCCTGCTCTTCTACCAGCGCTTTCAGTTCCTTCATGGGAACTTTCACGGACTTTCCCACATTGATGCCGCGTAACAGCCCGACGATTTTCACGGGTTCCCTAGCATTTCACTGTTTTGCGCTTCTTGCCCAACGTTCCGCGCGCGCGGACTTTTTCGATCATGTCTTGGGGTGTCCGGACCTTGCAGGAAGTTCCTTCCATCAGGACGGACACTGTCCCCATGGTTTGGGCCGTTTGCAGAGCTTCTTCTGTCAGACTGACGACGTAGGAACCCACACACGAGACGAAGCTGTTCATGCAGTAGCGAACTCGATCTGGTTGAGACTGTACTGTTTTGCCAATACGCTGCAAAAGCACCGACAGCTGCTCAAGATTGAGCTCGCTGTCGGGCTTAAGGGCCACTAGGCCGCAATAGGTAGACCAACCAGCGGCGGCAATCAGCTCTACCGGTGATTCGATCCACTCAGCGGCCAGTTCGAACCCAAAACGGCTTTCGCAGGCAACCCACGCAACGGTGCTTTCGGCCAAACCGACACAGTAGGCCTGCGATACCCATTCTTGCAGTTCGTCCTTGGTCATGGCTTGGTCATCGGCAATCAACCCCGCAAGGTACATCGCATCATAAACTCCCGTAGCATAGAGTTGTTTCGCCAGTCCATAGTCCTTCTTGATGCCTTTCACGAGTGTTTTCATGTCTTCGATACTGGCACCATAAACAGGTTCCCGGGCTCCGTGACGCTGGATCACCCGTTTGTAACTGTCTTTACCGAGAAGCTGAATCTGCGAAACGATGTCCTGAGCGTTCATGATGGATTCTGCCGTTACGAGAAAATCTTTTGAAAGTATTCCTTCATGGTGTCCCAGGCTTGCGTGGCTTCTTTGGCATAGTAGGTGCTTCCCAACGGATTGGTGAAGTTATGGGCGGCAACGCCAGGGTAGACAATGAGTTCAAAATCAGCTTGTGCGTCGGCCATTTCCTTGGTCAGAGCTTCACGCTTGGCCAAAGGAGTTGAGGGGTCGCCGTCTCCCTGGATAGCAAGAATCGGGGTCTTAATGTCACCCATTTTGGCTGTTAGTCCTGTGTTGACGCTTCCGTGGAAACTCACAATTCCGGTCAGGTCTGTTCCCATGCGGGCCATATTCAGGACAATGCCTCCACCGAAACAGTAACCGATGGCGGCGAGCTTTTTCGGGTCGACCAACGCTTCTTTTTTCAGTTCCGCCAAGGCGGCGTCAAACCGGGCCCTGATCAGGGGGAAATCAGAACCTACTTTTCCCGAAAGGGTTCGGGCTTCGCTTACCGGGACTTCCTTGCCGCCACCGTACATGTCCAGGGCCAATGCCACATAACCTTCGGCGGCCAAGTCTACGGCGCGCTTTTTGGCGTAGTCATTGATACCCTGCCATTCGTGAACGACAAGAATCCCTGGGACTGCCTTGGTAAGGGACTTGTCGTAGGCAAGCAGGCCCACAAATTCTTCTGAACCGACTTTGTAACGGACCTCTTTGGTGAAGATATCTTTCCGATCCGTCTGACTCATACCCGGAAGTGCCGCAATTACCATCATTACTAGTCCTAGTCCAAAAACTTTGTCCATAACGATAATCTCCTTTTACCTGACCAAAATAGTCATGGATTGAAAAAAAGAGAAATCTGGTACTTCAGAACTAGAACCCCACTGACATTCCAAAGAAGAGACGCCCCGTATAATGCCAGGGATAGCCAGAGGTAAAGGCGTCGGTGGTGCTTGTGCCGGGACCGCCCACCAGGTTGGAACTTGTGAACTCCGGGAAATAGGCTGTGCCCAGCCAACCGGCGTGGATCCCCAGTACACCAAGCTTGGCATTCACTGCTAACCGCAGGGCCGGGGTAACGGGGACAAGGTACGCCAGAGAACGGTCAACAAAGGCCAGCAACTGGGTCCCGAGCCGAATTCCTTTTCCCCAACTCAAACCCAAGCCTGCCCCCACCGTACCCCGTTCCTCGGCGATCATCACGATATTGCTCAGAGCTCCGGCCCCCCATTCGAAGGTGGCCCAGGCTCCGCCCCGCTGGTCGTAATCGAACCCGACCCGGCCCCAGCTTTCGTCAGAGATGTTCACCAGGCCAAGGGCAAAGCCATCGACGTGCTGGGCGATGTTGACCACACCGATTTGAAAGCCCCTGACGTCCCGGGCGATGTTCACAACACCGGCCACTTGGAAACCCGAAACATCTTCGGCAATGTTCAGCACACCGGAACTCTGAAACCCTCGGACCGAGTCGGCCTTGTTGAACACCCCGGCGGACTGGAAACCCTGGCTGGACTGGGTCAAGTTGAACACCCCGGCACTTTGAAAGCCGGTATTGCTCTCGGATATGTTCCCAATCCCCGAAATCTGTGCCGCTCGAATATGTCCCGCCACCGATAGCAAGGCGTAGAGGGCGACGGCAGTAGTCTTCTCAGATCCGGGGTACAGCTCGAGTCCCGGGGTAAAGCCAAAGTTGAGCGGAAGATACGCGCTGTCGGCAATCCCTCCACGGGAACGGGTGGGCTGCTTGGCACCGAGTGCCAGGTCTGAGGCGGCCATGTTGACCACTTCGCCGTCGGCCACGGTGCGTCGGGCCAGTCCATAGCCTGAAGCGGTTTGAAGTGCCACGTCGTAAATACCGGCAGGAACGGCGAGGGTCAGGGCTTCGCCGGTAGTTTTGCGAACCTCGGCGACGAGAGCTCCGGTTGCCGTCCGAACAAACAGCTGACCGCCCACATCGGCGGCCAGCACCAGGCGGCTGGTCCTGCGGGTCAAGTCGGTTAAAACCAGATCGCCGGTACCTGAAAGCTGAATATCGTACGAAGGATGCTGGGGCCCTGCTTGTGTGTCTTCGGTACGGGCCAGAGTTTCATCAAAGGCGTGGCGGTAGGCTTCATTCAGGCTCACCCGCCCGTCACCGGTGGCATCAGCGGCGCCCCGCAGGCCCGAAATCAGGTAGTGGGTGAAAAATGACCCCCCAATCCTATCGGATTCCTGGCTGGCTTCGTTCTCGGAAGACGAGGTGAGGTAGGCGTGCCCTTCCAGCGAGGCCGACTCGTCCTGGAAAAACGGAGCGCTTTTGGTGCCGCCCTTCAGCCGGGTGAAGGCTCCCGAAGCGCAGGAATCGAGCACGGCAAGGCGCACGTCGGCCCCCACCTTGGCCAGGGCGTCGCGCAGTTCGCCGTAACCGATGCGGGTGTTGCCCAGAAGCAAGCCGTTTTCGTCGGAGTGGCCGGAATAGTAGAAGAGAAACTCGGCGCGGTCACCCGCCTTTTTGCCCTGGGCAATCCGAGGTGCAAACCCGGCCAGCGAGGACAACACCGAGTTTCGGTCCGGGTTTCCCAGCACCTGGGAATTGTTGCTGGTCAGACCACCCAGCTCGGTGAGAACTCTCTTGAGAGCTTGCGCATCGGAAACCGCATACCGTAAGACAGTGCGGCCCGCACCACCGTTGTCAGCTCCCACAAACAGGGCATACCGACGCAGTTCTGTCGCTCCTGCAGCCGTCAGCAGGCTGCAAAACAACACCAGTGAAAGCAACCTTTTCATTTGCTATCCTTTATCAGCGTCAATGGATACGCTGTCAGACCTGATGGCAGACGGGCTTCCATCGGACGATCCCGCAGGGTACGCCAGACCTCTTCCCGGGTAAAGGGGTGGTCGCCGACAACGAGGTAAAATCGTTCAAATAAGGGAGCCGCATCGAGCACATAGGACTGGGGAACCAGGGTTGTGTTGCCAGTCAACTGCGAGGCCGCAATTCCTTGTTCCGGATAGTGCGAGGTCAGTACCCCCCCGCCATCCACCGAAAAGACCAGTACCCAGCTTTGAGAAGGGGCGGAAAACTCGACCTGCAGACGGTCTCCGGCTTTGGCCTTGGCCCCATCGGCCAGCCGTGCCACTCCCGTTCCCGATTGACGGTACACCGCAATTTGAGCCGAGGTTCCCTTGGTTCTTTCAGACGAAACGTTGTCGAGCACGGGACTCACCCCCACGCCGACAATCAGAACAGCCGCCGCCAGCCAGGAACCCAGTTGCAGGGTTGCCGCGCGCCGCGTGGTCTTTTTTGTGGTGAGCAAGCGGGACCGGATAGCCATTGCGGCCTTTTCGGCAGGATAGTTTTGGCGGTGAAGCCGGTCGTCGGCATCCAGTACCGCCTTGCTTTCAGCGGCTTGTTCGTCTGTCCAGTTGACCGCGGCCTTCGCGGGCAACTCGCCTAAGTGGAGCTGTTCGGCACGCAGGGCATTGAGTTTCACAACAAAGCCTCCTTGAGAAGTTGTCCCGATTCCTTCAGTTTTCGTAAACGTTTTCGCACCCCCGACACCGACATGGCAGCCGCCTCCGCCGTTTCCTCAAGGGTCAAGCCGTCCACCCAGTGCAAGGTGGCCAATGTGCGGCTCGAGGCGGGGTGACGGCGAAAAATCCTATCCACCAGATCAGCGGCAAAAAGGCGGTTCTGGTCGTCGAGGCAGGCGATCTCGTCCAGCAACTCTCCCCCGGTGTAGCCGGGGCGAGATTTCTCAGACCTCAAGACGTTCAGGCTCTGCTGGGTGGCCATGGTGAACAGCAGGCTGCAAAGGCCTTTGTCTTCCAACCGCTCGCCGGTCCGAATCAGGCGGACAAAGACCTCCTGACAGGCATCGGCTGCCCGGTCCTCATCTCCCAGCAAAGACCGGCATCGGCGATGGACCATGGGTCCATAGCGGCGGAACAAAGCCTCGATGTCGATCACGGAGCGTGGTCTACCAGGGCCCAGGCGACAAAAACACTCACCTCGGTCGGGGACTTTTGATACAGATTGATCGGAGCCGCAGGAATATCCCACGAGGCAGGGAACCAGAGAACCCTGGCTCCCACCACCAGCCCGCCCAGGTCGAAGGCAAACCCGGCACCCATGGAAGGAACCAGCGCCAGGGCTATTCCCGAAAGGTTGACAGCATTGGTGCTTCGAGCCCCCCTGCTCAGATCCAACCATCCGGCAGACCCAAGGCCAGCCAGGACAAAGGGGTCGAAGCGGGACTCGACACCAGACAAATGGTAGCTGGCAAAAAGCTGGCCGCGGAAGTCCATGCTCCACAACTGGCTGCTGTCGCGGGTGAACCTCACGTTGCCGTCGATGCCGAAACCAACCTGGTCAAAAATCAGCTCCGGGGCCAACCCGAGCATGGCCCGGGAGAGATCGTCCCCCAACCAGGGAGTGGTCACCGTCAACGGCAAGCGGACTTGCAGGGTGTCGGCGGCAGGGACATTCAGGATTACGAACAGCCCAAGGGCCACACTGAACAGCAGTTTTTTCACAACAACCTCCGAACGGCTTTTTTTCCGTTCATAGTGTTCAACACGGGCCGCAGCACAATGTGTTACTTTTTTTTAAGGATTTCCGCGTTCGAAAATCACCTTGCCCACCCGTTCCACATGATCGCGCAGCTCAGGGCTTTCGACGGTATTCCAGCTGAGCACATCAAACTCGTAGGGAAGGGGTTCCCTTTCGTTAAGCCGGCCTGAAACGTCCAGTGCGACCTTAGCGGTCACAGCGGGTCCCTGCAGAACCAGGTCAATATCGCTGCCATTCCTGGCGCGGCCCAGGGCTCTGCTGCCGAACAGCACGGCGCGCTGTACCTGGGCCGTTTCCGTGAGCACCAGTTGAAGCCGTTGCCAAGAAAACGGCCTAATGCCGTAGGTATCACTCACCGACTTCGCCTTTGACAGCTAGAGTCGCCATCAAGCGGCGAAACTCCGGTTCGTAGATGTCACGGATCAGCGAAAGAGCCGTTTGGGCTCGGTCTTCATCGTAGGAATGGGCCATCAGATTCCGCTTTTCCAGCATGTCCATCCACACTTCGCCGTTGGCCACCAGCTCGTACTGAAAGGCTTTCTTCAGGACATCGCGCGGAAACGCTGCCTCGACTCCTCTTGCATTCAAATAGTCTTTAGCTGTATTCCAAGCCAGTTCGAAGGTGAACTCATAGGCCTGGATGACTCCGGTCCGCTCAAGCTCGTTCAGACGGGGTTTGTCGAGGGCCGCTCTGAGAAACCGGTAGGCTTTTTCGAAGTTCTGAAAGCGTTGTTTCCAGCGGATATCGGGTGTCATGTCTTCAGGATAGACCACCGGCTGTGATTGCACCAGACCGCTCGTAATTCACCACCAGGACGCCCTTCGGTGTGACGATGCTCTGTGTCACGGTGAACGCCCTTGGCACCGTGTCCCCGGCAAACAGCCGCTTTCCGGCCCCCAACGTTATGGGATAAATCATCAGCCAAAGCACATCGACCAAATCCTGTTTGAGCAGAGTCTGAACCAGATTGGCGCTTCCCCAGACGTGCAGATCTGGTCCTGTCTGTTGCTTGAGGCGGGTGATTTTTTCGGCAAGATCGCCACTGAGCACCACAGACGGCTCCCAGGAGGCCGATGTCAGGGTGTTCGAGGCGACGTACTTGGTCGCCGTGTTGACGCCAGGCCAGGCCTCGGTATTCTGCGGCCAGTAAGGCGCCCAGATCTCGTAGGTTTTACGGCCCAACAACAGATCAAACGGCAGGTTCATCTGACCTCTCAGCGCCGTCCCCAGGACCGCATCGGAATAAGGGCTTATCCACCCGCCATGAGCGAAGCCTCCGCTGGTATCTTCGTCTGGTCCACCGGGAGCCTGGATGACTCCATCCAGGGAAAGGTGATCCTCTTGGCGCTATCCCTGAAACACCTGGTCACCACGGATGTGAGGCTTTTCGAACTGGGCGCTGAAATTGTCTGGTGAGGGGGAAGTCTCCCCCTCGCTCCAGAAAACCGGGCAGGCCGGTTGTTCTTGCGCTACCCCCTCTGTGGGCGGGGCAATTCGAGTTCCGTGTCGGAACTGTACAGCCAGACTCGCAATGTCTCAATGGTCACTGGCAACGGGTTATCCTTCCTCGGACCTTTGACAACACATTCCCAAACGACGGCTACCCGCCAGCCCTGTTCCAGCAGGGCTTCGATGTCGTTGTGGTCGCGAACCTTGTTGTTGTGGACTTTTTCTGCCCAGAAGCCGGTGTTTGACTTAGGGAGCCGGTACTTCGGGCACCCGTGACCGTGCCAGAAGCATCCGTGGATGAAAACAACAGCTTTGTGTTTGGGCAGAACGATGTCGGGTCGGCCCACCATCTTTTTCGGTGCAATCCGGAACCGGAAGCCGAGCCGGAACAACGCCTTGCGGACCATCATTTCGGGAGCCGTGTTAAGGGAACGGATAGCTGCCATGTTGGCCGACCGCGCGGCGGGGGAAAGGGAGTCAGTCATAAAGATCGAGATCGGTACCCAATATCACCTTGTCAGCAGAGAAAATACTTCGGAAGGCGCGGTGTCCGTAAGATTTCTTCTCCTGAGTCTCAATCATTCTGATCAGATTTGAGACAGCAATGCCGCTACCGTGGATGCCTGTCTCGGCCGCCACAGACTGTATGGATCCGGTTGCCGTCGTCCCAAAGCCGCCCGCAATATAGGTGAAGAAGGCCAAGGGAAGGCCTTCGTAGTTTCGAAACTTGGGAATGTAATTGTGGACAAGCCGGTTTCTGTGGTCGTTTGAAATGCTATAGGCTGAATAAGCCTTGTTGTCGATAATAGCCGTGTACTTTTCAGTTTCCGAAACAACCAGCACATCAGGACTCAGTCTCTGCGGCCCGACGTGCCTGGCTCGGAAACCGAAAACCTCCTGGAAAATGGTTACTGTCGCAAGCTCAAAGTCGGTTGCTTTTTCCCGTCCCGAATAGGCCATGTGGTAGTATTCAGAAAGGAAAGCAGAAATCGCTCCTCTCGGGTGGTTTCGCGAAAGAGCCTCCTCAATGAGGTCGCTCCGGTACCCTGATTTGTTTTCGATCTCATTGATCAGTTCCTTGGTAATGCGGTGAATCGGCCGCGAAACCGCCATCGAAAGAAAGATCCGCTGGATTTTCTTTTCCGCAATCAACCGGGTAGAGACAGGCGTCGATGTTAGTAGGTCTCTGTTATCCCGCTTGTGCTCATTCGAAGTACCGAACTTTCTTTGGAAATACTCATGATGTTCCGGTCTATCAATGAACGAGGGCGTGAATGACAAGATCCGTTCGACCTCGCCCCTTTTATCCGAGGGGATGAAGATCTTTCCGTCTGAACGGCCGATCAGCTGAGTGTATTCAAGCCAGTTCACTAGCGTGTTTGCCAGGTCAAACAAGTGGCTCAGAGGGTGTGTATTGCCTTGTCCGCCCCGCGAAGAGGCATAGCGGATGGCAAAGTCCGCATCGAGAGCCTTGTCACCAAGCTCTCGGAATTCTTGCAGACGGAGAACTACTTTGCGAAAACATTTCTGGCTTTCGTCTTCAGCTTCGACAGCTATGATCTTGGCAATTTCCTCTTCAGTCAGGCTTTCGACGCCGGGTTCTGCCAGAAGGCGAAGAAGGAATCTGAACGGCCGAATTCGAAAACGTTCATGCACCCTTACACCAGGTGAAATCGAGAATGAGGAGGGAAATTGGTATTTCAGTACCTGGGCAGTCAATATTTCGACTGGAGACCTACCAGTCATCATGTCTTCACCTGCGAGTGTCAGGTGCAATAATCCAGTGCCTTCCTGTCTGAACAGCAGTCCTAGGCTTTCGATCCAAGCCCTGTATGTCCTAGCTCCTCCTCCCGTCTGATCTCGCCGCTGACCGGTCCTTTTCAGACCTTCCCTTTCCAGAGCTTCTTCAATTTCCAGATGCCTTGTTCTTTGACCCGTCCATTGTTGATGGAGGGCTGTTTCTGCAAAAAGAGCCAGGATTTCAGGTACTTCTGTCAGTTTTCGCTTTGGTCTGGTAACCCACCAGTAGTTGATCATTACGCCCTTGCCTAAACCACAATCTTTCTTCGCCCGTACTCGATGGCCGCCTTTTCCAACAGCATCAGCTGTTCTGCTTCCTGGGCGGCATACCCCGGGTGGGCCTTGAGCGTTTCAAGGTTCGACGGAACGGAAGCGTAAGGGATTCCCGCAAACGACTTCAAAACAGCCTCGAAGATGTGTTGGACCCCTTCAGGCGGAACCGCCATGCCGATCTGACGGCGGACACTCTCTTTGGTTCCCTGAAAAACGAAGCTGTCTGAGAAAGTCTGGAGTCTGGCCCGCTCGCGGTTGGTCAGCGCTCTTGGTTCTGCCCAATGATAGATGTGGGTGCCGCCCCCACCGCTTCCAGTTACGGTATAGGCCGGTTTGTCCGGATCGAGTCTTTTGTAGATCTGGCTGATCTTCGCACCTTTGACGTTGAGCTTCAGCCGATCAGGAAGATCGGCGTTGAAGGCATTCTGCCCGGGCTTGATGTGGTTCAAGCGGTCTACGACGCCAGCGGACTGCTTGGTGAGTTCCTGGTTCGCCGCCCAGTCGGGTATCCCTGCCAGGGCTTCCCGGGCGGTTTTTCGAACCATTGTAGGAGCAGGAACCTGGTAGGTGACATCGATATCTTCGCGGATGCCGATGATGATGATCCGGTGCCTTGCCTGTGGTACGCCGTAATCTTCGAATTTATAGTAATGGGGAACGAGGGTGTATCCGCAATCTCGGAATGCCTTGAGAATCGAGACGAAGGCCTTTCCCTCATTGGCGCTGCTGAGACCGCCGACGTTTTCTGCAAGGAACCACTGGGGTTTGAAATGGCGCAGAGCTTTCTCCGCATAGGTGTACAGGGGGCCAAAGGTTCCGTTGATACCCTTCTGTTCGCCGACCATGCTGAAGTCATTGCACGGGAAACCGAAAGCCAGCGCTTCAATAGGTGAAACGGCCTCCAGCTTCTCATAGTTCTGCGAAAGTGTCCGAATGTCATCGCAGACAACTCGTTCGGGGTCCTGCGGAAAGAAATTAGCACGGTAGGTTTCACAGGTTTCGGGGTGATAGTCGGTGGCCCAGGCATGGTCGATGGCCCATCCTTCTTCACGCATGGCACGGGAGGCAAAATCCGCACCCTGAGCGATTCCTCCTGGACCGCAAAAAAGCTCACCCAACCGAAAGATCATTCAGCACAACTCCCCGGTCATTTTCGACCGTACCCGATTGTACGGGTTTACCAGAGCAAACGGCAATCCCTGTGCTCCTGCTTCAATAATAGCAAAAAAAGCATGAGCCAGGCGGAGGGCGGCCGCAGGCCGGTTCCTTGCGGAGCAAGAACGGGACCCCGGAGCCACGGCGGCGGCGTCAGCCGGCATGCCCCTCTTTCCAACTAGTCCGACTAGTCGTTTGTCCCTCTCGGCATTATGCTTCTCTCAGGAGGCAACCATGGTGTATTCGTTGCAGGATGCCAAGGCGAAGTTCAGCGAGCTGGTGGGGCTGTGCCTGAAAGAGGGGCCGCAGACGGTGACGCGGCACGGGCGCAACGCGGTGGTGATTGTTCCTTATGAGGAATACCTGCGTCTGACAGCGCCCCGCCAGAGTCTGGGGGCGTTTTTCCGTTCGGCACCCAGGGCCGAGCTGCACCTGGAGCGGTCGCGTGAACCGGGCCGCGAGGTGGATTTCGGATGATTATCCTCGACACCTGTGTGATTAGTGAAACCTTGAAGCCTGAGCCCGACACGAGGGTTTTGGCGTGGCTGGATACTCTGGATGAGGTTGATGTGTTTCTACCGGCCCTGGTGCTGGGCGAGCTTCGCAGGGGTGTCGATCTGCTGCCGTCCTTGAACCGGCGTGCCGCCTTGTCGTTGTGGCTGGTGGAGCTGGAGGACCGCTTTGCAGGGCGGATTTTGGCGTTCGACGGCGATGTGGCTGCCCGCTGGGGCGCTTTGATGACGCGTTTGCGACGGGCGGGTACACCCATGCCGGCCCTTGATGCCCAGCTGGCCGCTCATGCGCTGGCCCCCGGGGCTGTTCTGGCTACCCGCAACATCTCCGATTTTGAGGTTTCGGGGTGCGCTCTGCTCAACCCGTGGAAAGCGACCTGACAGACTGTTAAGAAACGTTTAAGGCTTGGTTCCTTGTCTTGTCACAAAAACGCGGTAGTTTGAGTCCATCACCAAGGAGGTGGACATGAAGCGTGTATTAACGGCGGCGGTCCTGAGTTTGGCCCTGGGGTTCAGTGTAGGGGCCGACAGCCTCGAGAGTTGGGTGCAGGCCCGCGAAGATGTGAAGATGAGCGACCTGACGGTAGGCGATTACAAGGCCCTGGCAGAGGCTTGGTCGGTCGAACGGCAAGAGAAGATGTATGTTTACGGTGCCGCTGTTTCGTCCTTTCTGATCCCCGGAACGGGACAGTTCAAGGTCGGTGACCCCTTGGGCGGAACGGTCAGCCTGGTCGGTCAGTTGGCCTTGGTAGGAGCTACCATGTACGGTTCCTGGGCCTTGTTGCCCGGCGACCTGCAATCCACGAGCCTGAGTCATGAGGCCCGGCGGACACTGATGAAGAACTACTGGCAAACGGATCCTGCCAAAGTGGCTCCGGCGGCAGGTGTGATGGCTGGTGGTATGGCCCTGGCTCTGCTGCACAGCGTTTGGTCCTCGAAAGACGCCAAAACCAAGGCGCAGGCCAACCTTGACAGCGATAAGGTGACGTTTGAACCGACGGTCTTTGAACGGGGTCTCGGCTTCCGGATGCGGATGTAGGATTCTTCAGGATGACATTGCGCTCCCGCCTTGCCTGGGCCTTCAGCGCCATGCTGCTGGTTCCCCTTGCCCTGTTGTTCCTGATCGGCGCCTTGGTGCGCTGGTGGTGGGACCCGGCAGCGGGAGCTGATACTTGGTCGCTGAACAATGAGTTCAGGGCGGTGGGAGTTTTGAACACCGAGTTGCGGCAGGACCCGTTGGCGCTGCTGGACGGGGCAGGGTTTGACCGTCTGGCGGCAGCCTTGCCCCGCGGTGTCAGCATGGGGACTTGGTCCGAGGACCGCTGGGTCCGAACTACCGAAGGATTCTTTGACACAACAAAGAAGCTGTTCCATACAGGTGGAGGTTCCCGCACCTTGTTTACCTGGGAATTTGAAGCCGCCCCGGGTCGGGAAGCCCGTTTGGAAGTGCGCTGGACTCCCAAGGTTTACATGGGCGAATGGAGCCTTTGGGCTTTGATGGGGTTCTTAGGCATGATGACCATTCTGATTGGCACCAACGCCACCCTCACCTGGTTGGTCAGCCGGGCGGTTCTGCGGCCCCTGCGCCAGCTGGAAGCCGCTGCAAGACGGCTGGGTGAGGGCGACCTCGAACCCGGCAGTCTTCCCAAGGAACCCCCCGAGTTCCGGCGTGTCGGCCTGGCCTTCGACGAGCTGAGAAGCCGCCTCAAGGAGTCGCTGCTGGAACGGCAGGCCCTTGAGGAGGAACGGCGTACCTGGGTAGCCAGTGTGTCGCATGACCTGCGCACACCCCTTGCTGTGATCCGGGGGTACGCCGAGGGTCTGCGCGACGGCATTGCCCCCACCCCCGAAAAGCAGAGCCGCTACCACGGCGTTATCCTGGAGCGGGCTCTTCAGATGGAGCGTCAGGTCGACGATCTGTTTCAATGGGCGCGCTGGGACTGGGGCCAGCCCCAGTTAAAAATTCAAGAGCTTGATCTGATTGAGGAACTGCGGGCTGCTCTCACTACCTGGTCCACCGACTGGCCCGAACTCGAGGTCACCTCCGTGCCTTTGCGGGGAAGCCGGCCTTTGAAGGCTGACCCAGTGGCGCTGAGGCGGATTTTCGACAATTTGGTCCGCAATATCGTTCAGCATGCCGGGCCTTATCCCCGGCTTCACCTGAGTTTCACCGAGGGACCTTCGGGCTGTGACATCACCTTCCGTGACGAAGGCCCTGGTCTATCCCCCGAGGTTCTACCCAAGGTGTTCGACCGGTTTTTCCGCGGAGACCCGGCCCGCAACCCGGCACAGGGCGGCGGTGGACTGGGCCTGACCATTGCCCGGACGCTGGCTCGAAGCCTCGGTGGTGAGGTGACCGCGTCCAACCATCCCGAAGGCGGGGCCGTGTTCACGGTGACTTTGCCGTGACGTCGCCGACGCGCATCCTGCTGATTGAGGACGACCCGGCATTGGCCGAGCTGGTTCAGGATTACTTGGAGGCCGAGGGTTTCGAGGTCAGCCTGTGCACCGACGGGCAGACGGGTCTGGAGGTGGCGATGAGCGGACAGCACGATTTGCTCCTGCTCGACCTGATGCTGCCGGGACTGGGGGGTCTGGAGATTTTGCGGGCTTACCGGCCCCGCTGGCCTTACCCGGTTCTGGTAGTTTCGGCGCGGGGAGACGATGTCGACAAAATTCGCGGGCTGGGTATGGGAGCTGACGACTATGTTTCCAAGCCCTTCAGCCCCGCCGAGCTGGTGGCCCGGGTGAAATCGCACCTGGCCCGCTACCGCCGCCTGACTGGCACCGCCGGGGTAGCTCCCACCCAGGAGTACCGCGCCGGTCCCCTGGTGCTTGACCTCGAAAAGAAGCAGATCCGCCTGAGGGATCAGATTTTGGCTCTAACGGCCAAGGAAATGGAACTGCTGGCCCTGCTGATTCAGAACCCGGGGCGGCTGTACTCCAAAGAAGAACTCTACGCCCGCGTGTGGGGCGAAAACACCATTGGCGATATCACTACGGTCACCGTGCACATGCGCCGGTTGCGGGAAAAAGTCGAGGACGACCCAGCCGATCCCCAACTGATTGAAACGGTTTGGGGTCTGGGGTATCGTCTATCGTTATGAACTCCACCGAAATCCAACAGGCCTTTGATCACCTCAACCACGAGTATCTGGCGCTTCACCGTGCCAAGGAGGACCGCTACTGGGGCATCCACATGGGGACAGACCTCGACGACGCCGGGTTCTTAGCGGCCGAACAAGCGTGGACGGCCTTCCTTTCCGACCCCGCCAAACTGCGCCTGGTGCGCGAACTTCGCCGGCAGGCCCCTGACCACCGGGGCTTGGCCGGGTGGCAGGCCCTCTTCGAAAGCCATATCGTTGAGTCGGCCGAGGCCCGCGAAGCCTGGGACCGGGTGCTTCTTCTGGAATCACAGTTGTTCGCCCTGCGCCGCGACTTTCAGCCCACCCATACGGCACCCTCGGGAGCGGTGGAGCCTGCCAGCCTCGGCGTTCTGCTGATGGCCATGGCCACCAACCCCGATGAAGCCGGACGAAAGAGCAGTTTTGAAGGCCTTCGGGCCCTCGAAACCTGGGTTCTCTCCCACGGTCTTCTCGAAATTGTGAAGGCCCGCAATGCTTTTGCACGCCTTCAGGGCTTTGCCGACTACTTCGAGTATAAGGTTCGCAAGACTGAGCGGATGTCGGCCGACGAACTGTTTGTCATCCTCGACGAGTTTGAGCTTCTGACCCGTGACGCCCAGTCCCGAAGCCTTGAGGAATTGAAGAAGCGCGGTGGTGAGGCCGCTCTGGCCCCCTGGAATCAGCGGTTCTTTGCCTCCGGAGACACCACTGCCGAAATGGACCCGTACCACCCGTTTTCCCGGGCGGTGTCCGTTTGGGCTGAGAGTTTCCGGCGGCTGGGTATCACCTACCGGGGTGCCAGACTGACGCTCGACCTGCTGGACCGCAAAGGAAAGGATGAGAACGGCTTCTGCCACGGCCCCGTGCCCGCCTTCTTCGATGGGGACCAATGGGTGCCGGCCGTGGTGAATTTCACGTCGAACGCGCAACCATCCCAAATCGGGTCCGGGCTCGATGCGCTGGAAACGCTGTTTCACGAGGGCGGCCATGCCGCGCATTTCGCCAATGTGACTGGTGATTCTCCTTGCTTCAGCCAGGAGTTTGCACCCACCTCGATGGCCTACGCCGAAACGCAGTCGATGTTTCTCGACAGCCTGATCCGCGATCCCGACTGGCGGATCCGATACGCCCGCAGCCTCGACGGCCGCACCATACCCGCCGACCTGATCCGGCGGCACATCGAGGCGGCTCAGCCCTTCAAGGTCACCTCCGAGCGCGGTATTCTGGCCCTTCCTTGTTTTGAGCGGGAACTCTACCGGTTGCCCGACGCCGAACTGACTGCCGAACGCGTTCTGGACCTAGCCCGCCAGACCGAGAGGAAGATTTTCGGCACCGAAGGTCCCCGCCCCACGGTGGCTGTGCCCCATCTGCTGAACCAGGAGAGCGCCGCCAGCTATCAGGGGTACCTGCTGGCCGAGATGGCAGTTGCCCAGACGAGAGCCTGGTTTTTGAACCGCTTCGGCTACCTGGCCGATAACCCCGCTATCGGTCCTTTGTTGGCCCTGCACTATTGGGCGCCGGGCAACTCGGTCAGCCACGATGCCACCCTGCGCTCGTTGATGGGTGAACCCTTTTCGGGGCGGGCTCTGGCCGAGGTCTGCAACCGCACCGTCGAGGAGGTCTGGGCTCAGGCCCAGGTTTCCATGGAGGCAGCGCGTACCAGGGTCTACCCCGAACCAGCTCTGTCCCTCAAGGCCGATATTCGCATTGTAGATGGAACCCTGACCATTGCCGACAACCAGCGGGGGGATGGGGCGCTGGGCGAGCAGTTTGCCCAATGGCTGGAGAACCGGTAGTCTAGCCGAAGAGTTTACGGTCGGCTTCGAGGGCGGTCTGTTCCTGAAACGGCATGAACAGCAGGCATCGCCGGTACTGCAAAAACAGCTCCAGCTTGTCCAAATCCAGCGAGCCGGGGTCCTTGTGCCGGCTGTACCCTTCCCAAAACAGGCCCGAAGCCCGTTTTGCAAACCCTTCCGGCGGGCGGGCCTCGGTCTCGATACCCCCGGTCTGCTGAAGGCCGAACGAGTACAGGGCCACGGCGCAGTCGTTGAGGTACCAGTGGTAGTTGGCCACGTCGAAATCGATGATGGTCAACTCGGGTTCGTCGGCGCTGCTGTTCGGATCGATGAGGAAGTTCCCTACGTGGGGGGAGAGACCTTCCAGCGCGACCTGCAGATGGTCCCAGGCGGCGTGGAGCCTCCCCAGCTCGGCGCCAATAGCCCGAAAATAGGTTCCGGACTGAACGCAAGCATCGTTTCGCTGCGCGGGACGACCCGGTACCTTGGTGTAGGCGTAGGCCAGAAACAGCTCGCCAAAAAACCGGACAAAGCGAATGCGTTCCTCGGCACGCAGCAACGTCCCCTGGTCCTCGAGAGGAAAGTCGAGAATCTTAAGGACCACCTCGCGGCCCTCCACCGAGGCGAGGTTCCAGAACCCTGCTAGTTCATCACGGATGGGAGTCGGCAGTGTCTTCATAGGGTGTTCCTTTGAACCAGCGAACGTAGGTCTCGGGCAGTTCGTCGGGTGTCATGAAACAATTGTACAACACGCTTGACTCTAACGTAACGTCATAGTTTACCTTTGCTCCATGTACACGGTACGACAAGTTGCGGAACTGGCGGGAGTCACCCCCAGGACCCTGCACCACTACGATTTCATTGACCTTCTCAAGCCGTCCCGTCTCGGCGACAACGGCTACCGCTGGTACGGGGAGGAGGCCTTGCTGCTGTTACAGCAAATTCTTTTCTACCGCGAGCTGGGCCTGGATTTGGAGTCCATCAAGCGGATGATGGAAAAAAAAGACTTTTCGGTGATAAAGGCTCTCGAAGACCACAAAGCGGCATTGCGGCGGCGCATGGAACGCCTGGAGCGCCTGATCGAAACCGTGGATAAAACCATCGCAGCACAAAAAGGAGAAACAACGATGAGTGATGAAGAACTGTTTCAGAATTTGACCCCGCAGGAGCGGGACTATGCCGAAGAGGCCCTGGAGCGCTGGGACCCCAAGGTGGTCCGGGAATCGCACCGGAGGTACAATAGCCTGACCACCGAGCAGAAGAAAGCCATGAAAGAAGCTGGCGAGACACTGAACCACGACTGGGCCGCGCTGATCGGCACCGACCCTGCCGGGCCTGCCGCTCGCGCCGTTGTCGCCCGCTGGCGCCAGGGCATTGAGTTTTTCTACACGCCGACCCCGGAAATTCTGGTCGGGCTGTCCCGGATGTACCTCGACGACCCCCGGTTCAAGGCTACCTACGACAAAATCGACCCCCGCTTGGCCGACTATATCCGTCAGTGCGTCGAGGCTGTGTACGGATCGGGATTGGGGGTTTAGAATCAAGGTATGGTAAACCCCTCCCGACCTTTTGCAGAGTACCTGCGGACCATGCCTGTTGTGCCCGATCTGGCGGCCAAATTGATGAAGATGCTCGAAAAAGGCCAGGATTTTTCCTTCGCCGAAATGGAGCAGGTAATCAGCGGTGACCCTGGCCTGACGGTCAAGGTTCTGAAGGTGGCCAATTCCGCGCTCTATTCGAGGCCTCGGGCGGTGACTCAGCTTTCGACTGCCATTTCCTTTTTGGGGTTCGACACCATTCGCAGTCTGGTGGTTCTGGTCGTCGGGGCTTCCCTTTTTGAAAAAGACCGCAGACAGCCCTTTTTTCAAGGTTTTTGGAGGCAATCTTTGAACACCGCCTTCCATGCCAAAGGCCTGGCGGTGCTTGCCGCTCTTCCCAACCTTGATGAAGAGGCCTTTACGGCCGGTCTGCTCCACAACATCGGTCAGGCCGCGCTGTACTACACCGACACCGTCGGCTATGAGTCGCTAAGGACCAGTGTCGGCACCGCAGGTCGCCTGGAAGTGCTGGAGCACAAGCGTTTCGGGACCAACCACAAGGAAGTGGGGGCCCAGGTTCTCGACAGCTGGAACTTTCCCGAACTCTACATCGAGGTCGCCCGCCAGCACGGGAATCCACCGGGCCTGTCGATCCACGCCAAGACGGTAGCCCTGGTGACGGTCGCCGGATTCCTGGCGTCCAACCTGCGGCTTGGTACCCGTTCGCTCCCCCTGGACCTGGTGGCGGGTGATTTGGCTCTGCTGAAACTGGACCTGGCGGCAGTGGCGGCCTGGGCAAAGACGTTTGTCGGTACAATGGAAGAGTTGCCCCTGTATCGGGAATGCCGTACCCTGTTCTTACCATGAGATGCCTTCTTGACGATTACGCCCTACGCCACCCGGAAGAAGCCAATGTAACGGCGCGTTTCCGTGAGTTCCTGGCCTCGGGAGAGGTGCTTCAAGGAAAGTCCAATCCCCACCGGCACATCACGGCCAGCACCTGGATTGTGAATCCGGACAGGTCCAAGGTGCTGCTCACCCACCACGCCAAGCTTCACAAGTGGGTTCAGTTGGGTGGACATACCGATGAGGGCGAAGACTGGACCGAAGCGGCCCTGCGCGAAGCCCGCGAGGAGTCTGGACTGACCGGCCTGCGTCTCGTGTTTTCGGGGTTGTTTGATCTCGATATCCACGAAATTCCAACCCGGCCGGGGCAGGAAAAGCACGACCACTACGACCTGAGATTTCTGGTGGAAGCCGACGACAGCGTCCCGCTGACCGTCAGTGAGGAAAGCCACGCTTTGGCCTGGGTGGCGCTGTCCGATCTGGGCCGATACACCCAGGAGGAGTCACAGCTTAGGATGGCCCGGAAGACGGCCCTTCCAAAAACCACATCCGCATCTCGCCCTTTCCCTTGACCGGAACCGGTTCACGGGCCGTGGTCACCATGCGGTCCTTGATCAGAGACCTGGTGGTATCAGACAAGTTGATTTTCATTGGTTCACTAAGGCTTTCCATGCGGCTGGCGGTGTTCACGGTGTCGCCAAAGACGTCATAAATGTATTTGTGGGTACCGACGATGCCGGCCACCGCCGGTCCGGAATGGAGGCCAATGCGCATATCCCATGAAAGGGCCGCCGTCTTTTTCCGCTGGACGACAAAATCGCGCATGTCCAGCGCCGCCGAAGCCATCCGCAAGGCATGGTTTTCCCGGGGCTCGGGAATGCCACAAGCGGCAAAGTACGCGTCGCCCACAGTCTTGATCCGTTCGCAGCCGTGCCGCTCCATGATGGCGTCAAAGGCCGTGAACAGCGCATTGAGCTCGGCAATCAGTGTCTTGGGGTCCAGCTGTGCCGAAAGCTCGGTAAACCCCACCAGATCCGAAAACAAAATCGTCACCTCGGGGAACAGCTGGGGGTCGCTGCAACCGTGCTCCTTAAGGGACTGAGCCACGGCGCGGGGCAGAATGTTGTGCAGAAGCTTTTCAGACTTTTCCCGTTCGGCTTCCACCGCGCGCTGAGTCTGCCGCAGTTTGAGGTGGGTGCCCACCCGTGCCAGCACCTCTTCTTTCTGGAAGGGCTTGGACACGTAATCGACGGCTCCCGATTGGAAGCCTTTGACCTTATCCTCAATCTGCCCGAGGGCTGAAATAAAAATCACAGGTATGTCGGCTGTCACCGGATTGGCCTTCAACGCCGCAATGGTCTCGTAGCCGTCCATGCCGGGCATTTTCACATCGAGCAGAATCAGATCGGGGATTGCCTTGGCGGCAATCTGCAAGGCCCGCTCGCCGCTCTTGGCCTGCAAAGGATTGTAGCCGCTCTCCTGCAGGGTCTCAGTGAGAACTTTCAGGTTTTCCTCAATATCGTCGACAATAAGGATTCGTGAAACGGGTAGGTTCATGCCGTGGTCTCCTGCAAGGGCTTCAGCGCATCGATTTCCCGCTGCAAGCCGGCTTCGTCAAAGCTCGAAACGAGGGAACGCAGCACCTGTGCAAACTCCGGCAGGTCGGCGGCCCACTCGTCTGCCAGGCGGCGCACCGCCGCAAAATCGTTAATCATTGCCAGATCTTCCAGGGCCGCCAGTCCCGTTTTCCCCAGATGCTGCCGGACTCGGTTGTAGTCCACCGGACCGGCCGCCACCTCAGATTCCACGACTCCTGTTTCGTACTCCAGCTCAATGTCGGTGTGGTCGTAGATAAGGCGGAACAGCGCGCTCTGTTTGAACGGTTTGGCCAAAAAGCCGTTGAATCCGGCTTCCTTGATCTTTTGCTCATCGTGCTTGAAAGCGCTGGCGGTCAGAGCAAAAACAGGAATTTCCCGAGTCTGAGGGTCGGCCTTGAGCCGGGTCACCGAGGCATAGCCGTCGAGCACAGGCATTTTGATGTCCATAAAGACAATACGAGGATGGTATTCCTGGGCGCGCTCCAAAGCCTGTTGGCCGTTTTCGGCCTCCATGGTCGTAAAGCCGGCGCCTTCCAGCATTTCCTTGAGAATGAGGCGGTTGGTCAGTTTGTCGTCAACAATCAGCGCCAGCACCGAGGTGCCCGCCTTGACGGCGGCAGCCTTGATTTCCTGGTCGGGGGTTTCGGGCCGCTCATCGGTTTCCACCAAAGCCACATCGAAACTGAAGGTGCTCCCCTGGTCGACGACGCTGGCCACCTGGAGTTTTCCCCCCATCATCTCAACAAACCGGCTCGAGATTGCCAGGCCCAAGCCCGTGCCTCCTTCGTGATCGGTCAGCGACGACTGGACAAAGGGTTGAAGGATGGCTTCTTGCTCGGATTCGGGAATACCCCGCCCGGAATCGTTGACGGAAAAGCGGATTTTATCTCCGTCGCGGCCCACCACCAGTCCCACGCCCCCTTCGGCCGTGAATTTGATGGCGTTGCCGACCAGGTTGATGACAACCTGGCGCAGTTTGCCCAGGTCTCCCCGAACGTACTGCGGCAGCCCGTCCAGAATTTCGACATCGAGGTTGAGACCCTTCTTTTTGGCCCGGAGCAAGAACATGTCGCGGATGTCGGCAACAAAGGTAGGAAGATCGAAGGCTGTTTCATGCATCTCGATTTTGCCGGCCTCAATTTTCGAAATGTCGAGGATATCGTTGATGAGTTCGAGAAGATGCTCACCGCTTCGCGAAATGGTGCGGATCTTTTCTCTCTGGCCGTCTGTCAGGTTCTTGTCGTTGTCGAGCAGCTGGGTGAACCCCAAGACCGCGTTCAGGGGGGTGCGCAACTCGTGGCTCATGTTGGCTAGAAATTCGCTCTTCATGCGGTTGGCGTTTTCGGCTTCGACTTTGGCCCGGGTCAAGGCTTCTTCGACGGCCAGCTGATTGGAAATGTCCCGCAAAATGGCCGTGAACAAGGAGCCTTCGGGGGTCTGAGTGGTGCTGATGTTCGACTCGAAGGGTTTTCGGCTTCCATCTTTATGAAGACCATAGTGCCTTGCAAGGGCGGAGCTTTCTTCCAGAAGGTAATGGATCAGCGGCAGGGCATCGGTTTCACAAGCACACGCGACTTCTTCGGGCAGATCGACCAGTTTTGAAAACGGCAGCTCTTGGGCTTCGGCCCCGGTGTAACCGAAAAATTCTTCGGCCGCCGGATTAAACACATGGATGACACCCTGCCCGTCAAAGACAACGATGGGGTCGGCCGCCCCCGCAACAATATGCGAGAGCCGCTGCTGGGAAGCAGAAAGGGCGCTTTGCTGGGTTTCGATCATGCGGTTGATCTCGAGGAAAACCTGGGCAAATTCATCGTTCTGCACCACATCGATGGCACAGAGGTCTTCGGGTCGGCCCCGGTTGAGATCCTTCAGCCTACCGCCAATCGTTTCGAGGGGGCGTTTGATCAGCAGTTTGATTTCTCGAAGCATCAGAGCGATGAAAATCAAGTAGAACGCCATTTGGAAAAAGAAGACGTTGAGCACTTCTTGAGCGCCGTACCGTGAGGCGTTGAACAGAACATCGGCGTTCTTTTTCAACCACTGCATGGTGCCGCTGTGGTTGGGGGTGGGGGCCTCAGGAACCGCCAGCGCCGGTCGGTCAACCATAATGAACGTCGGAATAATGGCAACGGTTTGAACGGCGAGATGGACAGTGATGGCGGTCAATACCAGAAAGACTTTGAAGTAAAGGGAATGGTAGGGGAGGGGAAGGTCAGGGGCCAGGGCGCGCAGCTGTTTTTTGGTGTAGAAGAGAGAATTCTCGAGAAAAAAATGGATCAGCACTCCGAGGAAAAGGCCGGAACCGAGATTGACCAGAACCTTCAGCATGGTAAAGGCAGTCATTGTTCCTGCAAGGGTGTCTCGAAGCATTGCCAGGGCGTCGCCGGTAAACAGCAACGCAATAGACAACAAAATAGTGAAACCGGGGAGGTGTCGAAACCGTCTGAGCGCCGCGCGTGCCAACCAGCCGACTTCCGCCGGAGGAAGGTCGCCGCAGGCTGCCAAACGCAAGATGGGATGGAGGAAAACGATCAAACTGAGATTGAAGATCAAAAGACTCAGCCAGGGCGTCCACCAGGTCTCGGGTTGGAAGAAGTAATGGTTGGCAAAAGCGTCAACCAGGTTGTTGGCACCGCCCAACCCCGCACAAAACAGAAATAAGGCTGGAAGGAGAACAGTTTTGGGTACCAGGCGCAAAGGGAGAGAACCGTAGGAAGTGAGCATAGGAAAAGTATACTGTCTCTACGGGATTTAGGCTAACTCGGGTGTTTTAGCCAAAGGGCATCTGTGACCAGGCAGACCCCACCCCAACGGGCCAAGAGAGGTCGCAGTCCTTCCAACACTGGCGACAAGCGCTCTGGCTGGACCACGACCAATACCAGGCAGTTCTCCACGGTTCCACCTAACCCCCCGCTGGCCCTGGCACCCCTGTCACCTTGGCCTTCTTCAACCGCAATGACTGTCCATCCTTCCAAGCCAAGGTGATCAAGCAACTGGGTCACCTTGTCTTTTTGATTGCGCTCAATGATGATTTCTATCCGTTTGACGGTTTTCATGGCAAACTCCAGAAGGATCCGATCACAGCCCAGTATAATGGTAGACCCAATAACACATTAAAGGGAAAGGTGACTGCCAGCGCCATGGGCAGAAACAACCCTGGGTTCGCCTCGGGCATAGCATACCTGAGGGCGGCCGGCACAACGATGTAAGAAGCGCTGGCCAGAATGACCACGAACAGGAAGGCGTTGGGGGCTGACATCCCCACCAAGAGAGCCAGTCCCAGGCCAAGGGCGGCGTTGACGAGGGGAATGAGAATCCCCCCTGCCACCATAAAGACCACCCTTGTCCGGATCTCTTTCAACCGCTTGGCAGCCGAAACTCCCAGATCAAGCAGAAACAGGCACAGGACACCAGTAAATAACCAACCCTTTGTAAAAGGAAGAAGATCCTCGGCTCCCCGGGAGTTTGCGGCCCCTGCTATCACACCAATCAGAAGGGCACCCATGAGCAGCAGAATTGAGCCGTTGAAAAACGTATCCCTGAGAAACTCTCTCCAATGGAACAGAGTCTCTTCCCGCCGCTCCCGCAGACCCCTTCTTGCCAGGGAAACCGCCACGAGCAGTGACGGAGTCTCAACCAAAGCTGTGACCGCCACCATGTGGCCCCCAGGGGTTTGTCCCAGGGCCTCAAGAAACCCGGAGGCTGTGATGAAGGTCACCGCGCTGACCGATCCATAGGTGGCTGCCACTGCTGCCGAGTTGGCGGGCCCCAAGGATTTCACAAGGGCAAAATACAGTACCAAGGGAATCAAGGTGGCAGCCCCGATTCCAGCAAGCATGGTTCCTATGACTTCGGCCGTCAGCGGGGAATGGCTGAGTTCCACGCCGCCACGAAAACCTATGGCCAGCAGTAGGTACAGAACAAAGAGTTTTGGCAGCGGAGGTGGCACTTCCAAATCCGATTTGACGAAAGCTGCCAGGGCTCCCAAAAAGAAAAAGAGGACAGGGACATTTCCTAGGAGAATGTTGAGATCCATCGAGGACCTTCCGTTCAGCCCAGGAACCGGCGGGCTTGGCCCGCCATTAGCACCAGTTCGGTAATCCTGTCGGTTTTTCCCTCTTTCAGGCAGCGAAGAATCTGGTCCGTCAGGCTCTTCTGTTCCTGATCGATTTCGTAGCGGATTCCCAGTTCCTCGAGCTTGTCCAGCAGACCCTCGGGCAGATATGGACTGTCGGGATTCAGACCCCGCAGAGCATCCCGCAGATCTTCTTCAAAGAAATAGTAGATCTCCCGGGCACGGTGGTAAGTGGCTGGTTGGAACGCTGTGAGGCCCAGCAATTCGGGGGGGAGGCCCAGACTATACAGGGCGGCTGTGAAGGTGATGGCCCGGGGAAGTGTAACACCGTCGAGGCTGCGGGCGTATCCAAACAGGCCCGTGTGCAGCTTGCGGTCACGCCGCTTGGGGATATACGGTGCCATTTTGTTGACCACGGGTGCCAGCGCCATGACCTGCTTCTTGTACTCGACCGTGTAGGGCTCGGCTAGTGCCAACGCGCTTTCGGCATCAAAAATCATGGCCCGGCCGGGCTTGTAGTCATTGCGCAGAAAGTGTACCGCCTCACGAATTTCATCAAGCGGATAGTCATACTTGAAGGCAGACTGCAGGGTGAAGGTTTCTACCGAGGGGTACTCGCGGGAAAACCGACGGACAGTCCTGGGGTTGAGATTGCCCCGGAAAGGAGCAGAACCGGCTCCCAGAATGGGGTGCAGTTCGACGCCCATTTCAGCCGACAGTTTCTGAAGGCGCATCAGCGCCACCTTGTTGCTGACGACGGCACCGAAGGTTCCATAGTTCATGGCAGGATCAGAACGGGCCAGGAACACCCGCTGGCCACCGTCAGGGGCCGGTTTGTCAGAAAGGTATTCGCGGACAATGGTATCGGCGGCCAGCTGGTGGTACAGGTCTTCCATCAGCGGAATGACATTGATGGTCGCCGGTTTGAACTGACCGATCCATTGACCTATAGTGATGCCGCCTTTTTTGAACACCTGGTTTTGGCGGCCGACAATGAAATCTTTGTAATAGCGGTAAATATGGTCGATGCTCGGAGCGCTGTCCGTCATGGGCAGAATCACCTCGAAAATGGGAGCCCTGTCCTCGCCGTAAAAAAGAGCGCTGGCATCGAAACTGCGGGGAATGGACTCGAGTGTTTCGAGCAGGATTTTGGCTTCAGCGCGTTCTTCGACCGGGTTGGGCACACGCAGGGTGAGACGGACATCTTCGCCCAAAAGGTTCTCGCGGAAGAAATGCTCGTAGGTGGTCAGAAGCTTCTTGACCACGTAGTTGTCCACCTCTTTTCCTTCCACGTCCCACATCTGCTCATCAATGCCCAGGTGGCTGAAGGTGTAGTACGCTTCCTTGATCTCATCTTCACCGCCGATCTTCTGTCCCTTGGAGAAAAAGGGAACATTGACGTTGTCAGGATGCTGCGTGCTCATGCATCGGGGAATTTTCAAGGGTGTCCTCCTGGGAATTCACGACCAGCAAAGTAACCAATTCCTGAAGACAAGACAAGGTGCCCCCTGGTTACCGGTACCGGTTCTCCCCGCCGTCCTTATGGAAGGCAAAGGGGTTCCAAGACTCGGTGCCTACCATATCGAGGGCCTCGTGGCGTTTGAGGGCTCGAATAACCACCACCGTCAGAGGCGTGAAAACGATTTCCACCAAAGTTTTCAGTACCCATTGACTGATGATCAGGCTGACCAGAGCCTCGGCGGGGAAGACTCCAAAAAGAACCGCAATGCCGACAAAAAGGGTGGTGTCGATCAGTTCGCCCAAAAGGGTCGACCCGATGGTGCGCAGGGGCAACCAGCGGTGCTGGGGGTCCCACTTCACCATCCAGACCTTCAGGGCGGCCAACGTACTGTCGTTGGCGAAACTACCGAACCAGGCACCGGCCAGTGACGCCACCACCAAACCGGGAACCTGACCCAAGACCGCAGCGAAGGCATTCTGGTTGGCGAAATCGGGGCTTGCGGGCAAAGCGACGGCAGCGGTGAACATCAGGGCGGCCAAGACATTGGCCCCGAAAGCGTACCAGACCACCCGGCGCGAGGTACCGTAGCCGTACACCTCAGTCAGAATATCGGACAGGATGTAGGTGAAAGGGAACAGCAGAAGGGTGCCGACATCGGTGGTGACCGGTAGTCCTAAAAGGGAAACCGCAAAAAACTTCTGTGAAATGATGTTGCTGACCAGCATGAGGCAAACGGTGAGGGCAATGATGGGCTCCAACAGGCTCAAACGCCTGGAAGCGGGTGGAACTGAGCTCAATGAGGCACTCCTACGCCCCCCACCATAGTCAGCCAATCGAGGGCTGTAAAGGTGAACGCTGTGCTTCAGGGTGCAATTTTGAAGCCCGAGATCAACCGGTCCAGTTCCCGGATGCTCTGGGCGTTGCTGTCCCCCAGCAGGGCCAGATTGTGGGTGGCTTCCGAGCCTTCCCTTATGCCGGCATTCATCTCTTCGATGCCTTCCTTGTTCTCCTGAGCCAAATTCTCGATCTCTTCCATGGAAGCTTTGATCTGTCCGCTTCCGGCCAGAACAAGCCCCGAAGCTGTCAAAACCTCCTGGGTCAGCCCGTTCATTGCTGAAAGCTGCGATTCCACGGTTTGACCTTCGCTCGAGAACTGAGTCAGCTCTTTGGAAGCGCTGTCGAGACTTGAAGAAACCGATCCTATTCCCTGAAGGATCTGTCGGATGGAGGCCTCGGTACCTCGGGCAAGAACGGCGGCAGAGTCAATCTGGCCTGTGATTTCTTTCAAGGACCCTTCAATGCCTTTGGCGTTGGCAGCCGTCGCCTCGGCCAGTTTTCGAATTTCATTGGCGACAACCGAGAAGCCACGGCCATGCTGACCGGCGTGGGCTGCTTCGATGGCGGCGTTCATAGCCAGAAGGTTGGTCTGAATGGCAACAGAGTTGATGATCGCAATCATTTCGTTGATGCCGACCGCTGACTTCGAGATCTTTTCCATGGCTTGATTGGTTTTTTCCATTTGGGCACCGCCCGAACGGGCACTTTCATCAAGCTCAACCATCTGGTTTCTCCTCAAGGTGATTTCGTTCGAAACCACCAGAAGCTTCTGAACCAGGGAGTGGATGGCCTGGGAGGTCTCTTGGATGGCCGCCGCCTGGTCCTCCACAATCCGAGAAGCCTTTTGACTCTGGGTTTCAATTCCCTGCACGGCCTGGAAGGCGGCTCCGACTTCAACAAACAAGGTTTGGGTCCGTTTGGCCAGACTGGTCATATTGGCTGAGACCTGAACCATGGTGGCGGAAAGTTCCTCAGAACTGGTGGCCAGCTCGGTCCCTTGAACCTCGGAAGAGGCGACGACTTTGAAAAGGCTGCGCACCATATCGGCCATCTGGCTGCTGAAGCGGTTGAAGTTTTCCGCCAGATCGCCAATTTCATCATGCGTCCGCTTCATCACCCGCAGGGTCAGGTCTCCCTGCCCCTGGGCAATCATCCCCAGAGTTCCTGAAACTTCACGGATGGGCCGAACCAGCAGACGCTGAAAGACAAGAACACCGGCGGTGACCATAGCAACGGCGAAAATCAGGGAAATCCAAACCAGATTGAAGAGACTGGACTGGGACTGAGCCTCAATGATCCCTCCAATGGTTTTTTTGGAGACACCAAGAAACAGAACTGCGATGGTTGTGCCCGCGTCATCCTTGAGGGGATGATAGGTTGTCACATAGGGCTCCCCCAAAATATTCGCCTCGCCATGATAGTCCTCACCCCGGCTGATCGAAGGATAGGCTTTGCTGTCTGTCCCCAAAAAGGTCCCTATGGCACGTTCGCCTTCGGCCGTTCGTATGCTGGTCGAAATCCGGCGGAAGTCTTTGTCATCCTTTTGGAAAATGGTTGCCTGAACGTGCAGCTCGGCTTCCATTCTGTCGACAATGGCAAACTGATTCTCGAGGGATTCCCCCTTTTCTCCCACCAGTTTGAGATCTTGAAGCGAGAGTTTGCCATAAGCTTCCTCGACTCTTTGACCAAAGATTGTCAGGTCGCCGTCCAGTTTTTGTTGAAAGGCCTCCCGCGCGGTCAGTTCACCCACTGTCTGGAGGTTGACGACAAAAAAGAAACCATAACCCAACAAGTTGACAAAGACGATGGCCGCAATTCCAAGGGCAATCTTGATCGTCAGGCGGAAATGCATGCAGACCTCCCGGATCTCAATATCTTACCAATTTACTCAGGAAAGTAAAGGCCAACAAGTCCCTATTGGCAAGCCTGGGCGCTCTCGGTAAAGTCTACGTCTGTCAAGGAGTCCATCATTTCTTCCCATCCCGTCCGTTCTTCCCTCGCCCTTCTCGCAACTGCCTTTATCTGGGGCATTGCCTTTGTCGCCCAACGGGTCAGCCTTGACCATATGGGAGCCTTCACCTTCAACAGTCTGCGATTCGCCTTGGGCGGCCTTTCCCTCATTCCCCTGACCTTTCTGTTCAAGTCCTCGAGTCTCACCAAGGAGCAGGCGGGATGGAAGGCGGCGCTGCTGCCTGGCCTGTTGGCCGGAGTCATCCTTTTTATTGCCGCCAGCCTGCAACAGATCGGTTTGAACTGGACCACAGCCGGTAAAGCCGCCTTTTTAACAGGATTTTACATTCTGCTGGTTCCCGTGTTCGGTGTGTTCATCAAGCGCCACCCCACGCTGGGCGTCTGGATCGGCGCTGTCCTGGGCTTGGTCGGCCTCTACTTTCTGAGCATCACAGCCGAGTTCACCATGGGGTTTGGTGACGGACTTCAACTGATCGGTGCGGTGTTTTGGGCGCTCCATATTCTGGTCATTGATCGGTTTGTGCCCAACCTTGATCCGTTGAAATTATCGGTGATCCAGTTTGGCGTCTGCTCGCTGCTCAGTTTGGGCGTGGCAGTGCCGTTGGAGACCTTCACCTGGGCCGGGCTTCAGGGTGGCCTGGTTCCGTTACTGTACGCCGGGTTCGGTTCGGTGGGAATTGCCTACACTCTGCAGGTGGTGGGCCAGCGGGGCGTCGCACCGGGTCCAGCAGCGCTCATCCTCAGCCTCGAAACCGTGTTTGCGGCTTTTGGCGGGGGTTTGCTGCTGGGCGAAACCCTGGGACCTCGGGAAATTCTGGGCTGCGCTCTGATGCTGGCAGGAATGGTTTTGGCCCAGGTGTGGCCGGTTCGCAAGCCTCAGTAGTATCTTGAGACCCGGAGGTTCCCATGGAACTCAGGACACTTGGAAAAAGCGACGTGAAGATTACCCCCCTTGGCCTGGGTTGCTGGCAGTTCAGCCAGGGCAGGGGTTTGGTGTCGAAGTTCTGGCCGGTTCTCGAAACTCAGGTGATGGACGACATCGTCAAAGCCGCCCTCGAGGGTGGCATCAACTGGTTTGACACTGCCGAAGTTTACGGGGGAGGCAACTCTGAAAGGGCGCTGGCCGGTGCCTTGGTCCGCCGTGCTGTGAAGCCCGGTGAGGTCGTCATTGCCACCAAGTGGTGGCCGGCGCTGCGGACGGCCGCCTCGATCGGTAAAACCTTCCCCGCCCGTCAGGCGGCTTTGTCCCCTTACCCCATCGACCTTTTGCAGATCCACCAGCCCATTTCCCTTTCCTCCATTGAAAAGCAGGCGCTGGCACTGGCCGGGCTCCTGAAGGACCATAAGGTCCGGTCTGTCGGCATCAGCAATTTCCGCGGCGAAGCCATGCGGGCTTTTCACCGCGTTCTGAAGGAAGAGGGCCAGGTCCTGGCGTCAAACCAGGTTCGCTACAGCCTGGTTGACCGATCCATCGAGGCCGATGGCACGTTGGCGGTGGCCAAAGAACTGGGAATCACTATCATCGCGTATTCACCGTTGGCCCAGGGACTGCTGTCGGGCCGTTTCCACGACGACCCTGCGGCTCTGAAAGCTGCCAGCTTTATGCGCCGTCAGTATTCGGGTCTGAACCCCGAAGGCCTCAAAAAGACCGAGGCGCTGGTCCGCTTTCTACAGGAGACAGCCAAAAAGCACAACGCCAGTGCCAGCCAGGTAGCTTTGAACTGGCTGGTGCGCTTTCACGGCGATACCGTTGTGGCCATTCCCGGTGCCACCAAGGTCAAACACGCCCAGGAAGCTGCCGGAGCCCTCCAGTTCACCCTGACTAAGGAAGAACTGGCGACGATCGATACTTTATCCCGCAGCTAAGGCTCAGGTCTGTCCGGAATCGGCCGCCGCCTGGTTCAACTCGGCGGTCTGTTCCTTCAGACTTTCTGCCAAACGGCTGATCTCAGCCACAGCCTGCCGGATATCCGTAGTGCCGGTTCCAATTTCTTCCATCCCGGAGGCAATTTCCGTGATGACCTCACTGACCTTTCGGATGTCTTCCAGAATTTGGCGGTAGGCGTTGGTCACCTCATCCACACTGGTTTCTACCCCCTGCGTTGCTGTGCTCAGCTGGCCGGTGGAACGGAGAATTTCATCGGTTCCAGCGTTCATTTCCAGCGTGCTGGCAGCGATTTCGTGCATGGCATTGGAAACCAGTTCCACGTTGAGCCTGACCTTTTCGAAGGCTTTTCCCGAGGCATCGACCCTTGATCCGGTTCCCTTCAGCGAGTCCATAAGAATTTTGAGATTCTGGTCGATGGACCCGGCACTCTGAGTGCTGGACTCAGCCAACTTGCGGATTTCGTCGGCTACCACCGAGAAGCCGCGTCCGGCATCACCGGCGTGGGCTGCCTCAATGGCGGCATTCATGGCCAGAAGGTTCGTTTGGGATGCGATTTTTTTGATGATCAGGGTCATTTCCTTGATGCTGTCGATCTGCAGGACCACCGATTTGAACGACTCCACGGTCTCTTCCATCGCGGTCTGGCCATCCCGTGAGGTCTGATCAAGGGCTTGCACTTCGGCTTCGCGCTTCTCAATGATTCCCGAAACATTCTGTATAGAGGCCACCATCTGCTCAACAGCCGAAGAGGACGTCCCCGCAATGGCGGTCTGTTTCTGAATCAGGTCTGTGAGTGTCTCGAGGTTCCGGCTGATGGCTTCCAGGGATTTGCCCGTATTTCCAAAACTTTGGTCAAGGTTGAGAATCCGCTCCTTGATATGCCGGACATTTTGTTCGATTTCGACCGTTGAGGCTGCGGTTTCCGTTGAGTTGGCCATCAGGGCGTCGCTCTGATCCAGGCTGGCTGCGACCTTGGTCACCACCGCCTGATTTTTTCGGCGGGCCTCGGCAATCCGCTCCAATTCCGAAAACAGATCGTTGGATACCGTTAGAAACACCCGCTGGATGGTGATACCCAACACCAAAATCACCAGTAGAAAGATGGTGGGGCCGGCGGCCACCGAAGTGAGGTTGGCCTTTGTGGCTTCAATGTCTGTATAGGAGAGGCCGATCTGAATCAGAAACAAAACAAAAATGGAGATGGCAGAACCCAGGAGAAGGTTTTTTCCCCGCAGAAACAGTGTCATAACCAGGAACATGGCTGCATAACCGAGCGCTGCTACGGCAATGGTCTGGTCTCCTGTATAATCATTGGTGACATTGCCCAGCCACATTCCAAACAGCAGCAAAGGTGTTGCAATTTGGGTGCTCAGATCATAGCGGCCACTCCGCAGGTACACCAGTGGAGGAATCAGTCCCAGAAGGCTTGCCAGGAAGACAGCAAAAGCCACGTTGAAGGTGTTGAACACCGCAAACAGTCCACAGAAAACAGCGTAAACCCCAATCATAATCCATAAAACCAAGGACAAAAGCCGTGCCTTGATTCGAACCTCGTAGTCGGCCTTCTCATAAAGGCTCAGCCAATTTGCCATGTTCAACTCTCCTTGGTTTGGGTGTATTCTAATTTTAATGTCAGAAACCGTTGGTCAACGCTACCCTGTCATGGCACGCCTTTCCCTACCATTGGTATTGATTGCCATTTTTGGCTTGGTGGGATTCACCGTCTTTGTTTCCGACCTGCCGCTTCCTGGCACCATACCGATTCTGATCTGGATGAATTTTCTGTTGGAACTTGGTCTGTTTGTGCTTCTCGGGTGGGCCTTCCACCGTGACTGGCCACTGAGGGTCTACCACAGTCTGGCGGTGGTCATACTCGTCCTGTTCTGTTTGGGAGATATGGCTTTGCAGCTTCTTTTGCCCCGGGACTTTTCGGCTATGTATTTGGGAACCCTTAACGGGCTGGCTTTCAGCCTGCTGATTCTGCCCGCGCCAACAGCCGCCAAACTGGGAATACCCGCGCTCACGGTTTGCTTCAATCTGGTGCTTCTGTACACTTACAAGACCTTTCCTCATCCGGTTCCCCATGTGATCGCCTTTTCGCTGGTGTCCATGTTTTTGGCCGGGACCTTTCTTCTGTTGACCATGAACCGGATGATGGCCACCGAGCGGTTTCACCGGGAAGCGGCCTCGGAATCCTTGCGGTTCAAGCAAATCCTTGCCGACCTGACCTTTGAGGCTGTCGTCATTGTCCGGCAGGGTGTTGTGGTCGAGTTCAACCGGGCCTTTCTGGAGCTGACAGGTCTGCGTCTGGAACAGGTTCAGAACCGCCCGTTGACTGAGGTACTGTCGCTTCTCACGCAGATTCCTTTCAGCCTGCGAGAGGTCGCTGTGCCGTCCTTGGGGCCGGACTATCAGGCTGTGATGCTTCGTGATCGCAGTGGTGACAGTTTGCAAGGGCTTTCGGCAAGTCAGCGCAAGGACCGGGTGGAAATCTTGGGTCTGACAAAGCGGGAAAAGGAAATCACTACTTGCGTACTGGACGGCAAGACGCGGGCGAATATCGCCAGAGAACTGTTTATTTCGGAAGAAACCGTGAAAACCCATTTGGCCCATATTTACGAAAAGTTAGACATCACAAACCGTGTTGATTTGATACGACTGATTTTGGAAGCATCAACCGAATCCTGAATTGCGGACTATCCCCCAAACGGGGGATTTGCACCGATGCAGAAGCGTGCTGTCATCAAAGAGGTGGAGGTGGTTAATGAACCCCATACCCGACTCCTTTGAGTGGAGAGTCTTGCACCGGACGTTTCTGGGCCTTTGTATGCTTTTTGTGGTTCTGTACACAACAGCAGTGGTCAGTCAGCACCTGCCCGATCAACTTCAGTACCCCAATCTCGGGCTTGTCCTGGTATTGCGGTTAATTGGATTGTTCTTTTCGGTTCTGGCTTTGATGGTCACCTTGAAAATGAAGGCGGATTCTTCCTGGCTGTTTCCCCTCGCCTTGAGCAGCACCATCTTCCATTTTGTGATTTCTATGGCCGTACTCACTGGTTCCGGGGGCAACATTGTCCTAGGCCAGGGTTCTTTATTGTTGATTTCTCCCCTTTTCGTGTTGATGGTCGGGTTTTTTTCCAAGAGTCAGTGGATAACTGCCCTGTTTGGTCTGGGTCTGCTTGCGCTGACCTTCTTTCTCTTCTCGTATGATCCCAGCCGCTACTTTTACCTCGTCCTCAGCTCGGAGGAGGAGGTAAAATACATGACGCAGATTCTTTACTTTGCCATTCCCACTGTGACCTTTTTTGTGTTCCTCAACAATCAGATTGCCGCCACTCTGACCGGGCAGGCCCGCAAGGCGGCGGAAACACTGAGCCGCATTGCCTTTTACGATGTCGATACGGATCTGCCCAACGCAAGAAAACTGGAAAAAGACATTGCAGCATGGAGGCAGGAAAACCTGCCTGCCGGTTACAAATTTGTGCTGGCGGGAATGCGCCTCGAGGGCCTGGATGGACTCAATGAGTCGCAGGGGCTGGAGTACACCACCCAAATGGTGCAGCGGGTAGCCCGTGGCTGTGCGGAAGGTCTCAAAGTAGGAATCGAGGAGAAGCCCCAGTTCCGCCCACCCGAGGGTTTAGCCCAGCTGTACCGCATTGAGGGCAGCACTTTTTTGTTTTCACTGACCATTCCACCGGGAACCCGCCCCGAGCAAGGTCCCTTTCAGGGGCTTATACAGGAACTTTTGACGGAGGAGAACAGAAAAGTCTCCTTGGGGCATCCGCTTGGATTTCGCGGTGGGTTTACTCTCTTCCCCGATGACAGCGACTCACCCGCCCAGCTGGTCCGAAATCTTCTCAACCTCCTCCATACCCGTGCGCAAACTGGTTTGGGCCAATTCCACCCCTTCAATCCCAAAGCCTATCAAGAATCTGTCCGAAGGGAGCAGATCAAGGAAGCCTTGGCCCAAGCGGTTCACAACTCTGAAGTCTTCACGATGTTTCAGCCCAAGGTCAGGCTTTCTGATGAGTCTCTGTCTGGCTTTGAAGCGCTGGCCCGCTGGAACAGTGCCAGTCTCGGCCCGATCTCTCCTGCAGAATTCATTCCCCTGGCTGAGCAATATGGTCTGATCGAGGCCCTGACTACCAGGACTCTAAAACAGACTCTCGGCCTGGTGATGGGGTTGCTGGAGCGGGGGCGGCGGGACTTCCGGGTCAGCATCAACCTTTCGCCCGGGCTGCTGACGCCCCGGTTCCTCGAGAGCATTTACCAGGAATGTGAGTCCACCCGCCTAGCCCACTATCTGGAGCTTGAGATCACCGAGGGCATTCTGATGGTTCTTGATCCGGCCATTACCCAGCACTTCCGTCGTTTGCGGACCTTGGGTGTCACCTTTTCCATCGACGACTTCGGAACGGGGTACTCCAACCTGGGGTACCTGCAGAACTTTGAAGCCGAGGTTCTGAAGGTGGACAAACGCTTTATCGACGGTATTCCCGGTGATGCAAAGAACTCCAAGCTGGTGAGGGCCATCCTTCAAATGGCCCAATCCTTTGATATGAAGGTCGTGGCTGAGGGAGTGGAATACGCCGAGCAGAAGCAGTTCCTTGCTGAGATTGGCTGCGACCAAATTCAGGGGTACTACTACTCCAAGCCCCTGCTGCTGGAAGCGGCCTTGGAGTACACCCCCAAGATCAAGGGAGTTTGAGGGTCTGGACGCTGATTTTGCCGCCCTCGCGGACGGTCCAGGTGTACGATTCGTGGGTGCCCAGGCGGCTCCAGACAAGGTTCTCACCTGGGTACTCTCGGCCGTCGACCACCACAACAGCCGAGTCTCCGGCATCGGAGAGTTTTTCGGCTTCGAAGGCCCAATGCCCGCCGCTAGGGGTGAGAAGCAGGCCCTGAAAGTTCAAGTATCCGCTGTAAGTCTGCCCATCCACAAAAATCCATTCTTCCTCGTCCCCGATTCTCAAGGAGTAGCCCCAGTGGGGTTCCCGTGGGTAGAGGGCGGCAAAGTTGCCGCCCACAATGTCAGGCCAGGTTTTTTCTGAAGTCACCACACTGACTTTACCGTCGGAATCCGACACGACGTAGCCCCAGCCTTTTCCATCGGGAAGCAGCCAGGCGTGGTCCACGGTGTAGAACGGCCCCGCTGCCTTTCCCGAAATCAGGACACCGGCTTCTTCCGGGGCACTGCGTACGGCAGCCAACCAGGCACCCCCGGTTTCTGCATACTCCACCGTGGTCAGCTCCGGGTAAGGCCCATAGCTCTTTCCGTTGACCCACAGCAGGGTTTCCGGCGGTTCGTCCTCCAGAGTGCTGGCCCTCGTGGCCGTCAAAACCCACACCTTACCGTCGTCGGCGATCTGAAGCCTGTCGAGCTCAAAGCCCGCGGGCAGGGGACCAGTCTCCTTGCCCTGGGCTAAAATCCAGAGCCTGTTGCGTTTGACGACAACAAAGGCCGCCGCCGTCCCGGAGGTGGAATACACTGCCGCAGCAATGTCTTTGTAGGGACCGTACGATTTGCCTTCCAGAATCAGGGTGTGACCGGTGGTGCCGGAGCGGTCTTCATAGGTCAGCCGGGTCTGGGGACCTTGGACGGGTTGGGCCCACGCCGAAAAACAGGTCCAGAGCAGCAGAATTCCCGGCAGGGATTGGGACCGGTTCATGGTAGGGTCAGAATCTGGACCGTGGCTTTGTTGCCGTCACGGAGGGTCCACGTAAACGACTCTTTGTTGCCCAGGTAGGAGGTTCCCAAGCCCTCTCCCGCGTATTCTTTGCCGTTGATTATGACAAACGAAGAATCGCCGGTGTCGGTGTGTTTCTGGGCCTCAAAGCCCCAGTGCCGTCCAGAGTAGGTGGTGTAAAGTCCGGAGAAACCGAGGTAGCCTGCGTAAGTTTTTCCGTCAACCACGATCAGCTCTTCGTCCTCTGTCAACTTGATGCCGAAGCCCCAGTGGGGTTCTCGTGGGTACATCATATTGAAGTTGAAATCCATCACATCTTCATAGGTTTTATCGGCAGTCACCACGGTGGTGATACCGTTTGCATCAGTGGTCGCATAACCCCAGTTCTTTCCATCGGGTGAAATCCAGGTGTGTTCCACCGAAACAAAGGGCCCGAGAAAGTTTCCGTTGAGCAGCAGACCGTACTGGTCGTCCCCCAAACCGACGGTGGCCATCCAGAACCCGCCTGTTTCGGCATAGTCGACGAGCTGGAGGCTGAAAAACGGCCCGTAGAGCTTTCCATTGACCCAGAGCTGGGTGTCGGTGGTCTCTCTTTCATCCTCATAGTAAGCGACAGCAGAAACGAACGAGAATTTTCCATCATCGGAGATGGCGCTTTGGTCGGGTTCGTAATTTTGGCCCAACGGTCCCGTTTCTTTTCCCTGGGCGACGATATAGGTCTTGTCTCGCTTTGTCACGAGAAAGAGTCCTGTCATAGCCGAGGTAGAGGGAGTCATGGAATAGATATCTTTATAAGGACCAAAGGACTTGCCTTCGACGGTCAGGGTGTTTCCGGCGGTTCCGGAACGGTTTTCGTAGGTAAACCGGGGAACGGGGTTCTGGGCTGCCAGACCCGCAGAGACAAAAACCAAGGCCAGTGAAAGAAACGGATGGTTCATGAGTTCTCCTCGATCATAGGTTTATCATCATTTACTGGACTTGACCATATCGTTATTTGTGGTGAGCATTGGCGCCCATGGAGGATCTCATGAAGAAGATTCTGTTTCTGTTTGTTGCTTCGGTGGTTTTGACCGCCGGAGCGTGCGCCGCCGACCTGACCGGGCAAGGATGTCGCTGGCAGCTATCTGACCTTTACGGGCAAATTGGTTTCGGTTGCTAAGGATCAGGTGGATGTGATTACTGGTGCCAGCAAGCTCGAAGGCACCAAGATGTGGAACATGTACCGGCCTGACGTCAAGGGTGCCTCGACCATGCCTGGCGGGTTCCAGTCGCTGGTGAAGTACCCTGTCTCTCCTGAGTCTCAGTACGCTATGGACCTGCCCAAGGCTTGGAAAAACGCCGACGGCTCGATCACCTTTCAGTACCTGCACCGCGGAACCGCCTACGAGTTCAGCACCGACAA